>NZ_JBNXUN010000070.1:0-995 GCF_050563525.1 Falsiroseomonas sp. HC035
CCGAGCAGGCGGCCATCGGTGCCGGTGACGCGCACCGGAGCGCCGGCGCGGCGCGTCTCGCTGTCGAAGCTGACCAGGGCGTTGTCTGCGGTCAGGGCGACCAGGGTCGCGGCGTCGGCGGCGCTGGCGGCCTGCACGGCGGCGATCAGGCCGGCGGCGGCGATGGCGGTGCGGATAGTCGGGGTCATCGGTTTCTCTCCGTGTACATCTTGCGAGTGCCGTTACGGCGTCTCTGGATGCGTTACGGAGCACGGCGCTGCCTGGATGCAGCGCCAGGAGAAATTATTTCAGGTCCCGCTCGCCGGCGCCAGGCGGCCGATGAACAGGATTGGCCCGGTCGGCCGGCCGATCGGCGAGCCACCCGGCGGTTCCAGCGTGATCTCGATCAGCATGCCCGGGCTCGGCTGGATGGTGCTGGGCGAGACGCTGATGCGGCCCTGCGCCGGGATCAGGCCGAGCGAGGTCGGTGCCGTCGCGCCCTGCGGCAGCGCCCACAATTCCAGCACGCGGCCCTCCGGCGCCGGGCGCGGGTTCAGCGAGGCGAGCCGCAGGCCGCCCTGGTCGGCCTCCACCAGCCAGGCCGGCTGGTCGCTCTCGGTCAGCAACACGGTCATCAGCCGCGGCGCGGGCTCCGGCTGCAGCAGGATGAAGGCGGCGAGGCCAGCGGCCAGCGCGCCGGCGCCCAGCGCCCCGGCCCGCCACGGGTCGAGCAGGGAAGACCACCAGGACGCCTTCCCCGGTGCCGCAGGCGCGGGGGCCGGGTCCAGCGCAGCCTCGATCCGCGCCCACAGGTCGGGCGGCGGCGATTCGGGCGTCGCCAACGCCGTGAGCGGCGCGAGCCGCGCCTCCCACGCCGCCACCGCCTCGGCCAGCGCCGCATCCGTCGGCAGGGCGGCGGCCACCGCGGCGGCCTCCCGCGCCTCCAGCGTGCCGAGCACGTATTCGGCGGCCAGCGCGTCGCGGTCCCCAGGGGACATGCCGGGGGACATGCCGGG
>NZ_JBNXUN010000071.1:0-951 GCF_050563525.1 Falsiroseomonas sp. HC035
GGGAGTGTCAGGAATTCCGTGTGCGGCCGGTCGGTTGAACGACACGGTCAGGCCATGGCGCGGGTGAAGCGTTCGCCGAACAGGACGGCGAATTGCGCTTTGGCCATGGACCATTCACGCGGCGGCATCGTCCATTCCTTCTCGGTCCTGTTCAAGACAAGAAACAGCAGTTTCAGCGCCGCCTCGTCGGTCGGGAAATGCCCCCTGGCGCGGATCGCGCGGCGCAGCCGGGAGTTGAGCGCCTCAATGGAATTTGTCGTGTACAGCAATCGCCTGACCTCCATGGGGAAAGCGTAGAACGGCACCACCTCGCCCCAGGCGCGGCGCCAGCTCTGGCCGATGGCGGCGTATTTCCGGCCCCAGGGGCTGGCCTCGAACGCCGTCAGCGCCGCCTCGGCCGCGGTGGCATCCACTGCGCGGTAGATGTCCTTCAAGGCCACCGCCACCGGCTTGCGGTCCTTCCAGGCGACGAAGTCCAGGCTGTGGCGCAGCAGATGCACAATGCAGGTCTGCACCATGGCCTCGGGGAACACCGCCAGGATCGCCTCGGGGAAGCCCTTCAGCCCGTCGACCACGGCGAGCAGGATATCTTCCACGCCGCGGTTGCGCAGTTCATTCATCACCCGGAGCCAGAACTTGGCACCCTCGTTCTGCTCAAGCCAAAGGCCAAGGATTTCCTTGGTGCCGTCGGCCCGGACGCCGAGTGCGATATGCACTGCCTTGTTGCGGACCAACCCCTCGTCGCGGATCTTCACCCGAAGCGCGTCGAAAAAGACCAGCGGGTAGACCGGCTCCAGCGGCCGGGCCTGCCAGGTGGCGATCTCGTCCAGCACCGCGTCGGTCACCGTGCTGATCAGGTCCGGTGAGACCTCGATGCCATACAGGTCCAGCAGGTGGCCCGCGATCTCCCGCGTGCTCATGCCCCGGGCATACATCGAGATGATCTTGTCA
>NZ_JBNXUN010000072.1:0-902 GCF_050563525.1 Falsiroseomonas sp. HC035
GTAGGTGAAGTCGGTCTGCCACAGCTGGTTGGGCGCGGTGGTTTTGGTGTGGAACTCCTCGGCCGCCTTGACCACGATGAAAGCCGGGCTGGTGATCAGGTCGTGCGCCTTGAGCAGGCGATAGACCGAGGCTTCAGAGACGAAGTAGCGCTGCTGCTCGGTGAAGCGCACGGCGAGCTCGCGTGGCGACAATTCCGGCTTGGCCAGCGCCAGGTCGATGATCTTGTCGCGTGTCGGATCCGGGATGCGGTTCCACACGCGATCCGCCCGCGAAGGCCGGTCGGCCAGGGCTTCCGGGCCGCCGCCCTGGTAGCGGTCGTACCAGCGGTAGAACGTCGCCGGCGGCACGCCCAACTGGCGCAGCGTGCGCCGTGCCGGCAGGTGAGACTGCTCGACGAGGCGGATGATTTCGAGCTTCTCGTGAGCCGGGTACCTCATGTGCGGTCGTCCCCAGCCGCGATCATGCTTTTTTTCAGCAAGCGCAGCTCAAGCGCCTGTTCGGCGACGACCTCTTTCAGCGTGCGGGCCTCCTGGCGCAGTTCCTTGACCTCGTCGGTCGTGGCGGCGCGGGCTGTGTCACCGGCCAGGCGGCGTTTGCCGGCTTCCAGGAATTCCTTCGACCAGGCGTAGTACAGGCTCTCGGCGATGGCCTCGCGGCGGCACAGGGCGGCAATACTCTCCTCGCCGCGCAGGCCCTCGAGGACGATGCGGATCTTGTCCTCGGCCGAGTGGTGCTTGCGGGTGGCGCGGCGAATGTCGCGCACCACCTTCTCGGCCGGCGGCTTGGCAACGGGGGCGGAGGATTTCTGGCTCATCTTCACTCTCCTGGCAGTTACGATGAGCCAGAAATCCTCCGTTCCTCAACTCCGCTCATCTGTCCCAAGGGTGCTGACGCCGGACAG
>NZ_JBNXUN010000073.1:0-893 GCF_050563525.1 Falsiroseomonas sp. HC035
CTGACCAGACGGAACGGGCCTGTGCCGATCGCAGCCTCGCCGGAGTTGAACGCCGGATTGCCCTTCTGCGCGACCGACCGCGGCACGATGAAGATCTGCGTCAGGTTGGTGGGCAGGGCCGGCAAGGGCCCGGCGGTGCGGATGTTGAAGGTCAGGTCATCGACCGGCTCCACGGCCGTCACGCCGGAGAGGTAGATCGAGTAGGGGTTGGGGTTGCCCGGCACGTTGGGCACCCGCTGGAAGGAGGCTACGACATCAGCCGAGGTCAGCGGCGCGCCATCATGGAAGCGCACGCCGGGGCGCAGCTTGAACTCCCAGGTGGTGTCGTCCACCACGCGCCAGGATTCAGCCAGGCTCGGGCGAAGCTGCATCTGGTCGTCGCGCGACACCAGGGTGTCATAGATGTTCCGCAAGGCGCCCGTATTGGCCAGGTTCAGGAGCCAGTGTGGGTCGAGCGTGCTGGGTGGCGCCTGGATCCCGATCCGCAGGTTCTGCGCCATGGCGGGACTGGTCAGCAACAGGCACAGTCCGATTGCGAAGCGCTGCATGAAGCTCACGGCGAATCTCCTTCAGTCCAGACGAAGCCCAGGCCTGTCGTCGGTTGTACGGCGAGAATGCCACCGTGCTCTACGACGCGTATCCGTGGAAGTGGGCATAGGCCGGAAGGCCAGGGCCATCTTGTCCATGTCCATCAGGCGTCCAACGGCTTCGCGTGAAAGCGGAAGCGGCTTGCCGGCGGCGCCGAAACCCCCCTCCCCCGGCAGCGGCGGCGTGGCAAGCGAGCGTGCTGATTCGGAAGGCAAAGGCCAGGTCGCGCGCAGTCTCAGGCTCAAGGGCTTCTGACACGGCCCGCGGCGCGCCCTCGGTGCCGGAGGTCGGGTCGACGTCGCCTG
>NZ_JBNXUN010000074.1:0-881 GCF_050563525.1 Falsiroseomonas sp. HC035
GCCGCCATGGGGTGAGGGGTTTCGGCCTCTCGGCTGTGGTGGTTCTGATAGACGGCCTGTTTCAGGCCCTTCTGGATGTCGGATCCGCCCCGGATGGGGTGGGGAGGATGTCTGGACAAGCACCAAGCGATCCATCCGGCTGCCCCTCCCTCCGCCTGTCGTGGCGTGGTGTCCTGTTGCGGCCTTCGGGTTGCCGGGCATTGTGCTGCGCGGGTCAGACAGGTGTGGGGGCCAGTAGCTCAGTTGGTTAGAGCACACGCTTGATAAGCGTGGGGTCGGAGGTTCAAGTCCTCCCTGGCCCATTTTTCCTTGGTCTCTGGCCGAGGAAAAATCCCCCGGAGGGGGTAGCGAGCGATCTGCGCGGCATGCCGCGCAGCGCGGTGTGCCAATGGCACGCCATGTCGCCGCCTCCGGTTGCTCTGGCCTAGGTGATTTCGGGGGCTTAGCTCAGCTGGTAGAGCACCTGCTTTGCAAGCAGGGGGTCATCGGTTCGAATCCGTTAGCCTCCAGATTTGGTGGCTGGCGGGTTGGGTCCGGTGGGTCCGACTTGCGGTTTGCGGGTGCGCCTGGTTGGGCTGCGTCCTTTGAGATCCGTGCTGCCGCGAGGTGGTGCGGACTTCCCTCAACAGTTTCCCGGTCGGGGCTTCGGCTCCGGTTCGGGCATGTTCTTTCAAACGGTGAAGATGATTTGGTGGATGATGATCCGCCGCTGTGGTCCGGGGCGCAAGCTCGGGGCCGGGGTGGCAGGGGTCCTCATCCAGTGTGTGTGTAATTTGGGTAGAGTGTGCCGTTGTCGTTCCTGAGTGGGGGCGGGCTGGCCTGGCGGGAGAGATCCTGTCTGGTGCGGTTTGGTCCTGCGCGCGGACGGCGGTGGTTGAGTA
>NZ_JBNXUN010000075.1:0-850 GCF_050563525.1 Falsiroseomonas sp. HC035
CTAGGCTCAGGACTCATTGCCTGAGCCAGAAGGTGACGGTGGCGGCGAGGGTGATGGCGCTGAAGAAGGTGTGGGCGCAGCGGTCGTAGCGCATGGCGATGCGGCGCCAGTCCTTGAGCCTGCCGAACATGTTCTCGATGCGGTGGCGCTGGCGGTAGAGCGCGGTGTCATGCGGGATGGGTAGCTTCCGGCGACGCGTAGACGGAATGCAGGGGGTGATGCCCTTGTCCTGCAGGGCGGTGCGGAAGCGCCCGCTGTCATAGCCGCGGTCGCCGATGAGTTCTCGGGCGGGCGGCAGGTGGGGCAGCATCAGGGCGGCGCCGCGATGGTCACTGGCCTGCCCCTCGGTCAGCAGCATCAGGACCGGGCGGCCTTGACCGTCGCAGACGGCGTGGAGCTTGGAGTTCAGGCCGCCCTTGGTTCGGCCGATACAGCGGGAAAAAGCCCCTTTTTGAGCAGGCTGGCTGCGGTGCGGTGGGCCTTCAGGTGGGTGCTGTCGATCATCAGCCGATCGGGTGGCCCAGCTTCGGCCGCCAAGGCCGCGAAGATGCGGTCGAATACGCCAAGGCGGCTCCAGCGCACGAAGCGGTTGTAGAGCGTCTTGTGCGGCCCGTAGGCGGGGGGCGCATCGCGCCACTGCAATCCATGGCGGATGACGTAGATGATGCCGCTGATCACCCGGCGATCATCCACCCGCGGCACGCCATGCGAGCGCGGGAAGTGGGGCGACAGGCGGCGCATCTGGCTGGGCGTCAGCAGGAAGGGCGGTGCGGACATGGCGGGACCTCCGCCACATCCAGAATCACAAGCCGACGCCTTGATGCAAGCGATTAATGGGTCCTGAGCCTAG
>NZ_JBNXUN010000076.1:0-708 GCF_050563525.1 Falsiroseomonas sp. HC035
GATGATCTCGGGCTTGCTCTTTCCTTCGGCGGTTCGGCGTCTGACGTAGTCGAGGGTGGGCTGGTGCCCCCGCATGCGGACGATGACCACACGGTAGAGGGCCGCGTTGGCTTGGCGATTGCCGCCTCGGTTGAGCCGATGCCGGTTTGTCTTGCCGCTGGAAGCCGGGATAGGGCAGGCGCCGCAAAGCTTGGCCAGCGCTGCCTCTGATCGGATGCGCTCGGGGTTGTCGCCGATGACGATGAGCATCTCGGCAGCGGTGCCCGCGCCCATGCCGTGCGCCTGCACCAGGTCGGGCGCGAGTTGCTGGGTCAGTTGCTCGAGATGAGCATCATGGTCTTTGATCTCCGCATTGAGGGCCAGCCAGCGCCGCGCGATGGCGCGCAGGCTGGCTTTAGCGGAGGCCGTGGTTGAGGTGAGTGGGCCCGGACGCAGGACAGCGAGGTGGCGGAGCAGTGTCATCTTCCCGGCCAAGCAGCCGAGCTGCTCGCGCAGCGCCGAGGGCGCACTCACGATGATGGCTTTGAGCGTCAGCATGGCCTGGCTGCGCGCCTTGACGGCGGTGTCGCGGGCGACCTTCAGGTGGCGGATCATCTCGACGGTGCTCGTGCCGGCCTTCGGCAGTGTCGTGGCCTGGCCAGCGAGTACGCTGCGGGCGGCGCTTTCGGCATCGAGCGTATCGTCCTTACCCTTCTGATGCCGGAGCTG
>NZ_JBNXUN010000077.1:0-647 GCF_050563525.1 Falsiroseomonas sp. HC035
AGATCTCTATGGCGCCGATGGCGACGCCTTTCTCGTGCGCGACTTCCTCCAGACGGGAGGGGAAGGTCTTTTAAAAAGATCAATGGCGCCCTCAGCCTGCGCATGATGCCGCGGCCGGGCCGAGAGCTTGCGGTAGCCCATCGCGCGCAGTTCCCGGCTCAGCGTCTGCTTCGAGACCGAGACCCGGAACTCCTCCCACAGCCACTGGCCGAGATCGACCAGCCGCCAGCGTACGACGCCATGGCTGGCGGGGATCGGGCCCGCCTCGATCGTCGCGGTCAGCGCTGCACGGTGGGCGGCGGTCAGCCGTGGCAGCGAGCCCGGCGGCTTGCGGTCGACCAAGCCCTCCGCGCCCATGGCGTTGAACCGCACGACCCAGTCCCGAATGATCTGCAGCGTCACGGTGCCGATCCGCGCTGCTTCGGTGCGCGAGGCGCCGTCATAGATCGCCGCCAGCGCCAACAGACGCCGGGCCTGCGCAGCATCTCTGCATCGGCGCGCCGCGGCGCGCAGGGCTGGACCATCATGGTCGAGGCGGAGAGGAAGCGGCTGGCCCATGGCGAAGCTCCAATGCTCGCCCCCTTGAATCAGATCGGCTCCGCGTCGGGAAAGCCCATTCGTGAGTCACCGCCGCCAGGACTTGGTAT
>NZ_JBNXUN010000078.1:0-615 GCF_050563525.1 Falsiroseomonas sp. HC035
TCTGTAATCGGGTCGGTCAATGACCGGCGTAGTGGTCACATCGCGGGTTCCTCGCTTCTGTTCGTGGTCGGCGTGGAGCCGCCACAGGCTACGGCTAGGCAGGCGGGGCGGACCAATCTAGCAAGCGGGCTCGGCGGAAACCGGCACCGGCGCTCTTGCGGTCTCGCCCTGCCGCGTCCCCGCGACGGGACGTCGGACGCTCGGGTGGGGAACGGTGGGCGACTACGCCACGACCGCCTCCTTGCCCCAGCGGAACTCGGTGCCGTCGCGCCACATGCCCAGCAGCACGACGGCGAGCTTGCGGGCTACGGCCACCTTGGCGCGGCGCATGCCCGAGCGCTTCGCGATCGCCATGCCCCAGGCCTTCAGCGACGACCAGCGGCTCGTCCTGGTGAGCAGGACGTTCGCTGCCTCATAGAGCGCTTGGCGCGCAAGACCGTCGCCTTGCTTGCTGATGTGCCCCACACGGTCGGTCTCGCCGGACTGGTAGCGCCGAGGCGTCAGGCCGAAGTGGGCACCTATGGCACGGGACCGGCTGAACCGCGCCGGATCGTCCACCGCCGAGCAGAAGGTCAGCGCGGTGACCGGACCAACACCGGGCACCGTCATCAGCCT
>NZ_JBNXUN010000079.1:0-577 GCF_050563525.1 Falsiroseomonas sp. HC035
CTGGTCCACCAACGCCCCGCTGGTGCTGCGGCGCAACGAGGCCTGGTGGGGCGGCGCGGTGCCGTGGGAAACAGTAAGCCTGACACCGATCCCGAACGACACGGCCCGCGTCGCGGCGCTGCTCGCCGGCGATGTCGAATTCATCAACAACGTCCCGCTTCAGGACGCGTCGCGCCTTGGCGCCGATCGCCGCGTCGCGCTGTTCTCCAGCCCCTCCATCTACGCGGTCAACATCTACCTAGATGTCGAGCGGCCAAACCCTCCGGGCGTGGATGCGGGTGGCCAGAATCCGATGCGCGATGTCCGGGTGCGGCGCGCCATGTCCCTGGCACTGAACCGCGACGCCATCGCGCGGCAGATCATGGAGGGCTATGCCGATGCCACCGACCAGCCCGTGCCGCCCTTCATCTTCGGTGCCATCGCCGACCGGCCTGTGCCAAGTCAGGACCTGAACGCGGCGCGGGCTTTGCTGGCGGAGGCGGGGTTTCCGCAGGGCTTCGGGATCAACCTGTTCTGCTCGCCGAGCCGGACGCCGCGGATCTGCCAGGCGATCGCCGCGGCCTGGACACGCATCGGC
>NZ_JBNXUN010000008.1:0-255131 GCF_050563525.1 Falsiroseomonas sp. HC035
TCGGCCCCGCGGCGGGCCTCGCGCGCCGCCGATTCGGCGCGGATCGCGGTGGCCTCCTCGGCGGCAGCGGTGGTGCGGGATTGCCGGGCGGTGGCGGCGTTGGGCGCGGCGGCGCGAGCCAGCCGCGCCGTTTCCAGCGCCGCGGCGGCGGCCTGGGTTTCGGTCTCCAGCCGCGCAAGTTGCGGCGCCAGGGCGGCGAGGCGCTGCTGCGCCTGCTGGTCGCGGGCGGTCAGGCGCTCCAGCGCCGTCGCGGCCGCGCCCTGGCGGCGCTCGGCAGTGGCGCGCTGGTCGCGATGCCGGGCCTCGGCGCCGCGCGCCTGCTGTTCATCCGCGGCGGCCTCGGCGCGGCTTGCGGCGGCGGTGGCGGCGGCGGCCTCCGCCTGATCCAGCCGCGCGCCGGCGGCACGGAGCGCGTTGCGCTGGGCGAGGCGGACGGCCCCGGGCGTGGGGATGCCCGCCGCCAGGCAATGCCCATCCCAGCGCCACACCGCGCCATCCTCCGTCACCAGCGCCTGGCCGGGCTTCAGCAGTGGCAGCAGCGCGGTGCCATCCGTGCCCTTCGGCAGCAGGCCGACCTGGGACAGGGCGCGGGACAGAGCATCCGGCGCCTCGACCAGCCGGGCCAGCGGCGTGGCGCCAGCCGGCAGGGCCGGCATTGGGTCGAGCGGCGGCAGGGCGCGCCAGTGGCGGGGCGAGTCCTCGTCCAGCGCCGAATCCAGCCCCTCCCCCATCGCGGCGCCGAGCGCGGCTTCCAGGCCGGGAGGTACGCCGATGCGATCCAATACCGCCTCGCCGCCACCCACCTCCCGCGCCCGCAGAACCTCGGCCAGGGCGGCGGCCTCGGCGGCGGCGCGGGCGCGGGCAGCCTCGGCCTCGCTGGCGGCGGCGCGGGCGGCTTCGTGGCGGGACTGGGCGGCGGTCCGCGCCTTCTCCGCCGCCTCCAGCGCGGCACGCGCCTCGGCCAGGGCGGCGGCGGCCTGGGTGGCCTCGGTGCGAGCGGCGGAAAGGTCGGCTTCCGGCACCGCGCCTGCGCGGGCGGCGTCGCGCTCGGCGGTCAGGCGAGCGGCCTGTTCGGCGGCGCGGCGGGCGGCGGTCTCGGCGGCCTGCAATTCGGCGGAGGCGCGGGATTCGGTCGCCTCGGCCTCGGCGGAAAGGCGCCGGGCTGATTCATGCGCGGCCTGGGCACCGGCGCGGGCGGCCTCGGCGGCGGACAGCGCAGCTTCGGCGTTGGCGAGGGCCGCTTCGGCAGCGCCGACCTGGTCCGCGGCGGCGGCCAGCGCGCCGCCGGGCACCACGGCGCGCGTGGCGGCCGCATGGTCCGCAGCAATCTTCGCGAACTGCTGCGCCAAACGCTCGGCGCGCGTCGCGGCCTCGGCCTCGGCGGCGGCCAGCGCATTGGCCTGGGCGGCGGCCTCGGCGGCGATTTCTGTCGCACGGTCGGCGGCCTCGGCGGCGGCTGCGACGGCGGCGATGGCGGCCTGCTCCGCCGCCTCGGCCCGCGCCACCCGCTCCGGCAGTTCCGCCGCCGCTTCCAGCAACTCCTGCGCCTCGGCGTCCAGCCGCGCCTCGGCGGCGCCCGCATCGGCATCGACGCGCGCCGCGTGCTCCAGGTCCCGCGCCAGCGCTGCATGGCGTGACTCGGCGCCCGCCAGAGCCTCCCGCGCCCGGGCCTCCTCGGCGCCGAGCGTCTCGGCCTCCACCCGGCGGCGCTCCAGCGCGGTGCGTGCGGTGGCCTCCGCGGCGCGGGGCGCGGGCAGGCCTTTTTCGGCGTCGAAGGCGCGCCGCGCGGCCGCCTCCGCCTGCGCCTCGGCATCCGCGGTGGCACGGCGGGCGGTGCCGAAGACGTCGCGCGCGTGTTGCAGCGCGGCCTGGGCGCGGGCGCGCAGGATCGCCAGCCACTCCACCTCCGCATCCCGCACCAGGCCGGACAGGTTGCGGTAACGTGCCGCCTGGCGCGCCTGGCGCTGCAGGTTCTGGCGCCCGGCCTCCATCTGGCCGATCAGGTCCTCGGCGCGGCCGAGATTCGTCTCCGCCTGGCGCAGCTTGAGTTCGGCCTCGTGCTTGCGGGCGCGCAGCCCGGCGATGCCGGCGGCCTCCTCCAGCACCGCGCGGCGCTCCTCCGGCTTCGCCTGGATCAGCGCCGCGACGCGGCCCTGGCTGACCATGGCGGAGGACCGGGCGCCGGAGCCGATATCGGCGAACATCGTCTGCACGTCGCGCGCGCGCAACTCGCGCCCGTTGACACGGAACGAACTGCCCTCCCCGCGCGCGATCTTTCGCGAGATTTCGAGGTCGGTGGCCTCGGCATTCGGCGGTGGCGCCAGGCCAGCCGCTTCCTCCAGCACCAGGGTCACCTCGGCCAGGTTGCGGCCGGGCCGGGTGGAGGTACCCGCGAAGATGATGTCGTCCATCTCGCCGCCACGCATGGACCGGGCGTTGGTCTCGCCCATGGCCCAACGCAGCGCCTCCACCACATTGGACTTGCCGCAGCCATTCGGGCCGACGATGCCGGTCAGGCCCGGCATCACTTCCACCACCGTCGCCTCGGCGAAGGATTTGAAGCCGGCGATGCGCAGCCGGGTCAGCCTGGCGTGACGCGCGGCTTCGGCCTGGGCATCGCTGCGCGCCGGCTCCTCGGGCGTCTCGGGCGCCGGCGCCACTTCCATGGGTTCAGCGGGTCTCGGCGACCAGGGCGGCGAAGCGGCCGAAGGCCATGTTGCCCGGCACGGTGCGGTTGCCGAAGACGAAGCTCGGCGTGGAGGTCACGTTGTGCTGCTGCTGCCCCGCCACACGCGCCGCCAGAATCGCCCGCGACAGGGACTGGTCGGTGATCGCGGCATCGAACTGCGCGCGCCCCATGCCGGCCAGCGCGGCGAGCTTGAACAACTCCTCCCGCGGGTCGGCGCTGCGGCTGAAGGCCCATCGATCCTGCGAGGACAGCAGCGCGGAGATGAAGGGCTCATAGCGTTCCGGCGGCAGGCTGCGCGCCACCGCGGCGCCGGCCAGCGCCAGCGCATCCAGCGGGAAATCGCGGAACACCATCCGCATCCGGCCGGTATCGACCAGGTCCTTCTTCACCTGCGGCCAGGTCTGCGTGTGGAAGGCCGCGCAATGGCCGCAGGTGAGGGAGAAATACTCGATGACCGTCACCGGCGCGTCGGCGCGGCCGACGCTGCGCTCCGTCATGCGCGGGTCATCGGCCGCCAGGGGCTCCGGCGCTGGCGCGGCGGCCGGCGGGGTCCCTTGGGCCCAGGCGGCGGCGGGCAGCAACATGGCGGCCGAAGCCCCGGCGGCGAGGGTGAGAAGGGTGCGGCGGTGCAGCATCGGGTGGCCTCCGGCAGTTGGGATCGCGCCACATATGGAGGCGGCACGGCATCCCGGCATGGTCAGCGCTTCCGATAGACGCCAAGCGCAAGCTTTGCCAGGGCATCGCGCAACTCACCCTCCGGCATCGCGGCCAGCCGGGCCTCGACATCCCCCGGCAGCACCACCGGGCGCGGGGGCGGCCGGGGTGGCGCGCTGCCGGCGATGGCCTGCTGCACGAAACGCAACCGCTCCACCGCCACGCGCCCGAGATGGGCATTGATGCGGGAGATCAATTCCGGCGCCAGATGCTGCAATTCCATCGCCACCGGGCCGGCGCAGGCCAGCGTCAGCGTGCCGGCGGTGATGCGCAGCGGCTGGGTCACGGCGGACAACGCCGGGCCGACGATCGCCGCCCAATCCGCCATCAGCAGCGCCCCCGCGGGGCTGCGCTTGCGGAAGGCCGGGCGGGTCAGCCGGTGGATCATCACGGAAACCGGCAGGGGGCCTGTCGGAAAGCGGCGGCCTTCGCCATTCTCTGCCATGCGTGACCCCTCCTCCCCCGCCCGAACCCGGCCTGCTGCTCGACTGGTACGACCGCCACCGGCGGGTGCTGCCCTGGCGGCTGGCGACCGGGACGCCGGACCCTTACCGCGTCTGGCTGTCCGAGGTCATGCTGCAACAGACGACGGTGGCCGCTGTCGGCCCCCGCTATACACGATTCCTCACGCGCTTTCCGACCGTTGCGGCACTGGCGGCGGCGGCGTGGGAGGAGGTGGCGGAGGAATGGGCCGGGCTCGGCTACTACGCCCGCGCGCGTAACCTGCATTCGGGGGCCAAAGCGCTGGCGGCGCAGGGTTTTCCGCGTACGGTCGAAGGATTGCGAGCGATCCCCGGCATCGGGCCCTACACCGCCTCCGCCGTCGCGGCGATCGCCTTCGGGCAGCCGGTGGTGCCGGCGGATGGCAATGTGGAGCGGGTGGCGGCGCGCATCTTCCTGGTGGAGACGCCGCTGCCGGCCGCGAAAAAGCGCCTGACGGAACTGGCGCAGGGCTGGATGGCGGACCCCGCCGCGCGGGCGCGGCCGGGAGATTTCGCCCAGGCCCTGTTCGACCTTGGTGCCACGATCTGCACGCCGCGCAACCCGGCCTGTGCGCTGTGCCCGTGGCGAGAGGGCTGTGCGGCGCAGGCGGCCGGCGTGCAGGCCAGCCTGCCGCGCAAGACGGCCAAGGCCGCGCGGCCGACGCGGCACGGTGTGCATTTCCTGCTGTTTGACGAGGCTGGCCGGATGCTGGTGCGGCGGCGGGCCGAGAAGGGGCTGCTCGGCGGCATGCTCGAAGTGCCGGGCACGCCCTGGCGCGCCGAAACCTGGCCGGTGGCGGAGGCGCTGGGCCACGTTCCCCTGGCCGCCCCCGACTGGCACCGGCTGCCCGGCGAGGCGCGGCACGGCTTCACCCATTTCGAACTGCGCATGACACTGCTGACCGCCCGGCTGCCTAATGGGGCGGCGGTGCCGGGCCATGCCTGGATGGACCCCACCGAGGCCCGCGCCGCCATGCCGAGCGTCATGCACCGGCTGCTGGGCCTGCTGGACAGCCCGGCCGCGGCAATGGCAGACCGGAGCCAGGACAGCTTCTGAGAGACCCGCCAGCATGGCCATCGCATCCCTTTCCAATCGGCCCGCCGCATTGCGCTTCGCCGGCATGGCCCTGCTTGGCTCCTGGCTGCTTGCGGCCTCCGCCCAGGTGACGCTGCCGATGTGGCCGGTGCCGGCCACCATGCAAAGCCTGGTGGTGCTGCTGCTCGGCGCGCTGGGCGGACCGGCGACGGGTGTTGCGGCGGTGGCGGCCTACCTGGCGCAGGGCGCGGCGGGGCTGCCGGTGTTCGCCGGCGGCACGGGCGGGCTCGCGGTGCTGATGGGGCCGACGGCGGGCTACCTGCTGGGCTTCGCGCTGGCCGCGTGGCTCGCCGGATATGCGCGCGGCCTCGGCGCCTGGCGGCAGGCGGCGGTGCTGCTGGCGGCGCATCTGCTGCTGTTCGTGCCGGGCGTGGCGTGGCTGGCGGGCTATGTCGGCCTGGCGCGCGCCTTCGAAGCCGGGTTCCTGCTGTTCATCCCCGGCACGCTGGTGAAGACGGCGCTGGCGTTGGCGCTGATGCGCGCCCTACGCCGGTAGCTGCGCCCGCAGCGAATCCGGCAGGGCCGCCAGCAGCGCCGCATCGGCGATGGCGGGCGGCGGGCCGGCCGCGACCAGCCTCGGTTCCGCCATCTGCGTATCCAGCACGCGCCACAGGTCACAGGCGGCGGCGTAGTCCGCAAAATTGGCGCAGGCGCGCGGGAAGCGGCGGCGCGCATCAGCCTCCGGAACGGCGTGCCCACCGGCGGTGACGCGGGCAGCGATGCGGGACAGCGCGGTTTCGACATCGGGCAGGATGCAGAACACCAGCCGCGTCGCGAACCCGGCCGCGCGCGCGGCGGCGAGCGTGCGCAGGTGGGTCCGGCCGGCGACGGTCGTTTCCAGGGCGAAGCTCTGACGCTGCTGGATGCCGTCGGCGATGCGCTTCAGCACGATGCGTGCGGCCGCCGCGCCGGTCTCGGCATCCGGCGTCGGCGTCAGCGGCGAAAGCCCTCGCGCGATTTCGTCAAGGTTGACGAAGCGCTCTGTTCCCGCCACCGCCCGCAGGTAGCGGCGGGCATAGCTGGTCTTGCCGACACCGTTGGGTCCCGCGATCAGCCACAGTTCCGGCCTCGCGGCGCCCATCTGGCCCTAGATCCCGCGCCCATCCTGGGCGATTTCCTGGCGCAGTTCATCCAGCAGCCGCAACCGCCCATCGCGCGTCTCGACATGCCAGAAGGTCCAGCCATTGCAGGACGGCGCTGCCTGCAACGCCGCGCCGACCTTGTGGATCGACCCCACCGCCTCGCCGCAGCGCAGCGTCGCATCGGCGCCGACCACGGCGCGCCAGCGGCGGTTGCGGTCCGTCAGCGTGCTGCCCGGCGGCACCATCCCGCGTTCCACCAGCACACCGAAGGCGATACGCGGCTGTTCGCGCTTGTTCGGCAGCGCCAGCGCCACACTCTCATCCATCGGCACCACCTCGGCCAGCCGCGCCTCGGCGGCGGCTGCGTAGGTGGGGTCCTGCTCGATGCCGATGTAGCGCCGGCCGAGCCGCTTCGCCGCCGCCGCCGTGGTGCCGGTGCCGGAGAACGGGTCCAGCACGACCTCCCCCGGGGCGGTGCAGGCCATCAGCACGCGGGCCAGCAGCGCCTCCGGCTTCTGCGTCGGGTGCAGCTTCGCACCATCGGCACCGCGGAGCCGCTCGGCGCCGGTGCACAGTGGGAAATACCAGTCGCTGCGCATCTGCACGTCTTCGTTCAGCGACTTCATGGCGGCGTAGTTGAAGCGGTAGCGCGATTCCGGCCCGCGCGCTGCCCAGATCATCGTCTCATGCGCGTTGGTGAAGCGCCGGCCGCGAAAATTCGGCATCGGATTGGCCTTGCGCCAGACCACGTCGTTCAGGATCCAGAAGCCGAGATCCTGCATCGCCACGCCGAGCCGGAAGATGTTGTGGTAGGACCCGATCACCCAGATGGTGCCGTCCTTGCGCAGCACGCGGCGGCATTCGATCAGCCATTCCCGCGTGAAGGCGTCATAGGCCGCGAAATCAGCGAATTGGTCCCAGTCATCGTCGACACCATCGACCAGGCTGTCATCCGGCCGCCGCAGCGTGCCCTTCAACTGCAGATTGTAGGGCGGGTCGGCGAAAATCGCATGCACCGAGGCCGGCGGCAGCCGCTTCAGCGTGGCGATGCAGTCGCCAACCAGCACCTGATCCAGCGGCAGGTCGAGCCCGGTTCCCATGCCTCCGCCACTCACCCCCGCGAATCGAGGCTGCACAATGCGTTGCGCCGAGTCGCCACGTCAACTCAGTCGGTTGCAGCGGACAGCTCAAGGACGAACTGATCGACTGGCGCGAAGCCCCGCCGATGGTGCGGCGTGGGGCCGAGGCGGGCGAGACAGGCGCGATGTTCCGCCGTCGCATAGCCCTGGTGGCGCCCGAAACCCCATTCCGGAAAACGCTGGCCGAGCCGCGACATGGCCCGGTCACGGGTGACTTTCGCCAGGATCGAGGCTGCCGCGATGGAAAGGCTCAGCGCATCGCCGCCGACCACGCAGCGTACCTTGCAGGGAAGGATTGGCGCCATGTGCCCGTCGATCAGCGCCAGGTCACACGGCTGGCGCAGCCGGTGCAGGGCGCGCGCCATGGCCAGGTGGCTGGCGCGGAGGATGTTGAGGCGGGCGATCTCCGCCACGCTGGCGCCGGCGATGGCGTAGTCCAGCCGGCCCTCCCGCGCCGCCTGCAGCAGCGCGGCGAAGGCGAGGTTGCGGCGCGCGGCGGTCAGCTTCTTGCTGTCGTCCAGTAGTGCGGCCAGGGCAGAATCGGGTGGTGCCGCGAATACCACGGCGGCCGCCAGCACCGGCCCGGCGAGCGGCCCGCGCCCGACCTCGTCCACCCCGGCCACGCGGCCACCCGCTTCACGCTCGAAACTGTAGTCCGGCATGCGCCAAGGGATAGCGCCCGCCGGCGCAACCCGCCACCGCGCCGCGGCGTTCGCCCCGCGACAATGGGAGAAGACGCATGAATTCCGGCAGCTTGAAGGTGGTGGCGGACCAGGTCGAGCCGACGCCGTTCCAGATTCCCGGTGCCACCGGCGGCGTCTTTCGCATCCAGATCCTGAACGAGGATGCGAAGGCCGGCGTGGTGACCACCATCGTGCACCTGCCCCCCGGCGGCCGTATTCCGGCGCACAAGCACCAGGCTGGGTCGGAGATGCATTTCCTGCTGGAGGGCGACATGAAGGAGGCCGGGCAGGAGGTCGCGCTCGGGACCTGCCTGACCCATGCCGCCGGCGTGGTGCATGGCCCGCATGAAAGCCGGAACGGTGCGAAGCTGCTGACGGTGCAGAGCTGGCAGTCCCAGAACGGCGACTTCGACTTCGAGCCAGCGGAGGAAGCAGGCGACACGCCGAAAGCCGAAGGGAAAACCCAGAAGGTGGACCAGAAGGCGCAGGAGGATGCGCGGCAGGAAGCCGCCGAGCCGGAGCATCGCGGCTACACCTGAGGTTTATCCTGCGCGCCGCTCCGCCACCCGCAGCGCGGCGCAGAGGCGGGAGAAGGCGTACCAGAACGGGCCATGCCCGACCGGCCCCTGCCCCGGCGCGGCATCCGGCCCCACCGGGTCGCCGCGGCGCAGCAGGCCGAGCCGCGCCTCGAAGCGGCCGCGCATGTTTTCCAGGAAGCCGCCGGTGGCGCCCATGTACTGCTCCAGCAATTCCGTCGCGATTTCGATTTCGGCGAGGGGGCGGCCTTCAACCGTCAACGCCTTCAGGCTGCGACTGTCGGCCGCCAGGGCGAGATGCAGCCGGTGCAGCTCGGCCAGGTGGCGGGCGATGGAAAGGCGCGTCTCCCGCGCCAGGTCGCTGTCGGTCATGCGACCAGCCTGCGCCGCGAAGGGTTGAGACGGGGTTAGCGCTTCCAGCCCCAGATCGCGAAGACGCGGTGCGGCACCACCAGCGGGTCCTGGCCGAAGCGCTCATCCAGCAGGGCAGCGAGTTCTGTGTCGAAGCGCGCCACAGCCGCATCCTCCATCGCGCCGCCGACGCCGGCAGAGGCACGGATGCGGCCGCGCCAATCCTCTCGCGTGTAGTGTGCCGGATAATCGAAGCCGCCGAAGCCGAGGTCCTGGAACCCGGCAAGTGCGAGATCGGTGGCCCAGGCCGGATAGAAGCCGGTACCGCGGCCCATGCGCCAACGCGGGTTGTGCGCCTCGATGAGGAATTCGGTGGCGTGCGCGACGTTGCCGGGCAGCGGAATCCAGTCGAAATGGCAGATCAGCAGCGCGCCGCCGGGGCGCAGCACGCGCATCGCCTCGGCGGCGGCGAGGCCGCGGTCGAACCAGTGCCAGGCCTGGCCGGCGACCACCAGGTCGAAGCTGGCATCCGGCTGTTCGGTGCGTTCGGCGAGACCCTCAGAGAAGCGGGCGCGCTCGGCGAGGCCTTCCGCGGCGGCCAGACGCGTCGCGGCGGCGACCTGGCCCGGCGCCGGGTCCAGGCCCAGCACGGTGGCGCCGCGTGCCGCCAGCCCGCGCGCCAGCGTGCCGGTCCCGGTGCCGAGATCGAGGGCATCGATGCCTGGGCGCAGCAGGGCGTGGTGCGCCAGCAGGTCGTACAGGCCGGGCGGGAAGCCCTGGCGGTGGCGGGCGTAGTCGGCGCTGGTACGGCTCCAATCCGGGTTGCTCATCGACGGGTTTTCTCCAGCGCCCGAAGATCCTCGGCAGTGTCCACGTCGCGCAGACGGCGCAGCAGGGCGACGCGGTGGTTGCGAAAATTGGCCAGCGTATCGGCCAGGGCGTGGTCGGTGGACCAGCGCACCTTGGCGAAGGGTGCGGCCGGCCGCCGCGGGCCGAGGCCGACCAGCCAGTAGCCGCCATCCTCCGCCGGGCCGAACACGGCATCGGCGCGGCCGAGCGCCCGGAACGCCGCGGCGATGTCGGCGGCGCCGACCTCCGGGATGTCGCTGCCGACGATGACGACGCGCCGGTGCGGCCGCATGGCGCGGGCCATGCGCTGGCCGAGGCCGCCGCGCCCCTGCGCCAGGACGGGCACCCGGCGCGGCCAGCGCGCCCGCACCCGGTCCGGCGTCGCGGAAATGGCCGTGGCCCAGCGCCGGTCCCGCCCCACCGCGCCGAGCAGCGCCGCCAACTGCCCGCGATAGAAGCGCAGCGTCGCCATGGCGCCGATGCCGCGCGCCAGGCGCCGCTTGACGGTGCCGAGGCGCGGCGCCCGCGCGAAGATCACCAGCTGGTCGCGCTTCATCGCCTGGCCTTGCCCGCATAGATTCGCGCGATGATGCGTGGCGGAACGCCCGCGAACCAGAGCGTCAGGCAGCCGAGGTTGCGCGCCGACCGCGCCAGATAGCCATCCCGCCGCCACCGCGCCGCACTTGTCACCGCCGCCACCGGCAGGGCGCCGAGCCGGGCGCGGCCGAGGCGGCGGACCAGATCCACATCCTCCATCAGCGGCAGCGGGCGCAGGCCGCCGACACTGGCCAGCAGGTCCCGGTGGATCAGCAGCCCCTGGTCGCCATAAGGCAGGCCGAGGGTGCGGCAGCGCCAGGCGACGGCGCGTTCCAGGCGACGCGCGGCGGCGCCAGGATCGTCCAGCACGAATCGGAAGTACCAGGCACGGCCGGGCTTCTGCATCGCCGCTGCCACCGCCGCATCCCATCCCGGCGCCAGGACGGTGTCGGCATGCAGCAGCAGCAGCCAGGGGTTCCGGACGGCGGCGATGCCGGTGGCGAGCTGGACTCCGCGACCGCGCGGCGCAACCAGGATGCGCGGCCCGGGGATTGCGGCGGTGCCGTCGGTGCTGCCGCCATCGACCAGCAGGATTTCGGCGGGCACCTCCCCCAGCGCTTCCAGGGTCGCCGGCAGGGTGCCGGCGGCGTCCAGCGCTGGGATGACGACAGAAAGTCCGACTATTCGCATTTTGTTCTTGACGCCATGCGCCGCCGTGATCTCAATGGAGGTGAGAACAAACAGAGGACACGACGATGCCGGATGGGGGAGCCAGCAGCATGCCCTCCCTGGCCCGCAAGGGCCGGGGTGCCGTCACCAATCCGGGCATCCGCTACGAGACGACCCGCACCGAACTGCAGGACGATGGCTGGGGCACGCTGGCCGCGGAATTCGCCGACCTGCCGCCGCTGCCCACCACGCTGACGCGGGAACACGCCCGCAGCGCCCTGTCCTGGAACGACAGCCCGGATATCGGCTTCGACCGCTCGTTGAACCCGTATCGCGGCTGCGAGCATGGCTGCATCTACTGCTACGCCCGGCCGGCGCATGCCTATGTCGGGATGTCGCCGGGCCTGGATTTCGAGACGCGGCTGATGTTCAAGCCGAATCTGCCCGAACTGCTGGAGAAGGAGCTTTCGAGGCCGGGCTACGTGGCTAAGCCGGTGGCGCTGGGGGCGAATACGGACCCCTACCAGCCGGTGGAACGCACGCTCGGCATCACGCGGCGGGTGCTGGAAGTGCTGGAACGCTTCGGCCATCCGGTCACCATCGTCACCAAGGGCGCCCTGGTGCTGCGAGACCTCGATATCCTGAAGCGCCTGGCAGAACGCAACCTGGTGCATGTGTGCCTGTCCATCACCACGCTCGACATGAAGCTGGCCCGCGCGATGGAACCGCGCGCGGCCAACCCGCTGAAGCGCCTGGCGGCGGTGACGGAGCTGGCGAAGGCCGGCATCCCCGTCGGCGTGCTGGCGGCGCCGATGATCCCAGCGCTGAACGACATGGAACTGGAGCGCATCCTGGAGGCCAGCGCCCGCGCCGGCGCCAGCCGCGCCGGCTACGTGCTGTTGCGGCTGCCGCTCGAGATCAAGGAGATGTTCGAGGCCTGGCTGGCCGAGCACCACCCGGACCGCGCCGCCCGAGTCCTGGCCCTGGTGCGGGAGACCCGCGGCGGGCGGCTGTACGATGCGCGCTTCGGCCAGCGCCAGACCGGCACCGGCCCCTATGCCGAACTGATGGCGCAGCGTTTCCGGATCGCGCTGCGGCGCTACGGGCTCGGTGGCCGCGGCACCGGCGGCGGCATGTCGGAAGGGCTGGATTGCAGCCAGTTCCAGCCGCCCCGCGCACCCGCCCGGCAGCTTGAGCTTCTGTAGGGTCACATGCGCCGGATCGGCACGCGGTCGGTCGTCATCCAGGCCGGCCAGCCGATGAAGCGCTCGACCAGCACCAGCACGGTCGCCAGCACCAACACGACGATCAGGATGCGTACATAGGTGCGGGACGGCGGATGGCGCCACCACTGCGCCATCCGCCAGAGAATTCGCGTCAGCGGGTCCATCAGCCGTTGGTCGGCACCCCGAGGCGCCGGGCCACCTGCAGGATGCTCTCCCAGGTGTCGGGCTGCAGCGGCACGCCATTGGCTAGGCGGTCGGCGCGGGTCTGCGCCTCCTTGTCGCCGGGCGCCAGAACCGGCTGGTCCGCATTCGCCGGGCTGGTCTCCATCACCCAGTCGACATAGGCGCGGCCGGTCGCCTCGAACTCCGCCTGCGTGCCGAAATGCTTCGGCGAGACGTAGAAGCTGAGCATCCCGTTGGCGATGCGCCCACGCGCCTCGACCGGGCCGGAGGTGCCGCCGCCGGTCAGCGCGCCGGCCAGCATCTCGCACATGAAGGCAAGCCCGCTGCCCTTGTGCTCGCCAAAGGCACGAATCGCGCCCTTCCCGTTGGACGGGTTGCGCGGGCCGATCTGCGGGTAGTCGCCGTAAAGCGTATGCGGATCGGCCGAGAGCGTGCCGTCCGGCTCGATCAGCGCGTCATGCGGCAGCGCCTTGCCACCATTGGAGGCTACCAGCACCTTGCCCTCCGCGACCAGGGAGGTCGCGAAGTCCAGGATCAGCGGCCGGCCCGGCAGCGGCACGCCCACGCTGAACGGCGCGGTGGAGAAGCGGCGTTCGGTGCCGCCAAAGGGCGCCACCAGCACGCTGCCGGCGACGTTGACGAAATGCACCGAGATCAGCCCCGCCGCGACCGCCTTTTCCGAATATTCGCCGACGCGGCCGATATGGCCGGCGTTGCGCAGGCCCACCACCGCGATGCCGTGCTGCAGGGCACGGGCGATGCCGAGGTCCACCGCCTGCGGCGCAACTGTCTGGCCGAAGCCGAAATGCCCGTCCAGCAGCGCGAAGCAGCCGCCATCCGTGACGATCTCGGCGGTCTGGCCCTTCAGCACGAAGCCTGCTTCGAGCCACTCGACATAGCGCGGTACCCGCGCCACGCCGTGGCTGTCGTGGCCCGCCAGGTTGGCACCCAGCAGGTGGGTGCTGATGCGGTTCGCCTCCGCGCCGTCGCAGCCCGCGGCTGCGAAGATCTTCTCCACGACCGATTCGAGCGCGGGCGCGGGGACGGTGACGTAGGTGGCGGCCATGGGGTTTCCTCGACTGACTTGGCCGCCAGTCTAGATCAGCCGCGTACGCCTCGCCTACAGCACCCGGCCGCTTTCCGCGTCGATCAGGTGCATGTGGTTCAGGTCGGCCGCCAGTTGCAGCGGGCGTCCTGGCTCGGCCGGTGTGGTCGGGTCGATGCGGGCGCAGATCTCGGCGCCGTCCATCCACAGATGCACCAGGGTTTCCATGCCCATCGGCTCGATCACCTCCGGCATCACCTCGAACAGCGCGATGTTGTCGCGGTCGAGGTTCTTCGGCTCGGTCATGTGCTCCGGCCGCAGGCCGAACAGCGTGTCCCGCCCCACGGCGGACTGGTAGCGCGCGGTGCGCTCCGCCGGCACCGGGAAGACCGTACCGTTGGGCAGCACGACGCGCAGCGCGCCGCTGCCGTTCTCGACGCGGGCCGGCATGAAATTCATGGCCGGGCTGCCGATGAAGCCGGCGACGAAGCGCGTCTTCGGGCTGTGGTACAGCTCCTGCGGCGGGCCGACCTGCTCGATGACGCCATGGTTCATCACCACGACGCGGTCCGCCAGCGTCATCGCCTCCACCTGGTCGTGGGTGACGTAGACGGTGGTGGTGCGGACGGTCTGGTGCACCTTCTTGATCTCGGTCCGCATCTGCACGCGCAGCTTGGCGTCGAGGTTGGACAGCGGCTCGTCGAACAGGAACACCTTGGGGTCGCGCACGATGGCGCGGCCCATGGCGACGCGCTGCCGCTGGCCGCCGGACAGCGCCTTGGGCTTGCGCTGCAACAGCGGTTCGATGTCCAGGATGCGGGCGGCGTTGTTGACGCGCCGTGCAATCTCGTCCTTCGCGATCTTCCGCAGCGTCAGCCCGAACGCCATGTTCTCGTACACCGACATGTGCGGGTACAGCGCGTAGTTCTGGAACACCATGGCGATGTCGCGGTCGCGCGGCGGGATGTCGTTCACCACCGTGCCGCCGATCGCGATCTCACCGGCCGTGATCTCCTCCAGCCCCGCGATCATGCGCAGCGTGGTGGACTTGCCGCAGCCGGAGGGGCCGACCAGGACGACGAACTCATGGTCCGCGATCTCCAGGTCGATGCCCTTCACCGCCTGCACGCCGCCTTCATAGGCCTTCACCACCTTGCGGACGGAAACCTGCGCCATAGGAAGCCCCTAGCCTTTCGTTGCGCCGGCGGTCAGCCCGGCGATGTAGTAGTCCATCAGGAACGCGTAGACGACCACCGGCGGCAGCGCCGCGAGCAGCGCGCCGGCCATCAGCTGGCCCCAGGCGAAGGTGTCGCCACGGATCAGCTGGCTGACCACGCCGATGGTCAACGGCATCTCGTCCGGCCGCGTGATGAAGGCGGTCGGGTAGACGAACGCGGCCCAGGACACGGTGAAGGCGAAGATGGTCGCCGCGATGATGCCGGGCAGCGCGACCGGGATGAAGATGCGGATCAGCATCTGCCACCAGCCGCAGCCATCGATCAGCGCCGCCTCGTCCAGCTCCTTCGGGATGGAGGCGAAGTAGCCGATCATGATCCAGGTGCAGAACGGCACCGTCAGCGTCGGATAGACCAGCACCAGCCCCCAGGTGGAGTTCAACAAGCCGAGCCCGCCAACGATCTGGTACAGCGGGATGAACAGCAGCGTGTCCGGCACCAGGTAGGTCAGGAACACACCGGTGGCCAGCACCTGGCTGCCCCAGAACTTCATCCGTGCCAGCGCGAAGGCCGCGAGCACGGAGATGATCATGCTCAGCGCCACCACCAGCACCGTCACCTTGATGCTGTTCCAGAAGAAGCCGCGGAACATCGGGTCGCCGATCAGCGCGGTGTAGTTCTCGAGCGTCGGCGACTTGACGATCCAGGGGTTGCCGCCGAGGTCGGCGACCTCCGCGCTGGTCTTCAGGCTGGTCAGCAGCATGTAGAAGGGTGGCGCCAGCATGATGATGGCAGCGATCACCAGCGAGACGTAGGCCACAATCAGCGCCCAGCGACGCTCCTTTCGCAGCGACCCGGCCCGGCCGAATTCGGTCAGGCCCGTGCGTTTGACGGCGGTGGCGGACATCAGGCCTCCTGCTGGTTGCGGCGCGTCACGCCGCGCAGGACGAAGAAGGCGATGACGGCGAGGATCGGGAACATGAACAGCGACACCGCCGCACCGCGCGGGATGTTTCCCGACAGTACGCCGACCTGGAAGGCGTAGCTCGCAAACACATGCGTCAGGTCGCGCGGGCCACCATTGGTCAGCACGCGGACGATGTCGTAGTTGGCGAAGGTCACGATCAGGCTGAACAGCACGGTGATGGAGATGATGTTCCGCATCATCGGCAGGGTGATGAAGCGCAGCCGCTGCCAGGACGTGGCGCCATCGATCATCGCGGCCTCATATAATTGCTCCGGCACAGATTTCAGCGCAGCCAGGTACATGATCATGAAGAAGGGCGCGCCGTACCAGACGTTGACGATGATGACGGAGATCCGCGCCCACCAGGGCTCGCCGAGCCAGGGGACCGCCGGCACGGCGAAGATCGCCAGCACGTAGTTGATCGAGGAGTAGGACGGCTCGAACATCCACCACCAGCCGAGCGTGGACAGCGCCGGCGGGATCACCCACGGCACCAGCAGCATGCCGCGCCACTTGCGCTGCCCCTTGGTCGGCAGGTGGTGCAGCATGTGGGCCAGCCAGAAGCCGATCAGCGCCTTCAGGATCACCGCGGTGATCGCGAAGAACATCGACTGGAAGATCACCATCCTGAAGGTTTCGGATTCCAGCAGGATGTCGAAGTTCGTCAGCCCGATGAACTCCGTCATCCGCCGGTTCAGCGTCGACAGGTAAATGGCATAGCCTGCCGGCCACACCACCAGCCCGCCGATGATGGCGATCAGCGGCAGCGTCATCAGGAAAGCCACGGTGGATCTCTGCCGCGCGAAGCGCTTCAGCGATCCGCCGCCCGCCGCAGCGCGCTGCATCGGAATGGTCGACCCGTCGGCCATGCGGCCTCCTCCTCAGCCGTGACGCGCTGCCCGGGGCGCGCGGGAGCGCGCCCCGGGCTGGTCCGTCAGCCGCCGCGGCGCATGTTGTTGATCTCGCGCTCGAGCCAGCCGAGCGCCTGGTCCATCGACTCGCCGCCCTGGGCGACGCGGGCGATGACCTTGGTGTTCATTGCCTGGATATACAGCTGGCTCGCCAGCTCCGGAGGGGCCGGAGCGAAGGCGATGGAGGCGGTCGCCTGGTGGTGCGGCTTCAGCGGGTAGTTGAAGATGGTGCCGACCGGCGGGCCTTCGCGCTCCCACACCGGGAAGTTGCTCATGCTGGCGAAGGGCGGGATGTCGTAGCCGCCGCTGCGGTTCGTGGTGGCCTCCGCCGCCTCGCGGGAGGAGATGAATTCCAGGAAGGACTTCGCCGCACCCTTGTTGCGGCCGAAGGCCCAGATGCCGGTGGTCCAGGGCAGGTAGGCAATGAAGCGCCCCTCCGGCCCGGCCGGCATCGGGACGGTCCAGCACTGTTCCGCCACCTGCGGCGCGTCGCGCTTGGCCACCGCCCAGGCGGAGGGCGGGTTGAACACGAGCGCGGATCGGCCGGAGATCAGCGCGCGGTTGTTGCTGCCGTCGTCCCAGGCCCAGACATCGTTCGGCAGGAACTTGCTGATCTTCACCGCCATGTCGATGGCGGAGCGCAGCTTGGCGTTGTTCCGGATGGTGGGGTTGCCGCGCGCATCCGTCATCGCCGCGCCATAGGACAGGAACAGCGCACCGACCCAGTCGACCGCATCGGTGAACTGGCCCATCGGCAGGCCGAAGGGGACGCCGGCGGCGTGGCACTTCTCGGCGGCCATCAGGAAGGTGTCCCAGTTCCAGGTATCGGCGCCCGGGCCGCGCTCGGCCCTGGCCGGCCACATGGCGCGGATATCGAGGCCGGCGTGCTGCTGCATCAGGTCGAACCGCACGCAGGCCGGCTTGTTCTGGGTGCCGGAGGTCGCTGGCACGCCGCGCCAGGCGCCATCCCGCTTGGCCAGGAATTCCGCCACCGGGTTGATCGGGCCGTGCGCTGCGATCAGCTTCGCGATCAGGTCGTCCACCGGCTCCAGCTGGTCGGCGTAGGCGCCGATGTCCCACGGGCCGAGCGAGATGCCGTCATGGCCGCTGCGGGCCTGGGCCTGGGCGGCGGCGGTCAGCTGCAGCTGGTTGCCGGTGGTGTTGATGAAGTCCAGCGTCAGGTTGACACGGTTGCGTTCCGCCCATTGCCGGCCCAGCACCTGCAGCGCCTCGTTGCTGCCGGGAACCCAATGGTCCCAGAAGGCAAATCGGAGATTGCCGCCGGTGCCCTGCGCGAAGACCGTTGGCGCGGCAAGCGTGGTGCCCGCCGTCAGCGCCGCACCCGCGCGCAGCACGTCGCGCCGGTTCATTCCCTGGACCATCCCTGTTCTCTCCTGCCCTTGGTACCGGTCGTTTGCCGACCGTGCGTGGTTGCGGTCGGAAGGTTAGGCATCCGGACGCGCCCCTAGCAAGCCCGATGGTATGCGGCGCGGTCGACGATGATGCGCGGCCGCATGGAACAGACCGGCACCGCCCCTCGTTCTGTTGCGGCACGCCGGAGGGGGACGTCCATGGCCGAGCCTGAGTCGGTGACCGAGGTCGGTCGGCTGGCGCTGATGGAGGAGGTCCCGCGCATCCTGCGGCGCCGCCGTGTCACCGGCGGCGTGCGCGTCTCGGTGACGACGACGGAAGCGCCGGGCGAGGTCCACACCACGCGCCGGAGCCGGCTCGTGGAGGTCGAGCGGGTGCCGGTGGACCAGGAGGTCGAGTCCCCGCCGCCGGTCCGGCAGGAGGGCGACCTGGTAATCGTTCCCGTGCTGGAGGAACGGCTGGTGGTGGTCCGTCGCCTGGTGGTGACGGAGGAGGTCCGCTTCCGCCTGACAGTGGAGGAGGAGCCGGTGACGCTGTCCCTGCCCCTGCTGCGCCAGGACGTGTCCGTTACCCGCCTGCCGCCACCCGATGCGACAGCCTCCGACGATTCAACAGCACCTCACGGAGACAAGCTTATGCAACGCACGCTGACCGCCATGTTCGACACCCGCGCCGAAGCCGAGCGCGCCGCCGGGACGCTGCGCGGCCTCGGGCTCGGCGCCGAGAACATCCGCATGCACCAGGCCGAGGCCGACAGCGGCCAGGGCGGCACCGTCGCCACCTCCGCCGCCGGCCGGCGTGAGGATCGTGGCTTCTTTGGCGCCATCGCCGACCTGTTCATGCCGGATGAGGACCGCGCCACCTATAGCGAGGGCCTACGCCGCGGCGCGACGCTGCTGCTGGCCGAGGTGGACGAGACCCGGATGCACCAGGCGATGGACGCCATGGAGGCCGCCGGCGCCGTGGACCTGGATGCGCGGGAGGCCGATTGGCGCCAGCAGGGCTGGAGCGGCGGCTCGATGGCCGGGATCAGCTCGGGTTCGGTGGAATCCTCTCTGGTGATGCCGGATACGGATGCGCGCACCGGCGTCGATACCGGCATTCCCGCGCAGGGTTCCAGCGGCGGCGTTGTCACCGGCGGCACGCATTCCGCATATGGCGCGACGGCGGCCGGCGGTGGCCATGCCGGCATGGCCGGCACCGGCCCTGCCGCGACACCCGGTGCAAGGCCCAATACCGCCAGCAGCCAGGACCTGCACGGCGAGCAGCGCATCCCGATGGCGGAGGAGCGCCTGCGCGTCGGCAAGCGCGAAAGCCATGCCGGCCGCGTCCGCGTCCGTTCCTACGTCGTCGAGACGCCGGTCGAGGAGCAGGTGACGCTGCGCGAGGAGCATGTGCATGTCCAGCGCGTGCCCGCCGATCGCGCCGCCACCGCGAGCGAGGCGAACCTGTTCCAGGATCGCGTCATCGAGGCCGAGGAGAGCATGGAGGAGGCGGTGGTGCAGAAGGATGTCCGGGTGACCGGCGAGGTGGTGGTGAACAAGGACACCACCGAGCGCACCGAAACGGTCCACGACACCGTCCGCCGCACCGAGGTGGACGTGGACGAGAACGCCGCGGCCAATGACCCCGCCCGCCGCGGCCGCCCCGGCCGCACAGGCTGATCAGCAAAGGGCGACCTCGGGATTGACCGGGGCCACCCTGCCGCGGGACCATCCGCGGCATGGACATCCAGGTCTTCGACGTTCTCGTCATCGGCGCCGGCATCGCCGGCGCCACCGCCGCGGCGCATTGCGCATCATTTGGCCGCGTGGCGCTGATGGAGGCGGAGGAGACCGCCGGCTACCACAGCACCGGCCGGTCCGCCGCCATCTGGATCCAGAACTACGGCCCGCCCGATGTCCGGCGCCTGTCCGCCGCCTCCCGCGCCTTCTTCGCCGATCCACCGCCGGGTTTCGCCGGTGCGCCGCTGTTCGCGCAGCGGCCGGTCGTCACCATCGCGCCGGCCGACCAGGCGGCGGCGATGCAGGCGATGCTCGATTCCGGCGAGGGGCTGGAGCCGATCAGCCTCGCCGAGGTCATCGCCATGGGTCCGCCGCTGCGCGCGGATTACGCGGTGTCCGCCGCCATCGAGCGCGACGCCTTCGACATCGACGTGGCCGCCCTGCACGCGGGCTTCCTGAAGCAGGCCCGCGCCGCCGGCGGCGTGCTGGCGCTGCGCGCCCGCGCCGGCCGCATCTGGCACGACAAGGGCCAATGGCATGCGGAAGCGCAGGGCGGCGCCGTGTTCCGCGCGCCCGTCCTGGTCAACGCCGCCGGCGCCTGGGGTGACGAGGTGGCGGTGCTGGCGGGGCTGCGTCCGCTGGGTTTGCAGCCGAAGCGGCGCACGGCGCTGATCATCGACCCTGGCGCCTACGATTGCAGCAGCTGGCCGCTGGTCGGCGATGCCGCGCATGGCTGGTACGTGCGGCCGGAGGCGCGGCGCAAGCTGATGGTCTCCCCGGCCGACGAGACCGACATGCCGCCGCACGACGTGCAGCCGGACGAGATCGACGTCGCCATCGCCGTCGACCGGATGCAGCAGGCGCTGGATATTCCGGTGCACCGCGTGGAACACCGCTGGGCCGGGCTGCGCAGCTTCACCCCGGACCGCAGCCTGGCGATCGGCTTCGATGCGGACGCACCCGGCTTCCTGTGGATGATCGGCCAGGGCGGCTACGGCATCCAGACCTCGCCCGCCGCGGGGCGGCTGGTGGCAGGGCTGGTCGCCGGGGACGTGCCGGCGGACCTGCTGCCGGTGGTGCCGATGGTGGACCCGAACCGCTTCACGAAGGTGCCGGCATGAAGCTCCCGACGCATGACGACGTCCGCGCCGCCGCGGCGCGAATCTCGGGCAAGATCATCCGCACGCCGATGCTGCGCCACCGCCTGCTGGACGAGATGGCCGGCGGCACCATCCTGGTGAAGCCGGAGCCGCTGCAACGTACCGGCAGCTTCAAGCTGCGCGGCGCAACCAACGCGGCGCTTCGCATGACGGAGGCCGCACGCGCGGGCGGCGTGGTGACGCATTCCTCCGGCAATCACGGCCAGGCGGTGGCCTGCGCGGCGGCGATGCTCGGCATGCGGGCGCTGGTGGCGATGCCGATGGATGCGCCCGCCATCAAGGTGGAAAGCACGCGGCGCTGGGGCGCGGAGCTCACCTTCTTCGACCGCCGGACCACGGACCGGGAAAAGCTGGCGGAGCAACTGGCGGCGGAGCGTGGCGGCACCGTGCTGCCGCCCTTCGACCACCCCGATGTCATCGCCGGCCAGGGCACGCTGGCGCTGGAACTCATCGAGGATGCGACGGCGGCCGGCCTTTCGCTGGACTCGCTCGCCGTCTGCACCGGTGGCGGCGGGCTGATCGCCGGCTGTGCCCTGGCGGCGGAGGGCGCCTCGCCGGCCACCCAGGTCTGGGCGGTGGAGCCGGAGGGCTGGGACGATACGCGGCTGTCGCTGGAAGCCGGCCAGCGCGTGGCCAATGACGGCCAGGGCCCGACGCTGTGCGATGCGCTGCTGTCCCTGCGCCCCGGCGCGCTGACCTTCGCGGTGAACCAGCCGCGCCTTGCCGGCGCCGTCGTGGTGACGCGGGCCGAGGTCTTCCGCGCCATGCGCTTCGCCTTCGAGCACCTGAAGATCGTCGCCGAACCCGGCGGCGCGGTCGCGCTCGCCGCCGTGCTGGCCGGCAAGGTTCAGGCGCGGGGCCGCACGGTTGGCCTCGTGATCAGCGGCGGCAATGTCGACCCGGCGGTGTTTGCGGAGGCGCTGGCGGCCTGACCGGGCCCGTCATTCGCCGGCCTCCCTGTCCGCCTCCTTCGACTTGCGGGTGCGGTTCTGCCGGAAATCGCCCGGGGTCGTCGGGCTCGGGGTGTCGGTGGCGTGGGATTTCGAGTGGCGCATCGGGTCGACATGCGTGTGCTTCTCGTCCCTCTCGCCCCCGCCGCCTGAAACCCGGCTGACCCGGGGGTTGGTGGAGACGGCGCCCTCCGGCAGCGGCTCGCCGGGCTCGGGCATCGGCTTGGTCCGGTCCTCGTGACTGGCGCCGGGGCCGCCCCAGCGGTGGGTGTTCGGATGCTTGTCTGGCATGGCTCTCTCCCTCCGCTGGTCCAGCGCGGCAGGCCGTGGCGGGTTTCAGGACGGATTTCCATTGCCTCCTCGTGTCTCGCCTGGAAACCTGCGGCTCCTGGAGAATGCACCGCATGGCCCCTCCGCTGATCGGGCGCAGCATCCGCCGCCTGCGCCTGGAACAGGGGCTGACGCAGCAGGCGCTGGCGCTGCGGCTGGGCATCTCGCCCAGCTACCTGAACCTGATCGAGCACGACCAGCGCCCGGTCACCGCCAGCCTGCTCATCAAGCTCGGCCAGGTGCTGACGGTGGACCTCGCCGCGCTGTCCGGCACCCGCGAGCGCCAGGTGGAGGCGGGACTGCGGGAGGTGCTGTCCGACCCGCTGCTGGGTCTGGATCAGGTGCCGGAGGCGGAGGTCGCCACCATGGCCTCCAGCGCGCCACAGGCCGCGCGCGCCATGCTGGCGCTGTACCGCGCCTGGCGGGTGGCGCGGGAGGATGCCTCCGGCCTCGCCCTGCCCAGCGGCCGCCGCCTGCTGCTGCCGAACGAGGAGGCACGCGATTTCTTCCACGACCGCGCCAACCATTTCGCCGAGCTGGAACAGGTGGCCGAGACCATCGCAGGCGAGCTGCGCGCGGCGCCGGCCGAGATGAACCATGCGGTGGCGGAACGGCTGCGGCGGACGCATGGCGTCACGGTTTCCGTCGGGCGGCTGGATGGCGCGCTGCGGCGCTACGACCCGGCACTGCGGCGGCTCGACCTGTCCGAATCCCTGCCGCGCGAAAGCCGCGGCTTCCAGATGGCCTTCCAGCTGATGCTGCTGGAGGCGCGGGAGGCGGTGGAGGCGGTGGCGGCACCGGCCGAATTGACCAGCGCCGAGGCGCGCGCCCTGGTCCGCATCGGCCTGCTGAACTACGCCGCCGCGGCGCTGCTGATGCCCTACGCGCCCTTCCTGGCCGCGGCACGGGACCTGCGGCACGAGGTGGAGGCGGTGGCGGCACGCTTCGGCGTGTCCTTCGAACAGGCGGCGCACCGGCTTTCGACGCTGCAACGCACCGATGCGCGCGGCGTGCCGTTCTTCTTCCTGCGCGTCGACCCCGCGGGCAACGTGGACAAGCGCTTTTCCGCGGCCGGCTTTCCCTTCGCCCGCTTCGGCGGGTCCTGCCCGAAATGGATCGTCCACCAGGCCTTCGCGACACCCGGCGTCACCCGCGTGCAGGTGGCGCAGCTGCCGGACGGCGCCGCCTTCCTGTGCTTCGCCCGCGCCATCGCCGCGCCCACGACGCATTGGGGCGAACCGGCGCCGGTGCATGTGGTGGCGATGGGCTGCGACCTGTCGCGCGCGGCGGAGGTGGTCTACGCCGATGGCCTGGACCTGGCGCGCGCGGTGGTCGGCATCGGCCTGTCCTGCCGGCTGTGCGAGCGCACGGAATGCCGCAGCCGCGCCTTCCCGCCGCTGGAGCACCGGTTGAACCTCGACCCCAACGAGCACGGCGCCAGCCCCTGGCGCTTCGAGCCGACGCGCCGGATTTAGCCAGCGCTTAACCGCCTTCCGGTAGTCTCCGACCCGCGCCGCAGTTCCGGGGCGCCTTGGGCGGAGTTGCATGGCGAAGGGTGGCAAGGGCGGCGCGACGATTGTCATCAAGCGCATCGAGGAGGGCGAGCACGGCCACCATGGCGGTGCCTGGAAGGTTGCCTATGCCGATTTCGTCACGGCGATGATGGCCTTCTTCCTGCTGATGTGGCTGCTGAACGCGACGACGGAGGAACAGCGCCGCGGCCTCGCCGACTATTTCGCGCCGAGTAACGTGATGGGCCAGAACCAGACCGGCGCCGGCCAGCCCTTCGGCGGCCGCACGCCGAACGAATCCGCGCAGGTGACGCAGAATGCCGGTGCCATCCGCCTGCAGCACGGCCCGCTGCCGGTGCTGGAGGATGTCGAGGTGGAGGAGGAGGTGCCGACGGTGGCGCGCCCCGTGCCGAAGCGCGACGGCCCGGAGGGTGAGGATGAGGAGGCCGAGTTGCGCCGCATCCGCCAGGCGCGCGCCGACCTGCCGCCCGGCGATGCCGACCCGCGCGAGATGCAGCGCCAGGCCCAGCAACAGGTCGGGGCCGATGCCCGCGCGCTGACCGATGCCGCGCTGCGCACCGAACACCAGCGGCGGGAGCGCGAGGCCTTCGAGCGGGCGGCGGAGGATATTCGTGCCGCCGTGGCGGAGGACCCGCTGCTGGCGGAACTGGCGCAGCAGCTTCTGGTGGAACAGGTGCCGGAGGGGCTGCGCATCCAATTGCTGGACGCCGACCGGCAGCCGATGTTCGCGCTCGGCGGCAGCGCGCCGAACGACCGCGCACGAGGCCTGCTGGCGCGGGTCACGCAGGTGGTGGCGCGGCTGCCGAACGAGATCGCGGTGGCCGGGCACACCGACGCCACCCCGTTCCGCGGCGGCGGCGACCGCTCCAACTGGGATCTGTCGGCGGAACGCGCCAACGTCACGCGCCGGCTGCTGACGGAGGCCGGCCTGCCGGTGGCGCGCATCCGCAGCGTCACCGGCAATGCGGAACGTGACCTGCTGCTGCCGGAGACGCCGAACGCGGCGGCCAATCGCCGCGTCTCCATCACGCTGCTGCGCGAGAATCCCCCAACGCCGCGCACCGTACCGCAGGTGGCCGCGCCATGACGACGATCGGCGGCCTGGTCTTCCTGCTGGCCATGGTGTTCGGCGGCTACATGATTGCCGGCGGCAAGTTCGGCATCATCCTGAAGTCGCTGCCGTATGAGATGATGATGATCGGCGGCGCCGCGATCGGCGCTTTCGTGATGGCGAACAGCGTGGCCGGCATCAAGCACACGCTCGGAGGCTTCGGGAAAATCCTGAAGGGGGAACGCTTCCACAAGCATGAATACGTCGACCTGCTGTCGATGCTGTACTGGTTCGTGCGGCTGGCGCAGACCAAGGGCGCGATGGCGCTGGAGGCGCATATCGAGAAGCCATCGGAAAGCCCGGCCTTCCAGAAGTTCCCGAAGATCATGGCGGACAGGATCGCGGTGGCGATGATCTGCGACTATCTGCGCATGGTCGGCATGAACGCCGACGATCCGCACCAGATCGAGGACATCATGTCCAAGGAGTTGAAGAAGGTGCGGGCGGAGGAACTGCATGTGGCGCACACCTTCCAGACCACGGCGGATGCGCTGCCGGCGCTCGGCATCGTCGCCGCCGTACTCGGCGTCATCAAGACCATGGCCAGCATCGACAGCCCGCCCGCCGTGCTCGGCGGCATGATCGGCGGCGCGCTGGTCGGCACCTTCCTCGGCATCCTGCTGGCCTATGGCGTGATGGGGCCGATGGCGTCGCGGCTGAACGGCGTGATCGAGGAGGATTGCAAATACTACGAGGTGATCCGCGCCGTGCTCGTCGCGCATCTGCACGGCAATGCGCCGCAGGTGGCCGTGGAAGCCGGGCGCAAGGCCGCACCCTCGCATTCCATGCCGAGCTTCGCCGAGCTCGAGGAGGCGTTGCAGAGCCTGCAGATCGGCTAGGCCTGACAAGCTGGGCCGGCTTGCCGCCCGCCGTGAAGGGCGCGAAAAAATGTGAGGGCCCGGTGGCGGGCCGGGATGCCAGGGGTTTCAGCGCGATGCCCGCCGCGCCGCATCCCCCGCGGCAACCCCGTCGCGCAGGATGACTTTTTGTCGCCCTGGTTGTTCTTGATTTGTTCGGATCGCTCGGCCATCGTCGGCGCGATGCAGCCCGCCGAGACTCCTCCTCCTCCGCCGGATTCGGCCCCGCTCGACCAGGCGGCCGTACTGGCCGCGCTGCGTGCGCGCGTGGCGCGGCTGGAAGGTGGCGGCCGTGCCAGGCATGGCATGGCGCCGGTGCCGGTGTGCGACGGCATCCCGCTGCCCGGCGGCGGGCTGGCGCGCGCCGCGATGCATGAGGTGGCCGGCACCAGCCCCGGCAGCGCCGCCGCCTTCTGCGCCATGCTGCTGGCCCGCAGCGGCGGCACGGTGCTGTGGATCGCCACCGACCGGGACGAATTTCAGGCCTGGCCGCCCGGCCTCGCCCGCTGCGGCTTGTCTCCCGCCAATTTGGTGCTGGTGCGGGCGGAACGCTGGGCGGATGCGCTGTGGGCGATGGAGGAGGCGCTGCGCTGCCCCGCCGTCACCGGCGCGCTGTTGGCCACGGGGTGGGAGGCGCCGGCCCGGCTGGACCTGACCGCGACCCGCCGCCTGCAACTGGCCGCCGAGACCGGCGGCGCGCTCGGCCTGGTGCTGCGGCCGGACCTGCCGAACCCGGACCCCAGCGCGGCGGCCACGAGTTGGCGCGTGGCGCCGCTGCCCTCCGGCGGCGCCGGGCATGGGCTGGAAGATCCGCGCTGGCAGCTGGAATTGCTGCGCGCCCGCGGCGGCAAGCCGGACGGGCCATGGTCCGTCACCTGGCGCGCCGCCTCCGGCGCGCTCGACCTGGAGGAGACGGAGGTGTCGGCCGAGCCGACCCGCACCCGGCGCGCCCGGAGATGATGTTGAATCCTGCCTCAATCGCCGGCGTGCGCCTCCGCGCACCTGGCTGCGCGGCATGGGCCGCGGCGCCCCTTCGGGCGCTCGCCCGCCTTTGGCGGGCACAGGTCACGCTTGATGGAAGCTGACACGACTCGCCGCTTCCTGGCCCTGCACCTGCCGGACTTGGCCATCGCGCGGCTGCGGCGGGCGGAGCCGGACTTGCCGGGCCGTCCGCTGGCGACCTGGGACTCCATGGGAAGCCGCCGCCTGCTGGTCGCCGTGGACGCGGCCGCCGCGGAACTTGGGCTGAGCCCGGGCCAGGCGCTGGCCGATGCCCAGGCCATCACGCCCGACCTGCTGCTGCGCCCCGCGGCGCGGGAGGCCGATGCGCGCGCGCTGCGCGCCCTGGCGCTGTGGGCGCGCCGCTACACGCCGCTCGCGGCGATTGATCCGCCGGAAGGGCTGATCCTCGACACCACCGGCTGCGACCATCTGTGGGGTGGGGAAGCCGCGTTGCTGGCCGATGCGCTGGCCCGGCTGCGTCGCGCCGGGCTGGCACCGCAAGGCGCCGTGGCCGGCGCCGCTGCCACCGCCGCCGCCCTGGCCCGTGCCCGCACGGACAACCCCATCGCCGCCTCCGGCATCGAGCCGGCGCTGGCCGCGCCGCTGCCGCTCGGCCCCGCGCTGCGGCTGGACGCGGCGATGCGGGAGGATCTGGCGCGACTCGGCCTGCGCCGGGTGCGGGATTTGCTGGACCAGCCACGCGGCCCGCTGGCACGCCGCTTCGGCCAGAAGCTGCTGGACGCGCTGGATGCGGTGACGGGCCACCGCCCGCAGGCCATCCAGCCGGTGCTGCCGCCGCCCGACCTCGCCTCCGCGATCGAATTGCTGGAGCCGATCGTGACGCGGCCGGCGATCGAGGCCGCGCTCGACCGGCTGCTGGCCGATCTGGCGGAGACCCTGCGCCGCACCGGCCGCGGCGTGCGCCGGCTGTCGCTGCTGGCCTGGCGCGTGGATGGGGTGGTGCAGGAGATCGCGATCGGCACCGGCCAGCCGACTCGCGACCCGGCGCATCTGCGGCGGCTGTTCGCGGACCGGCTGGAGGGGCTGGAACCCGACCTCGGCTTCGAGCGCATGGCGCTGGAGGCCCAGGCGACGGACCTGATGCAGGCAGGCAGCCAGATCAGCCTCGGGATCGGGGCGCGGCGGGAGGAAGCGGTGCTGCTGGCGCAGTTGCTGGACCGGCTGGGCCAGCGGCTGCGCGTGCATCGCGTGGCGCCGCTGGCCAGCCATTGGCCGGAACGCAGCGTCATGGCGCTGGACCCGCAGGCCACGCCGCCGGACCCGCCGCCCGGCTGGTCCCTCCCCGATTCGCCGGTGCTGCGCCTGCGCCGGCCTTCGGCGCTGGAGGTGGTGGCGCTGCTGCCGGATGCGCCGCCGGCGCAACTCCGCTGGCAAGGCGCGGCGCACCGCGTGCTGCGGGCGGAGGGGCCGCGGCGACTGGAGCCGGAATGGTGGCGCACGCCGCATGGGTATCGGCGGGATGGCTACCGGGTGGAGCTCACCTGCGGCACGCGGCTGTGGGTCTGCCGTGGCGGCGCCGAGTCCACCTGGCGGCTGCATGGCCACCTGCCGTGACCGCCTACGCCGAGCTGGCGGCGCGGTCGCATTTCTCCTTCCTCGACGGCGCCTCGCATCCGGCGGAATTGGCGCAGACGGCGGCGGCGCTGGGGCTGGCGGGGCTCGGCCTGTGCGACACCAACAGCCTGGCCGGCGTGGTGCGCGGCCATGTCGCGGCGAAGGAAGCCGGGCTGCGCTTTGCGGTGGGCTGTAGGCTGCTGCTGTCGGATGGCAGCGAATGGCTCGCCTGGCCGAGCGACCGCGCCAGCTATGGCCGGCTGACATCGCTGCTGTCGCAAGGCCGGATGCAGGCACCGAAGGGCGGATGCGCGTTGGTCCGGGAGGACCTGTTCGAGGCCGCGGAGGGGTTGGTGCTGGCCGCGATCGCGCCCGATGCCGCGCAATGGCGGGCGGATGCCGCGGCATTGCGTGGGCGGCTGGCGCTGCCGCTGCTGCTCGCGGCGTCCTGCCCCTATGCCGGGGACGACCAGCAAAGGCTGGATACCTTGGCCGGGATCGCCGGCGATTCGCTGCTGGCCATCGGCGACATCCGCTACCACCACCCGGCGCGCCGCCGCCTCGCCGACGTGCTGAGCGCGATCCGCCTGCGCACCACCGTCGATGCGCTGGGCCATGCGGCGGAACCCAATGCGGAGCGCCATCTGAAATCGCCCGCCGAGATGGCGCGGCTGTTCGCGCGGCACCCGCAGGCGCTGGCCAACACGCTGCGCGTGCTCGAGGCCAGCGCCGGCTTCTCGCTCGACCAGCTGCGCTACGAATACCCCGACGAGGTGATGGAGCCCGGCCGCACCGCGCAGCAGACGCTGGAGTCGCGGGTGGCGGCGGCGCTGGCGGCGCAGCCCTTCGGCCGGTCCGCCAACATCCGCGCCCGTGTCGCGCATGAGCTGGAGTTGATCGGCCGGCTCGGCTACGCGCCGTATTTCCTGACCGTGCATGAGATCGTGGCCTTCGCGAAGCACGAGGGCATTCTGTGCCAGGGCCGCGGCTCGGCGGCGAATTCCGCGGTCTGCTACGTGCTCGGCATCACCGCCGTCGATCCCGACAAGCACGATCTGCTGTTCGAGCGTTTCGTCTCCGCCAGCCGAGGCGAGCCGCCCGATATCGACATCGACTTCGAGCATGAGCGGCGCGAGGAGGTGATCCAGCACCTGTACGAACGCTACGGCCGCCACCGCGCCGCGATCTGCGCCACCATCATCCGCTACCGCGCCCGCAGCGCCATCCGCGAGGTGGGCCGCGCCATGGGGCTGACGGAGGATGTGACGGCGCGCCTCGCCAAGGCAAGCTGGGGTCCGGGGCGGGAGCTGGACCTGCACCAGCTTGCCGCCAGCGAGGGCCTGGATGTCGGCGACCCACGCCTGGCGATGACGCTGGAACTGGCAGAGGAATTGCAAGACGTGCCGCGCCACGCCGCGACGCATGTCGGCGGCTTCGTCATCACGCGCGGGCCGCTCACCGAACTCGCGGTGGTGACGAATGCGGCGATGGAAGACCGCACCGTGCTGGAATGGGACAAGGATGATATCGACGCGCTCGGCATCCTGAAGGTGGATGTGCTGGGCCTCGGCATGCTGTCCTGCATCCGCCGCGCCTTCGACCTGCTGCGCCAGCATCGTGGCCTCGACTACGCGCTGGCGACGCTGCCGGCGGATTGCGCGGCGACCTACGCGATGCTGCGGCGGGCCGATTCCGTCGGCGTGTTCCAGGTGGAAAGCCGGGCGCAGATGAACATGCTGCCGCGGCTGAGGCCGGAGAAGTTCTACGACCTGGTGATCCAGGTCGCCATCGTCCGCCCCGGCCCGATCCAGGGCGACATGGTGCATCCCTATCTGCGCCGGCGGCAGGGGATCGAGGTGCCGGAATACCCCTCCCCCGCGCCGCCGCACCCACCCGATGAATTGCAGAAGGTGCTGGAGAAGACGCTGGGCGTGCCGCTGTTCCAGGAACAGGCGATGAAGCTCGCCATCGTCGCCGCCGGCTTCACGGCGGACGAGGCCGACCTGCTGCGGCGTGCCATGGCGACCTTCAAGATGACCGGCGGCGTGGCGAAGTACCGCGACAAGCTGGTCGCCGGCATGGTCGGCCGCGGCTACCAGCGCGAATTTGCCGAGCGCGTCTTCAGCCAGATCGAGGGATTCGGCAGCTACGGCTTTCCCGAAAGCCACGCCGCCAGCTTCGCGCATCTGGTCTATGCGTCGTCCTGGATCAAATGCCACCACCCCGCGATCTTCGCCTGCGCGCTGCTGAACAGCCAGCCGATGGGCTTCTACGCCCCGGCGCAGATCGTCCGCGACGCGCGCGAGCACAATGTCGAAATCCGCGCGGTGGACGTGAACGCCAGCGAATGGGATTGCACGCTGGAGCCGGGTGCTGCCGGCCTCGCACTGCGCCTCGGCCTGCGGCTGGTGACGGGGCTGGCGAAGGAGGAGGCGCAGGCCGTCGTCGCGGCGCGGGAGGCGCGCAACGGCGCGCCCTTCACGTCGGTGGAAGACCTCGCCTGGCGCAGCGGCGCCGGCAAGCGGGCGCTGAACAACCTCGCCGCGGCCGATGCTTTCGTGGGCGCCGGGCTGGTGCGACGCGACGCGGCCTGGGATGCGCGCGGCGTACCCTCCGGCCCGCGCGACCTGCCGCTGTTCGCCATCGCGCAGGAGTCCGTGGCGGCGGCGCTGGCGGACGAGGCGCCGCTGCTGCCCGAAGCCGCACCGCACCTGCCGCAGCATACGGAAGGCGAGGCGGTGGTGGGCGACTACCTCGCCACCGGGCTGACCCTGCGCCGCCACCCGCTGGCGCTGCTGCGGCCGCGCCTCGACGCGCAGGGCTGCGACGATACGCGCCGGCTGGAGACCGCGCGTGCCGGCACGCGCCTCCGCCTGCCCGGCCTGGTGCTGATGCGCCAGCGCCCGGGCTCCGCCAAGGGCGTGGTGTTCCTGACCATCGAGGATGAGTTCGGCGTGGCGAACCTGGTGGTGTTCCAGGATGTCGCCGCGCGCGACCGCGCCGCCCTCGTCGCCGGCCGGCTGCTGCTGGCGGAAGGCGTGCTGGAGCGCGAGGACAAACATGCGGAAATCCCCATCCTGCACGTCATCATCCGCCGCCTGACCGACTGGTCCCGGATGCTGGATGCGCTGCCGCAAGCGGAGGCCGGTTCAGACGCCGGTTCCGCGTGGGCGGAGCGCAACCTCGGCCGCGCCGACGAGGTGCGCCGCCCGGACCCCGGCGCGCGCGCGCCGAAGAAGGCGCGGCTTCCCGCCAGCCGGGACTTCCGGTGACCGAAACAAACCCCCGCCACCCACCGGCGGCCTTGCTTGCCCGCCCGGCGCGGCGCCAGGATGCCGCCGCGGCGCCCGCCAGAGGCGCCTCCATCGGGAGAGAGACCAGCGCCATGAACCGCCGCACCATCCTGCAGGCCGCCGCCGCCGCGCCGCTGCTGGCCACCCCGGGCCTGTTGCGGGCGCAGGAGTTCACCCAGCCCGTCCGCCTGATCGTCCCCTTCAACCCGGGCGGCACCAGCGACATCCTGGCGCGGCTGATCGCGCCTTCGCTCGGCCAGCGGATCGGCCAATCCGTGGTGGTGGAAAATCGCGCCGGCGCCGGCGGCAACATCGGCGCCGACCTGGTGGCGAAAAGCCGGCCGGACGGCCACGCCCTGGTCCTGCTGGACATCTCCGTCCTGGCCACCAACCCGCATCTGTTCCCGCGCCTGCCCTTCGACAGCCTGCGTGACCTGGCGCCGGTGCAGATGGTGGTCTACGCGCCCTACATCCTGGCGGTGAACAACCAGCTTCCGGTGCAGAACGCGCAGGAATTGGCGGCCTACGCCAAGGCCAATCCGGGCAAGCTGAACGCGGCCAATTCCGGCACCGGCACGCTGACCCACCTGGTCGCCGCCTCGCTCGCCAATGCCTGGGGCGGAGAGGTGACGCATGTGCCCTATCGCGGCGGCGCCCCGGCGCTGACCGCGCTGGTGACGAACGAGGCGAACTTCACCATGGCCGGCGCCACGCAGTCGCAGAACTTCGTGGTGAACAACCAGATGCGCGGAATCGCCGTGACCGGCACGAAGCGCCTGGCCGCGGTGCCCAACCTGCCGACGTTCCGAGAACTCGGCTGGCCGGAGCCCGATGCCGGAACCTGGCAGGGCGTGCTCGCCCAGGGCAACACACCGGCGCCGATGATCGCGCGGCTGGAGCAGGAAATCGCCAAGGTGCTGGAGGAGCCGAACATCGTCCGCCGCATCGGCGAGATCGGCGGCGAGGTCCGCGCCGAGGGCGCCGCGACCTTCCGCCGCATCCTGACCGAGCAGACCGAAAGCTACGGCCGCATCATCCGCGCCAACAACATCCGGCTCGAGTGATGCAGACGACACGTATCCATGTGCAGGTGAACCCGGCCTCCTCCCTGGCGGAGGCCTTCACCGAACCACGGCTACGCGCGGCGCTGCCGGCGGCCGAGGCGGCGCTGAGCTTCGGCACGACGCCGGATGCGCTGGAGGCCGGGCTGGCGGAGGCGGAGGTGCTGCTGCTGGCCGGCAACGCCCCGCTGCACGACCTGCCCCGCCGCGCGCCGCGCCTGCGCTGGATCGGCTACACCAGCGCCGGCGTCGAATGGCTGCTGAAGGCAGGGCTGCCGCCGCAGGTGGCGCTGACCAATGCCAGCGGTACGCACATCCCGAAGGCGGCGGAATACGCGCTGCTGGCGGTGCTGATGCTGAACAACCAGATCCCGTTCTTCGCCACCGCGGCGCGCCAGGGCCGCTGGGCGCCGAAGCCGGCCGGCACCGTCGCGGGAAAGACGGTGCTGATCCTGGGGATGGGCGCACTCGGCGGTGCGGCGGCCGGGGCATTGGCCCGGCAGGGCATGCGCGTCATCGGCAACAGCCACTCCGGCCGGCCGCATCCGGATGTCGCGCTGATGACGCAGGGGGACGGCTTCCGGGCGCATCTGCCGGAGACGGATGTCCTGGTCATCGCCCTGCCGCTGACGCCGGCGACCGAGGGCCTGGTCGGCGCGGCCGAGCTGGACCTGCTGCCACGCCATGCCGGCGTGGTGAATATCGGCCGGGGGGAGATCCTGGACGCCGAGGCGCTGGCCGACCGGCTTGACGATGGCCGCCTGGCCGGCGCCGTGCTGGATGCGCTGCCGGTGGAGCCGCTGCCACCCGGCCACCGGCTGTGGACCACGCCGAACCTGTTCATCACGCCGCATTGCGGCCTGTATGACCCAGCCGAGTACGCGCCGCGCTGCCTGGAGGCGTTCCGCGCCAACCTGCTCCGCTTCCGCGCCGGCGAGCCTCTGCACCAGCTGGTGGACCCCGGCCGCGGCTACTGAGCGCCTCAGGCCACCGTGCCCGATTCCTCCTGCGCCATGACGGCGACAGCGGCGGCGATGACGTTGCGCGGCTGGTTGCTGTAGGCCGCATGCACCTCGATCGGGGGGCACGGCGGCGAGACGTCCAGGCGGCGGAGCCGGCCATCGGCCACGGCGCCGGCCGCCGCGGCATCCGGCAGCAGCGTCACGCCGAGGCCGTCCTGCGCCAGGATCATCATGGTGGCGATGGAGTTGAAATTGGACACCGCCTTCGCCTTCACCCCGGAGCAGGCGAAATGGCGCAGCACATCCTGGTGCGGCTTGGAGCCGCGGGAAAAGGCGAAGATCGGCCAGGCCGCCAAGCTTTCCAGGCCCAGCATCCCCTCCGGCAGATCCATCCCCGGCCCGGCGTACCAGGAACAGGACAGGCTGCCGAGCGGCACGGTCTCGACCTGCGGCGCGATGATCGGCCCCATGAGGATGGCCAGGTCGATCTCGTTGCGGTGGAAATGGCCGGACAGGGTCAGGCTGGTATCGACCGTCAGGTCCAGCTCGATGCAGGGGTAGGTCTGGTGGACCCGGCGGATCAGCCGCGGCAGCCAGGTGTGCACCACCGAATCGATGGCGCCCACCGCCAGCCGCCCGCGCAGCGCCTCCCTGCTGCTGACCGCACCCTGGAATTCCTGGGCGAGGCGGACGATCTCCTCGGCCCGCGACAGCGCGGCGCGGCCCTCAGGGGTCAGGCGGACGGAGCGCAGGTCGCGGTCGAACAGGCGGATACCAAGCTCCCGCTCCAGCGCCGCGATGCGGTTGGACACGGCGGCCTGGGTGGTGTGCAGGCGTTCCGCGGTGGCGCTGAAGCTGTTGAGGCGGGCGACCCAGAGGAAGGTCTCGAGAAAACGCAGGTTCATCAGGGGCAGTCCAAGGGGTCGGCGCGGCGCATGCAAGGCCCGCGCCGCCGCAAGGTCAACCGATACGGTCACAACCTGCGGCCAGCAAAGCTGGCCGAGCGCCCGAATGGGCGCCGCGCCCGGTGGCGGGTGCCAAGCGAAGCGCCGGCGACCGAGGCCGGATTGGCCCGACCCGCGGGATTTGGTGTCAGCCGCCCTTGCCGCCGATCGCGCGCCGCAGCCCGATGGCGCGTTCCAGCACCACCACCAACGCCAGGGTGAACAGCACCATCATCACGGACACCGCCGCCACCAGCGGGTCCGTCCGCGCCTCCACATAGTGGAACAGCGCCACCGGCAGGGTGGTGAGTTGCGGGCCGACGATGAACAGCGTGATCACCACCTCGTCGAAGGACACCAGGAAGACGATGGCCGCCGCCGCCACCAGCCCCGGCGTCATCAGCGGCAGCGTGATGCGGAAGAACACCGACAGCGGCGAGGCGCCGAGGCTGGCCGCCGCTTCCTCGACCGAGGCCGGCAACGTGCCGAGCGCCGTCATCAGCACACGCAGCGCATAGGGCACGGTGATCAGCAGATGCGCCAGGATCAGCCCGGGCCAGGACCCGATGAGCCCCTGGCCCACGAAGATGATGAGCAGGGCAAGGCCCAGCACGATGGTCGGCAGCAGCAGCGGCGCCGTCAGGAAGGCCATGATGGCATCGCGCCCCGCGAAACTGCCGCGGGACAGCGCGACGGCAGCGGGCAGCGCGATGACCAGCGCGAGCACGGTGACGATGCCGGCCAGGATCAGGCTGTTGCGCAGCGCAAGGCCGAGGTTCGGCTGGTTCAGCATCGCCACATACCACTTCACCGACCAGCCGGAGGGCGGCCAGCCGATGAAGCTGTCGGCGGAAAAGGAGATCGGGAAGACCAGCAGGACCGGCCCCAGCAGGAACAGGAACAGCGCTGCCACCAGCAGCCCGAACAGGTAGCGGCCGGGGCCGGAGGTGATCATGCAATGGCCCTCTCGGCGGCGCGTGCGATCCGCCCATAGACCAGGATCGCCAGCCCGAAGACGACCAGCGTGATGACGGACAGCGCCGCCGCCAGCGGCCAGTTCAGCGTGACGATGGCCTGGTCGTAGATCTCGGTCGCCAGCAGCAGCACGCGCCCGCCACCCAGCAGCTTCGGCGTGATGAAGGAGGAAATGGTCAGCACGAAGGTCAGCAGGCAGCCCAGCAATATGCCCGGCAGGGTCAGCGGCAGCACGATGCGCCAGAACACCGTCAGCGGCGGTGCGCCGAGGCTGGCGGCGGCCTCCTCCAGCGTCTGGTTCAGCTTCCCGAAGCCGGCGAGCAGGCACAGGATCATGTAGGGCATCAGGATCTCGACCAGGCCGATCACCACGCCGGTCATGTTGAACACCAGCCGCCCCGGCTCCACGCCAACGGCGCGCAGGATGCTCGGCAGGAAGCCGCGGTCGCCGAGGATCACCAGCCAGCCATAGGTCCGCACCACGGCGGAAATCAGCAGCGGGGAGATGCAGGCCACCACCAGCACGCTGCGCCAGCGCGGATCGGCGCGGTGCACGAAGAAGGCCAGCGGGTAGGCCGCGAGGAGGGCCAACAAGGTGATGGCCAGCGACATGCCGATGGAGCGCAGCAGGATCTCGCGGAAGAAGCTGTCGCCCGCCAGTTCCACCCAGGTCGCCAGGCTGAAGGTGGCGCCGATGCCACCGCCCGGCAGGCCCTCGCGGAAGGACAGGCTGCCGAGGTTGACCATCGGCCACAGGAAAACCAGCAGGTTCACCGCCACCGCCGGCAGCACCAGCAGTGGCAGCAGCCCGAACCCGCCCATCCGTGTGCCGCCGTTGCTCACGTGGGCAGGGTCCGCGGGAACACCAGCGTATCCTCGGCACGCCAGGACAGCCGCACGGCCTCGCCCGGTGCCGGTCCCGGCGCACCGGCGAAGCTGTGCTGTTCGACCAGCAGCGTCGCCGGGCCGACCGCCACCTCGATGGACAGCAGGTCGCCCACGAAGGTGCGGCGCGTGACGGTGCCGGTGGCGCTGTTCCAGCCATCGCCTTCCTGCGGCGCGCCGCCGAGGCCGATGCGGTGCGGGCGGATCATGATGGTGACCGGGCCGGGCGGCGCGTCGCCCGTGCCGTTCAGCACGACATCGCCGAGCTGCACCCGGCCCTGCGCCAGCCTGACGCCCGCCGCCCGGTTCACCCGGCCGACGAAGCCGGCGACGAATTCATTGGCCGGACGCTCATAGATCTCGAAGGGTGTGCCGAGCTGCTCCAGCACGCCGAGGCGCATGACGGCAATCCTGTCGCAGATCGCCAGCGCCTCCGCCTGGTCATGCGTGACGAAGACGGCGGTGATGCCGAGGCGCTGCTGGATGTCGCGGATCTCGTTCCGCATCTCCTCGCGGAGGTTGGCATCGAGGTTCGACAGCGGTTCGTCCAGAAGCAGGATGCTGGGTTCGATCACCAGCGCGCGGGCCAGCGCCACCCGCTGCTGCTGCCCGCCTGACAATTCACGCGGCTTGCGCTTCGCGAAGCTTTCCAGCCGCACCATGGCCAGCGCGCGTCGCACCCGCTCTTCGCGCTCGGCGGCGGACACCTTCCGCATCTCCAGCCCGAAGGCGAGGTTACCCGCGACATCCATGTGCGGGAACAGCGCGTAGTTCTGGAACACGATGCCCATGTCCCGCTTATGCGGCGGCAGCGCCGTCACGTCGCGCCCAGCGACGAGGATGCGCCCCTCCGTCGCCGGCATCAGCCCGCCGATCATGCGCAAGGTGGTGGTCTTGCCGCAGCCGGATGGGCCGAGAAGCCCGATCAGCTCGCCCTTCTCGACGGAAAGCGACAGCGCCTGCACGGCCCTGGTCGCGCCGAAGCGCTTTTCCAGGCCGTGCAACTCCAGATGCGGCATCCGTTCAGGAACGCGTCAGGATTCGGCGGCGCCACTGCTCGTTCAACTGGTTGCGGAACTTCGCCACCTCCAGCCAATCGACGGCCAGCATCTTCTCCATCCGCGCCGGGGACGCGGCGGTGGCGGCCAGTGCCTCGGCGGAAACTTGAGCCTTGGTGTTGACCGGCGCGTAGAACATGCGCTCCGCGAAAGCCTTCTGCGCTTCGGCCGACAGGGCATAGGCGATGAAGGCCTTGGCCGCCTCCGTCTGGCGGGAGCCTTTCACCAGCCCCAGCGTGTTGATCTGGAACAGCGAGCCTTCCTCCGGCAGCGCCGCCGCCAGCTTGCCGCCGGACTGGCGCGAATACAGCTGCCCGCGCGCGTTCCAGCCCACGGCGAGTTGCGCCGTGCCGTTGGTGACGAAGGTATAGGCATCCGGCCGCGGGTCCCAGGACAGGACATGCGGCGCGAGGTCCGCCAGCGCCTGCACGCCGCGGGCGTAGTCCTTGTAGTCGGTGCCGCCGAACAGCCGGTTGGCGACCAGCGTCATGCCAATGCCGACGATGTCGGGCGCCGCCGCCATGGCGATCTTGCCGCGATAGGCCGGCTCCCACAGCACGCGCCAGGAGGTCGGTGCGGGGCGCACGGCCTCTGGCGAATACAGCAGCGACAGGCTGTCGAAGGTCACGCCGACGGCGGCCACGCCTTCCGCGAATGCGCCGGGGGCGAGGTCGGCCAGGACCGGGAATTCGGCGCGGGTGATCGGGTCCAGCAGGCCCTCATCGGTCGCGGCCTTGCCGATGGTGATGTCGAACATCGCGACATCCAGCTGCGGCGCCGCCTTCTGCGCGCGCATCGTGCCCAGGGTCTGGGCCGAATTCGGCATGGCGAAGTAGGTGACCTTGATGTTCGGGTTGGCGCGCCGGAACGGCTCCACCACCACCGCCTCGTAGTTCTCCTGGAAGATGCCGCTATAGGCGGCCAGGGTGATGGTCCGTTCCTGGCCGAAGGCCGGGCGGATGAACGGCGCCGCCAGCACGCTCCCAAGGCCTGCCCCGAGCGTCGCCTGGCCCAGCGTCCTGCGCGAAATGGTCATGCCGGTCTCTCCTTCGCCACACCGATAAGCCTGCCCCGCCCGCATCGTCACGACGCACCGGCCGCCAGGCGGGGCGGCGGCGCGCGAGGATGCCGGTTGCGGCCAGCCTCGGCCAGCAGCAAGCCCGGTTCAAACAGAAAATCACTGTCGCGGCGGACAAGTTTTGCTTGTCGGCACCCGGACATGCCAAGGGCGGCGACCGTTCCCGATCGCCGCCCCGGACTGATGCGAATGCGAAGGTCAGGCCGCGGTGACGGAGGCCGCTTCCGGACCCTTCTTGCCCTGCACCACGCGCAGCGTGACGGACTGGCCCTCGGTCAGCGGCCGCAAGCCGCTGCGCTCCAGCGCCGTGGCGTGGACGAACACATCCTTGCCGCCGTCGGAAGGCGTGACGAAGCCGAAGCCCTTCTCGGCGCTGTACCACTTCACGGTGCCCTGCACCTCCTCGCCAGCGCCGGGCGGCGGCGGGGCGCGGAAGGGGGCGCCGCCACCCGGGCGCGGACCCGCGCCCATGCCACCACCCATGCCGCCACGCGGAGGGGAGGCCGGAATCTCGCCGACGGGCCCGACCTCGAGCACCTCGGTCACCTGCGGGCCACGCTCGCCCTGGCCGGTGCGGACGCGCAGCTTGGTGCCGGGCGCCACGCTGTCCGCGCCGGCGCGCTGCAGCACGCTGACATGCAGGAAGGCGTCGCCGCCGCCACCCTCGACCGCGACGAAGCCGAAGCCGCGCTCCGGGTCGAAGCGCTTGACCACCGCGCCGACATCCGGGCCGGAGGCGACAGGGGAAGAACTCGGCCGCCGCGGAGCCGCGGAGGGCGAGAAGCTCGGCAGAGAGGGCGCTGCCCAGCCGCCCTCCTGCGGCATGTCGTCGTCGAACCCCCGCTTGCTGCGGGCTTTGCGGTCTCGCCGCCAGTCGTGCGTGTTGGTCATCTCTGGACTCGCCTGTTCGGCCGCGGACGCAACCGCCCTGCCGTCTCGTGGATTCGAGCCCGGGAAGGTGGCGCGGCCCGCGGGCCTGGGGGGCAGTATAGGTGACCATGGCCGCGCTTCAACGTGTGAAGCGTGACGAAGCGCGGAAAGCTGCGGATTTCCGGGTCACGCCCCCGCCAGACGGGTGAAACCGGCCGGATCAGCCGTCCACATACCCCACCAGCCGCGCATGCAGCGCCGCCGGGATGCCGATGCCGTCCGCCGCGGTGCGGGCCCGGGCGGCCGCGCGGCGGCTGCCGGGCAGGCGGGCGCCAGGCTGGCCGGTGATGGCCGCCACCAGCCGGTCCAGCCTTGCGCCAGCCTCGGGGCCGGCCAGCGGGCCCGGGTCGAGCGCCAGGAAGCACTGCCCGGTGCGCGGAGAGCCGCCCTTGTTGTCGGCGAAGGAGGACGCCTCCAGCGACAGGCTGGCCCCTGTGAGCCAGGCGGCCATGAGTTCCACGATCAGTGCCTGGCCAGCGCCCTTGTAGCCGCCGGAGGGCAGCATGCTGCCGGCGAGGCCGGCGGCGGGGTCGGTGGTGGGCTGGCCGTCCTGGTCCAGCGCCCAGCCGAGCGGGATGGCCTCGCCTCGCTGCTGGTGGACGATGAGCTCGGACTTGGCGACGACGCTGGCGGATTGATCCAGCACCAGCGGCGGGCCCTCGGCACGGGGCACGGCGAAGGCGATGGGGTTGGTGCCGAAGACCGGGATGCGCCCGCCGGCCGGGGCCATGGAGGCCGGGGCGTTGACGAAGCCCAGCGCCAGCAGCCCGGCCTCCGCGATGCGCTCCACATGGTGGCCGACGACGCCGCAATTGTAGGAACTGGTGACGGCCAGCGCCGCGATGCCCTGGCTGCGGGCGGCGGCGACCAGCGCGGGCAGGCCGAGTTCGATGGCGGGGTGCGCGAAGCCGTCCCGCGCATCGACGCGGACCAGGCCGGGGCGCGGCTGGTCCAGCACCGGCGTGGCGGCGCCATCGATCTTGCCGCAGCGCGCATGCTCGCAATAGGTCGGCAGCCGGGCCAAGCCGTGGCTGTGGATGCCATCCGCCTCGGCCGCCACCACGGACGCCACCAGCGGGCCGAGGTTGGCCACTGAGACACCGCTGGCGGCCAGGGCCCGGCGGGTGAGGTCGGCGACCTCATCCAGCGTCATCGCAACCTTCATGCCGGATTCTCCTGCGCGAAACCGTAGTCGCGGGCGGCCCCCGCCGGCGTCACCAGCCCCAGCGCCAGGTCGGCGTCGATCGCGGACGGATCGCGCGCCGCCGGATCGCCATGGCCGCCGCCGCCGCTGGTCTCGATGGTGACGACATCGCCGCGGCGCAGTGGTACGCCGGAGACCTTGGAGCGCAGGTTTTCCGTCGTTCCATCGGCGCGGGTCAGCGTGGTGCGACTGAGTGAGCCAGGCCTGCCGCCTGCCAGCCCGTAGGGCGGGATCCGAAAACGTTCGAAGCTGGTGCCGAAGCTGCCATGTTCCGCATCCAGCCGCCATTCACGCACCAGGCCAAGGCCGCCGCGATGCGCGCCCGGCCCGCCGGAATCCGGCAGCAGGCCGTAGCGCAGGAAGGTCACGGGGTAGCGCGCCTCCACCATCTCGATCGGGGCGTTAGTGTTGTTGTGCAGGCCGCAGGACAGCGCGCTGGCGCCGTCGCCGCCGGCATGGCCGCCCCAGCCGCCGACCTCGATGTCGAAATACACCTGCCGGCGGCCGTCCGTGCGCGTGGTGGACAGGGCATAGACGTAGGAGATGGCATAGTAGGCGGCCGGGATGCGCGCCGGCATCACCTGCGCCAGGGCGCCGAAGACGGCGGTGGCGATGCGGTGGTTCACCACCATCCGGCTGGCGACCGGTGCCGGGAATTGCGCATCCACCACGCTGCCCTCCGGCAGCACCAGCGTGACGGCGCGGTAGCAGCCGGAATTGGCCGGGATGTCGCCACCGAGTGCCGCGAGCAGCGCGAAATACGCCGCCGATGCGGTCATCGCGCGGGTGTTGTTCACCGGACCCGGGACCTGCGCGCTGGACCCTTCAAAATCCAGCGTGATGCCGTCGCCCTGCTTGCGCACGGTGACGCACAGGCGGATCGGGCTTTCCGACTGCCCGTCATCGTCGACGAATTCGGTGAAGGTGCTTTCGCCATCCGGCAGGGCAAGCAATGCCGCGCGCACCATGCGCTCCGACCCATCCTGGATCTGCGCCATCGCGGCCGCGAGCGGAGCGCTGCCGTACTTCCGGGCGATGCGGGCCACGGCCCGTTCACCGATGCCGAGTGCGGCGATCTGCGCCTTCAGGTCGCCGCGTGTCTCGTCCGGCTGGCGGACATTGTGCAGCAGCATCTCGAACACGCCGGTGTTCAGCTCGCCACGTCGCGCCAGGTACAGCGGCGGGATGCGGATGCCTTCCTGGAACACCTCCGTCGCGGTGGCGAGGTAGCTGCCCGCGGTGCCGCCGCCGATATCGACATGGTGGCAGAGCGTGCCGACGATGCCGATGCGCTGCCCATCCAGGAACACGGCACGAAACGTCTGGATGTCGTGCAGGTGCTGGCCGCCGCTATAGGGGTCGTTGGTGACGACGACGTCGCCATCCCCCCACTGCTCCAGCGGAATCGCGTGGTCCAGGATGTGGCGCAGGCAGTCCGACATGGAATTCAGGTGGACCGGGATGCGCGCGGATTGCGCGACGTTGTGGCCGCCCGCGTCGAAGACGGCGGTGGAATAGTCCAGGATCTCCCGCACCACCGTCGATCGTGCGGTGCGCCAGATGGTCAGGCTCATCTCCTCCGCCGCCGTCACCAGCGCGTTGCGGATGACCTCGACGCGGACCGGATCGATCTGGGTCATGCGCTGCGCTCCGCCATCAGGGCGCCGGAGGGATCGGTGGAGACCTTCCAGCCGGGCGGTATCCAGGTGGAGGTGTAGGCTTCCTCGATCACCGCCGGGCCGTGCAACGCCGCGCCGACCGCGCCGCGGCCGCAGATCGCGGCCGGCACCCAGGCGCCCTCCACCAGAACCAGGCGCTGCGTTCGCGCCGTGCCGGCCTGCGCCTCCACCGCATCGCGCTCCGGCTTCGGCAGCCGGCCGCGCGCGGTCAGGCGGAGCGCCACGATTTGCACGGGCACGCCGCGATCGTCATGCGCGAAGCGTTGGCGGTGCAGGGCGTGGAAGCCCTCGGCGATGGAGCCCAGTCCTGCGTCGGAGAATTCGGCCTGCGCCAGCGGTACCGCGAGTTCGAAGGCCTGGCCGGCGTAGCGGCAATCGGCGGACCATTCCAGCGCGCGCTGCGCCTCCGCCACGCCATCCTCCGCCAGCAGCGCCGCGGCGTCCTGGCGCAGCCGCGCGGCGGCCTGGGCCAGCGCCGGGCCGGCCGCCGTCAGCGGCAGGATCTGCGTCGCCGCAAGGTCGTGCGCGATGTCGGACCACAGGATGCCCCAGGCCGACAGCGTGCTGGCATGCGGCGGAAACACCACGCGAGAAATGCCGAGTTCCTCGGCCACCTCGCAGGCATGCACGCCGCCGGCACCACCGAAGGACAACAGGCAGAAATCCTCGGGGTCGAGGCCCTTCTCGAACAAGCTCAGCCGGATGGCGCCGGCGAGGGAGGCGTTGGTGATGGCGATGACGCCCGCGGCCGTCGCATCGGCCTCCAGCCCAATCCGGCCCGCGATGTCCTGCGCCGCGCGCGCGGCGGCCTCGCGGTCCAGCCGCATGGCGCCGCCGAGGAAGGTCTCGCCATCCAGCCGCCCCAGCAGCAGGTTCGCATCCGTCACCGTCAGGCCGGTGCCGCCGCGGCCGTAGCAGGCCGGGCCGGGGTCGGCGCCGGCGCTGTGCGGGCCGATGCGCAGCCGCCCGCCCGGGTCGACCCAGGCGATGGACCCGCCGCCGGCGCCGATGGTGCGCATCTCCACCATCGGCAGCCGCACCGGCAGCCCGTCGATCTCGCCCTCCGTCACCATGGCCACCTGGCCGCCATGCACGACGGAGACGTCGAAGGAGGTGCCGCCCATGTCGATGGCGACCAGGTTGGGCAGGCCGAGCGAGCCGGCCAGCCGCCGCGCCGCGGCAGCGCCGCCGCTCGGGCCGGAGAGCAGCAGCCGCGCGGGCTCGCGCCCGGCCTTCGCCGTGCCGCTGACGCCGCCATTCGACTGCACCAGGTAGATGCGCGCGCCGAACTCGGCCTGCGCCAGGCGGCGCTCCAGCTTCGCCATGTAGCCGGCGACGATCGGCACCAGCAGCGCGTTCAGCACCGTGGTGGACAGGCGCTCATACTCGCGCAGTTCCGGGCTGATCTCGCTGGACAAGGACACCGCGACGCCGGGCAGCGCCTCCGCCAGCATTTCGCCGATGCGGCGTTCATGCGCGGGGTTGGCGTAGGCATGCAGCAGGCAGACCGCCACGGCCTGCACGCCGGCCTCCCGCAGGCGATGCGCGGCGGCGAGCACGCTCGCTTCCTCCAGCGGCGTCGCGACGCTGCCATCGGCGCGCAGCCGTTGCACCACGCCGAGGCACAGATTGCGCGGCACCAGCGGCGGCGGCGGGGTGGCGGTCAGGGCGTAGATGTCGCGGCGGCCGTGGCGGCCGATCTGCAGCAGGTCCTCGAACCCCGCCGTGGTCAGCACGGCGCCACGCGGCAGCTTGCGTTCCAGCACGGCGTTGGTGGCGATGGTGGTGCCGTGCAGCACCTGGCGCACATCGGCCAGCGAGAAGCCGAAGCGCGCGGCGGCCTGGCGCAGGCCGTCCAGCAATCCGATGGAGGGATCGGCCGGCGTGCTCGGCGCCTTGTGCTGGTGCACGGCGCCGGTCGCGGGATCGAAGATCTCGAAATCGGTGAAGGTGCCGCCGATATCCACCGCCACGCGGATGTCGCGCCCGCCTGTCGGCGTCCCAGCCGTCGAATGCCCGCTGCCTGCCTGCTGCATGCGTCCCTGCCCTTGCCAGGTCGCAGCTTCGCGGCCCGGGTCGGCCGGCGGCAAACGAGAAATTTGCGTGGCTGCCGATCAGCGAATCCTATCCGGCCGCACCGTGGCTTGCGCGGCCCGCGGCCTGCCGATAAGCGAAATCATCGGCCGTCAGAGCCGCTCCGGGGGAACGCCAACCATGCATCTGCACCGTCGCCACCTGCTCGCTGCCTCGGCCGCCCTCGCCTTCGCCGGCCCCGCGGCGGCGCAGAACTGGCCGGATCGCCCGGTCCGCATCGTCGTGCCCTTCCCGCCCGGCGGGTCGAACGACATCATCGCGCGACAGCTGGCAGAGGCGCTGCGGCCGCTGCTCGGCCAGCCGGTGGTGGTGGAGAACCGGGCCGGGGCCGGCGGCAATGTCGGCGCCGATGCGGTGGCGAAGGCGGCGCCGGATGGCCACACGCTGCTGCTCGCCGCCCCCGGCCCGCTGGCGATCAACGAACACCTGTTCCGCGAGATGCCCTTCAAGCCGGAGCGTGACTTCGCCCCGGTGGCGCTGGTGGCCAGCGTGCCGATCGTGCTGATGGTGACGCCGGGGCTGGAGGCACTGAATGTGGCGGAGCTGGTGGCGCTGGCGAAGCGGCAGCCCGGCCGTCTGGCCTTCGGCTCCTCCGGCAATGGCAGCACCAACCATCTGGCCGGGGAGCTGTTCAAGACCATGGCCGGCATCGACATCACGCATGTGCCCTATCGCGGCGCGGCCCCGGCGATGACCGACCTGGTCGGCGGCACCATCCAGATGATGTTCGACAACATGCCGGCCGCACTGCCGCAGGTGCGCGGCGGTAGCGTGCGCGGCCTGGCAGTGGCCGGCACCAGCCGCGCCGCGGCCCTGCCGGACCTGCCGACGGTGGCGGACTCCGGCCTGCCCGGCTTCGAGGCGGAAGCGTGGTTCGGCCTGGTCGCCCCCGCCGCGACGCCCGCCGCCGTGCTGCAACGGCTGCAACAGGCCTGCAGCCAGGCGCTGGCGGATGCGACGCTGCGGACGCGCTTCGCCGAGGGCGGGGCGGAACCCGGGGCGCGGCTGGGCGCGGAGTTCGGCAATTTCCTCGGCGCGGAGCGCACCAAGTGGGGGCGCGTGGTGGCGGCATCGGGCGCCCAGGCAGGCTGAACCGGACGCCAGATGACCATCATGTAACCTGAACCGGAACGATGCGGGAAAAGCATCGTCCGGCGCGGTAAAGCCTTGTGCCGCAACGGCATCACGTTCTAGTTACGCGACCATGACGGCCAGCGGGCGCGCCCTTCTCATCGTGGTGGTGGTCTCGGTCGGGCTCGCCACCTTCGTCGCCAGCCGGTTCATGCCGGATGGTGCGGGACCAACCGTCGCGGCGCTGCCGGCCGCGCTGCAGCCCGTCGCGGCACGAACTCCGCCGTCGCAGGCGCCCTCGCCTGCCGCTTCGGCCCCAGCCACCAATACCCAGGCTGCGTCGCCCCAGGCGGCGTCGACGATGGCCGTACCTGCTCCACCCGTTGCGGCACAGACGGCCATCGTGCCCGCCGCGCCCACGCCGCCGGAACCGCCGCGCTTCGACGTGGTGCGGGTTGGGGCGCGCGGCGGCGTGGTGGTCGCCGGCCGTGCGGCACCTGGGGCGGAGGTGATCCTGCTGCAGGATGGCCGCGAACTGGGCCGGGCACGCGCCGATGGTCGCGGCGACTGGGTCATCCTGCCCGCCGAGCCGCTGCGCCCCGGAAACCACCAGCTTTCCCTGCGGGCCCATCTTGGCGGGGTGGAGGTGGCCGGCGCCGAGACGGCGGTGGTTCTGGTTCCGGAACCCACGTTGGTGGCGGAAGCCCCACGGCCTGACAATAGCGCCTCCGTCGCCCGCGCCGAGGCCACCGCACGCGCCGATGTCGAGGCCCGCGCAGAAGCCGCGGCGCGCACCGAAGCCTTGGCCAAAGCCCAGGCGGCCGAACAGGCCGCCCGCGTTGCGCTGGCCGAACAGGTTGCGATCGCCACCCCCGCCGAGCAGGCCGCCCGCATCGCAGCCGCCGAACAGGCCGCCCGCGCCGCGTCCGCTGAACAGGCCGCCCGGGCTGCGTCCGCCGAACAGGCCACCCGCGCCGCGTCCGCAGAGCAGGCCGCGCGCGCTGACGCCCTGGCGCGGGAGGCCGCCGCCGCAGTGGCGGCACGCCTGGCACAGGATGCCGCGCGCGACGAAGCGCTTGCCCGAGCCGCCCTTGAACGGGAGGCTCAGGACATCGCGACCCGGCGGCTGGAGGAAGCGGTGCGCCTGGCGCAGCAAGCGGTGCAAACCGCGGAAGCCGCCGCACAGGTTGCGGAGGCCCAGGCGCGCGCCGCGCGGCAGGACCGCGCCGCCGCCCCGCCGGCCGCGGCCGTCGCCGAGGTGTCACGCCCGCTCGTGGTGGTGCTGCCGGCGGCCGAGACCTCCGCGCCTCGGATCCTCCAGGGCCGCGGCGCGACGGCCGATGCAGGGGCGAGCCTGGCGCTCGACGTGGTGGATTACGACACGGCGGGTAGCATCCGCTTCGCCGGCACCGCCCCACCCAACTCGGCGATCCGAGTCTATGTCAACGATACCCATGCCGGCGATGCCCAGGCCGATGCCGAGGGGCGCTGGGCGGTGGTGCCGCCCGTTGCGCCCGAGATCGGCCGGCACCGGCTGCGCGTGGACCAGATCGCGGCCAATGGCGCGGTGTCCGCGCGGATAGAATTGCCCTTCCAGCGCGACGATGTCTCGCCCGCCAGCGTCGCGGAAGGTCGGGTCGTGGTGCAGCCGGGGAACAATCTGTGGCGACTGGCGCGGGCCTCCTATGGCAGCGGCGTGCGCTACACCACGATCTTCGAGGCCAATCGCGACCAGATCCGCAATCCGGACCTGATCTTCCCGGGTCAGGTGTTCACCGTGCCGGCCCTCATGCCCGCCGATTCCAGACGGTCCAGATAGGGGTCAGTGGCCAGGGCGAAGCCGACCATGGCACTGACCAGGGCCGTGGCGGTGGCGGCGCCGTTTAATTCGACCGCCGTCTCCAGCCGCACCCGGTGGTCCGGCATCAGGCGCAGGCGCCAGCCTTCCGGCAGGTCTCCCGGCATGGCGCCGAGTTCGGCAAAGGCGCCGGGCCGCGCCGCCACCTGGTCGACCGTGTAGGGCACCGCCCCGGCCTGGATGCCGAGGCTGATGAGCCCCGGCGTCAGCGTGGCCTCGCAGCCGCGCCCGCGCCAGGCAAAGCGCAGCGCGGGCTGCCGGACCGGAGTCAGCGAGCCGTCATTGGCAACCAGGAAGGGTCCGTGAGGCAGGTGTTCCATGGACGCATGTTGTCCGGGAAGGGTGAACATACCATAACCAGCGGATGAGCCTTCTCTCCTCGATCCGCCTCGTCGTCGCCAAGCCGCATCCGGCCGGCCGTCCCTTCATCTATGGCGGCATCGCCGTGGCCGTGGTGGGCGGCTGGCTGCTGGGCGACTGGCTGTTCTGGCTGGGCGTCGCCTTCACCCTGTTCTGCCTGTACTTCTTCCGCGACCCGGAACGGGTGCAGCCCTCCCGCGGCCAGGTCGTGCTGGCGCCGGCCGATGGCCGTATCGTGCTGATCGGGCCGGCGGTGCCGCCGGAGGAACTCGGCCTCGGGCCGCAGCCGCGCTTCCGCGTCTGCATCTTCCTGTCGGTGCTCGACGTGCATGTGAACCGCATGCCGGTGGACGGCGTGGTGACGCGTATCGCCTATCGCGCCGGCGCCTTCCTCAACGCCAGCCTGGACAAGGCGAGCGTGGATAACGAACGCAATGCGATGGCGATCCGGATGCCGGATGGCCGTGACGTGGCGGTGGTGCAGATCGCGGGCCTGATCGCGCGGCGCATCCTGTGCCATGTGCGGGAAGGCGACCGGGTTCAGGCGGGCGACCGCTTCGGCATCATCCGCTTCGGCAGCCGCACCGACGTCTACCTGCCGGAAGGCGCGCGCCCGCTGGTGGAGCTCGGCCAGATCATGATCGGCGGTGAGACGGTGGTGGCCGAGTTGCTGCCGATGACCGCCCCGGTGCATCCGTGAGCGAGGAGCGCGAGGCGCGGCCGCCCGCATTGGCCAGCCTGCGGCGGTTCCGCCCGCGCACCCGGCCGCGGTTCGAGGGGCTGTCCTTCAACCGGCTGATCCCGAACATCCTGACCATGCTCGGCCTCTGCGCCGGGCTGGTCGCGATCCGCGCCGCCATCGAGGACCGCTTCGCGCTGGCGGCCGCGCTGATCGTGGCGGCCGCGGTGATCGATGGGCTGGATGGCCGCCTGGCGCGGCTCCTGAAGGCGACGTCCCGCTTCGGCGCGGAATTCGACAGCCTGGCGGATTTCCTGTCCTTCGGCGTGGCGCCGGCGATGGTGCTGTATCTGTGGTCGATGCAGGACCTCGGGCCGCTGGGCTTCGTGCCCTGCCTGCTGTTCGCGGTCTGCTCCGCGCTGCGTCTGGCGCGGTTCAATGCCTCGCTCGACATCGGGCCGGCGCCGAAGCCGGCCTATGCCTACAACTTCTTCACCGGCGTGCCGGCGCCGGCTGGTGCCGGCTGCGCGCTGTTCCCGCTGTTCGGCGCGCTGGCGTTCTCGGAATGGGGCTGGATCAACACCGGGCTGGCCATCCGCCATCCCGTGCTGGTCGGCATCGTGCTGGTGGTCTGCGGCGTGCTGATGGTCAGCACCCTGCCCACCTGGTCCTTCAAGAACTTCCGGATTCCGCGCGCCGCCGTTCTGCCGCTGCTGCTGGGTGCGGGGCTGTATGTGGCCCTGCTGGTTGCGGAGCCCTGGGCGGCACTAGCGGCGGGCGGGCTGATCTACCTCGGCATGCTGCCCTTCTCCGTGCGGTCCTACCTGACGCTGAAGCGGGAAGCGGAATCACTGTACGTGCCAGAGTCCGAGCCGGGTCCGGCTTGAAGCGGGCCCGCCCCGCGCCACCTGCCCTTGATCTGGAAAGGATCTGGGCATGGCGCGGGCAAGCTGGAACGGCGCATTGATTGCGGAGAGCGATCGCTTCGAACTCGTCGAGGGAAACGTCTATTTCCCGCGCGCGGCGGTGAAGCCCGAATACCTGCGGGAGGCCAGCAAGACCACGGTCTGCGGCTGGAAGGGCACGGCGCGTTATCACGACGTGGTAGTGGATGGGAAGGTCAATGCCGGCGCCGCCTGGTATTATCCGGAACCTAAGGACGCTGCCGCCAATATCCGGGACCACATCGCCTTCTGGCAGGGCGTCACCGTCGAGAAATGATGTTCTCGGTCTTGTAGTATTTAGCGCGGATCTTGTGACGATCGGCGCGACGATCCTCTGATACTGTTGTGCCAACCGCGGTTTTATTGACGCGGTTGTGGAACCCTTGCAGACAGGGGCACCGGAGCGTTGCGGCGGGTTATTCCAGCCGCATCGCCGTCCGGCGCATCTGGCACGGAGGAATCGCAGCACGCCGCGGCACGACGCCGCCCGACCGGCCTCGCCGGCACCAGCACCCCGCAGCCGAAGCTGACCAGCCGCCTGCGGCGGACCCATCAGGAATATTGGAATGAGCATACTGACCGTTGGCGAAGGCCAGCAATTCGCGACCATTGCCGCCGCCGTGGCGGCCGCGAAGGATGGAGACTTCCTCGCCATCGAGGCCGGCACCTACCGGGATGACTTCGCCACCATCAACAAGCAGATCACGCTGGAAGGCGTCGGCGGCATGGCGCTGCTGGAGGCGACGGTGGCGCCGGCGAACGGCAAGGCGATCCTCACCATCGGCGCTGACGTCACCATCCGCAATCTCGGCTTCTCCGGCGCCGAGGTGGCCGATGGCAACGGCGCCGGGATCCGCTTCGAGGGCGGCGACCTGGTGATCGAGGACAGCCTGTTCGAGGGCAACCAGATGGGCCTGCTGTCCGGGGCCGTGGAAGGCGGCAGCATCACCATCCGCGGCAGCGAATTCGCCGGCAACGGCACCGGCGATGGCCGCACCCACAATTTGTATGTGGGCGAGATCGCCCGCCTGACGATTGAAAGCAGCCACTTCCACGACGCCGTGGTGGGCCACCAGATCAAGAGCCGCGCGCAGGAGACCACCATCACCGGCAGCCGCATCGCCGATGGCGAGGCCGGGACGGGAAGCTATTCGATCGATCTGCCGGTGGGCGGCCGCGCCGTCATCACGGACAACGTCATCGAGCAGGGCGCGCAATCCGGCAACCCGGCCATCATCCATTTCGGGGGCGAGGGCCAGGCGCATGCCGGGTCGAGCCTGACCATCACCGGCAACCAGGTGGTGAACGCCCTGCAGTCGCCGAGCGCCGCGCTGCTGCTGAACCAGACCGACGTGCTGGCGAATGTCGCCGACAACGCGGTCCTTGGCCTGAGCGCGCAGCAGGTGGTGCGCGGGCTGGCGGAGGTCTCGGGGCTGGAAGTGCTGGACAGCGTCGCGGACCTGGCGGAGCAACTCGGGCTCCGGGCCGTCCAGGACGATCCCTGGGGCTGACCTCGCCACGCCACGTCGGCCTTGCGGCCCTCCCGTCTCCGCGCAAAGCTAGGTTGTTGCGTAGGCGGGAGGGACCATCGCCATGTCTTCAAGAATGGGAGTGACCGCGGCCGCGCTGGCCGCGGTGCTGATGCTGGCGCCGTCGGTTCGGGCACAGGACGCGGCGCTTCTGGCCCGCGGCAAGCACCTGGTGGAGGTGACCGGCGCCTGCGGCAACTGCCACACGCCGATGGGGCCGCAGGGCCCGGTGCCGGGTCTGACGCTGGCCGGTGGGACGGTGTTCGACGAACCCCCCTTCCGCGCCGTCGCCCCCAACATCACGCCGGACCCCGAGACCGGCATCGGCCGCTGGACCGACGCACAACTGGCCCGCGCGATCCGGGAGGGGCTTCGCCCCGATGGCAGCCTGATCGGCCCACCGATGCCGATGACGCTGTATCGCGGCCTGTCGGATCGCGACGTCGCGGCGATGGTGGCCTACCTGCGAACGGTGCCGCCGGTGCGCAACACGGTGGAGCGCAGCGTCTACCGCATCAGCCTGCCACCGGCCTATGGCCCGCCGGTGGCCAGCGTGCCGGACCCGGCGGACACAGCCCTGGCGCGCGGCGAATACCTGGCCAATGCCGTCGCCCACTGCATGGAATGCCACACGCCGATGCTGCCCAACGGGCACAACGACCGCACGCGGCTCGGCGCCGGCGGCATGGAGTTCCGCGGCCCCTGGGGCGTTTCGGTGGCGCGCAACCTGACGCCGCATGCGAACGGGCTTGGCGGCTGGACCGATGCGCAGATCATCACCGCGATCACCCGCGGCGTTTCCGCCGATGGACGGCCGCTGGCGCCGCCGATGGCCTTCGCGGCCTACGCGAACATGACGCAGCAGGAGTTGTCCGACCTGGTGGCCTACCTCCGCAGCCTGCCGCCGCAGCCATGAGCCTCCGCGGCAGCCTGCCCCTGACGATCCATGGTCAGCCGGTGACGATCACCGGCGGCCCCTTCGATTCCCTCCCCGACGGTGCCTTCGGCATCTGCCTGGAGGCGGGGGCGGCGAAGGCGGCGCAGGCGGACATCCTGCTGCCCACCGCCGATTACGGGCTGCCGGACCCTGAGGCGCTGCGCGCGGCCGTCGGCGCCGCGCTGGCGCAGTTGGAGGCGGACCCCGGCCGGCCGGTGCATGTCGGCTGCCGCGCCGGGGTCGGCCGCACCGGGCTGTTCATGGCCTGCCTGGCCAAGGCCGCCGGGGTGGAGGGCGATGCGCTGGCGCATGTGCGGGCGCACTACCTGCCGCATGCGGCGGAGACCCCGGCGCAGGAGGCGATGGCGCGGGATTTCCGCTGGCCCTGAGCGCGCGGAACACCCTTCCGTCGATCGCCAGCAGGCCCAGCCCGATCACCGCCATGCCGGCCAGGTGCCGCGTCGCCAGCGCCTCGCCCAGCGCCAGCCAGCCCAGCAGCAGCGCCGTCACCGGCACCAGCAGGGTCACCAGCATGGTGTTGGTGGCCCCTGCCCCGGCCAGGATGGCGAAGTACAGCGCATAGGCCAGCGCCGTCGCCAGCAGCCCGAGCGCGACCAGCGCCGCCACCGCATCGGCGCCCGGCGGCGGCAGGGTCCAGGGCCGGTCGAGCGCCAGCATCAGCGGCAACATCATCAGGCTTGATGCGATGCACTGACCCGCCGCCGCCGGCAGCGGTGCCAACCCGGCGCGGCGCAGGCGGCGCGACCAGACGCCGGACAGGCCGTAGGACAGGCAGGCGCCGAGGCACAACGCGATGCCCAGCGCCTCCGCCGCCGCGCCGCCCCCGAAGGCGGCGGGGCCGGCGAGGATGGCGACGCCCACCAGGCCCAGCAGCGTGCCCATCAGGCGGTTCGGCGTCAGTTTCTCATCCGCCGTCAGCGCATGCGCCGCCAGCACGGCGAAGATGGGCGTCGCGGCGTTGACCACGGCGGCGAGGCCGGAGGGAATGTATTGCTGGCCGAGCACGATCAGCGTGAAGGGAATGGCATTGTTCAGCAGCCCCATGCCGGCGCAGGCCAGCAGCCCGGCGCGGGATCGCGGCAGCCGCAGGCCCGTGGCGCGGCAGGCCAGCGCCAGCACCAGCGCGGCCAGGGCCACGCGGACGAAGACGATGGTCAGCGGCGGGAAGCCGCGCAGCGCGACGGCCATGAAGAAGAAGGACCCGCCCCAGACCACCGACAGCGCCAGCAGCAGGGCCCAGAGCCGGGCGTTCATCGGGGTGCTCATGGCCACCCGGATAGGCCGCGGCGCGGTGGCCGCGCCATCCGAAGGTTGCGCGGGTCTGCCCCGCGCGGCCGTTCAGGCGAAGCCGAACTTCTCCGTCGCCGCGGTCTGGCGGGCGATCGCCTCGGTGGTCTGCTGGCGGATGGTCTCCGGAGCGGCCGAAAGGTCCGCGACCAGCTGGTACAGCCGGCGTTCCGAAGGCGCACCGCGATGCACGCCCGGCGTCACGTAGAAGGGTGCGATTTCCGTCACCTGCGCGATCTCGGCGGCGGTGAGCGAAGCGTCCGAAGGTGCGCGCTTCACGTACCACTGGCGCAGCAGCACCGGAGTGCCGTCCATCATCGCCAGGGCGCCCTGGTTGCCGTGGTCGAGCCGCCAGCGGTCGCTGGTGACTTCCTCCAGGCAGATGTTCATGTCGAGGCCCGAGACCTTGGCCTGCCACAGCGTGCAGCCGGCCTTGCGGCCGGTGGCGGCGGGGCGCAGCCGGGGGCGGGCGCGGGCGGGGATGGACTTCTCGTCGAAGGCCGCGACCCACAAGGCGAGCAGACGCTCGATCTCCGCGGGTTGTTCGATGGCGCGCAGGGCGCGGGGGGCGTCAGGTCTGGTCGTGCTCATGTCCGGCGTGCCGCCACCACAATCCCTTGTGCTTTCAACGCCGCCACCTCCTCCGCCGTATAGCCGTGGCGGGCGAGGATGTCGTCGCCATGTTCGTTGAAGCGCGGTGGGGCGGCGCGCGTGCCGCCCGGAGTCCGGCTCATCTTGATCGGCGTGCCGAGGCCCCGGTAGCTGCCGAGTTCCGTGACCATCTGGCGATGTGCGGTATGAGGCGCATTCATCGCTTCGTCCACATGCAGAACGGGCCCGGCGGGCAATCCGGCCTTCAGCATGCGGTCACACAGGTCGTGCCCGTCCTCCGCCGCCAGCCGCGCCTCCAGGATTTCGGTCAGTGCGTCGCGATTGTCGAGGCGGTCGCCATTGGTGCGGAAGCGCGGATCGTCCGGCAGATGCGGCAGCGACAGGAAGGTGCAGAACTTGCGGAAGGCCGGGTCGTTGCCGACCGCGAGGAACACCTCGCAGGTCTTCGTCCGGTACTTCGAATAGGGCGCGATGTTCGGATGCGGATTGCCGGTGGCCTTCGGCCGGCGGTCGTTGAGGAAATAGTTGGCGGCCTGCGGATGCAGCAGCGCCATGCCGCAATCATGCAGCGACATGTCAAGGAACTGCCCCTGCCCGCTGCGCGTGCGTTCCTGCAGCGCCATCAGGATGGCGATCGCGGAATACAGCCCGGTGGCGAGGTCGACGATCGGCGTGCCCATCCGGGTCGGCCCGGTGCTGGCATCGCCGTTGATCGACATGAGGCCGACCATCGCCTGGATGATCGCGTCATAGCCGGGCAGCGCGCCGAGCGGGCCATCGGGGCCGAAGCCGGAGACCCGGCAATGCACAAGTCCAGGAAAACGCTTGGACAGCGTGTCGGCATAGCCGATGCCCCATTTCTCCATGGCGCCCGGCTTGTAGTTCTCGATCAGCACGTCGGCGCCCTCGAGCAGCCGCAGCAGCACCTGGCGGCCTTCCGGCTTGCCGAGGTCGAGCGCGATGGAGCGCTTGTTGCGGTTGACGCCGAGGAAATAGCTGGCCGTCTGTTCCTGGAAGGGCGGGCCCCAGTCGCGCACCTCGTCGCCCTGCGGCGGCTCGATCTTGATGACCTCCGCGCCGTGGTCCGAGAGGATCATGGTGCAGTAGGGACCGCCGAGGACGCGGGTGAGGTCGATGACCTTGAGGCCCGCCAGCGCGCCGGGCGACAGCGCCAGGCCTTTTCCCTGGGTGGTCGGGACGGCGTCGGTCATGCGGCCAATTTCCTGTCAAACACGCGGGCACAGAACTCCGGATAGGTTTCCAGCATCTCGTCGCAGACCGGGCCGCGCAGCAGCGCCAGTTCCTCCGGGGTCGGATCGGGCGTCTGCGGCACGTCATCCGCGGTGTCGAACTCGAAGCCCGTCGCGGCGCGAATGCTGTCGACCGTCTCGGCCGGATGGATGCTGGCCAGGGAGAAGCGGCCACGATCCGGATGAAAGGCGAAGACGCAGCGGCCGGTGACCAGCGCTTGCGCCGTGCCGCGGCGGAACACGCCGGGTTCGGACACGCCGGGGGCGGAGATGTTGTCCACACGCGGCACCAGCACCCGCGGCGAGTGTTCCTCCCGGAACAGGATGGTCCGCGGCGTCATGAAGTACATGAAGGCGGAGCCGAAGCTGCCCGGGAAGCGCACGCCGGTCCCGGGCCATTCGCCGGTGCCGACGAGGTTCAGGTTCGCCTGCCCGTCGATCTGCCCGCCGCCGAGGAAGAACAGGTCGATCCGCCCCTGGCCCGTCAGGTCGAACAATTCCCGCGAGCCCTCGCTGAACGGGTTGCCGGTGCGCTTGTGCAGCAGGGAAAGCCGAACGGGGTGCCCCTGCTTGCGCACGAGCCAGCAGGCCGCGGCGGGAATGGGGGACGCCGCGCCGACGGCGATGTGCCGGGCCGGCGGCGCGGCGGGGTCCAGGATCAGCCGGGCCAGGGCTGCGGCCAGGCGTTCTTCCAGCTTGATGGTCATTCGGCGGCCTGGGCGCGGGGCGCCAGCACGTAGCGGGAGAGATAATCCGCGAAGCCGGCCTCGGTCTTCGCCAGGCGGGCATAGTCGGCGATGTGGGCGGCGTCGAAGGGGTATTCGTCCAGCAGCGCCACCGGCCAGGCGCCGCGCTCGGCCACCGCCACCGCCTCCATGTAGGTGCCGCTGATGCAGCCGGGGGCGAGGCGCTCATCCTCCAGCATGTCGCCCTTCACCAGGCGCTCCACCGTGGCAAGGACGCGCTTGGAGGCATGCGCCAGCGTCGCCAGTTCGCGGCGGCGGCCGACCCACACATTGCCGGCCTCGTCCGCCATCACGCCATGGATCAGTGCGACATCGGGCGACAGCGCCGGCAGCAGCACAATCGGGTCACCCACGCCGTCGCCGAACGGGTTCGGCACCACCTTCCAGTCGGGCCGGTGCGCCAGGATGTCGCTGCCGATCAGGCCGCGCAGCGGCATGAAGGGCACGCCCTTTTCCGCTGCCTGCAGCATGGAATGGATCGCCGGGCAGGTGGCGTCGCGCACCGTGATGGTGCCGGCCTTCAGGGCCGCCGAGAAACGCGGCGCGAAGCCGGCCTCGCCGAGCGACACGGCGCTGGTCTGCACCTCCGCGACGCAGCCGGCGCCGATCAGCAGGTCCGTCGCGAAGCCGGAAACCGGCACGCCGAGCAGCCGCAACCGCTTCGCGCCGCGCCGCACCAGCGCCCGGGCCAGCGCGACGGAAGGCAGGGAGTTGTCGGGCGGCAGGGCCAGCAAAGCGCCATCCGCTATGGTGGCGGCCAGCGCATCGAGGGTCGGCGCTTCCATGCGTGTCTCCTTCGTCGCGTCTAACTAACCCTTCATGGCAGCCGCGCGAAGAGGGCGCGCGCATGCTAACGGCACGACGAGGAGACCGCCGCGATGGAACAGAAGGTGACCCTGGAAGGCCCGACGCTCGAAGGCCGGCGCCTGCGCCTGCGCCCCTGGCGACTGCCGGAGGATCTCGGCCCGCTGCACGAAATCAACGGCGACCCGGCCGTCATGCGCCACTTCCCTGCGGTCATGGACCGCGCCGAAAGCGATGCCTGGGCCACTCGCCTCGACGGCCACTTCGCCCAGCATGGCTGGGGCTTCTGGGTGGTGGAGACGACGGCGGCGCCGATGGCGGGCAGCGTCGCGGGCGTGGTCGGGCTGATGCACATCCCCTGGCAGGCGCCCTTCACCCCCGCCGTCGAGATCGGCTGGCGCATCGCCACCCGCTTCCAGCGCCAGGGTCTGGCCGAGGAAGCGGCTCGGCTGGCGCTGGCGCATGGCTTCGGGCCGCTCGGGCTGGAGCGCATCGTCGCCTTCACGGCGCCGGCCAACGAGGCCTCCTGGCGGCTGATGGAACGGCTGGGGATGAGCCACCAGGGCGCCTTCGAGCATCCGCGGCTGGCGGAGGGGCATCCGTTGCGCACGCACCACTGGTACGAGTTGGCACGCGCGGACTGGATCGCGCAGCGCCTCGGCGGCTGAACGAGCCAAGGTTACCGCTTGTCCATTCGTGGCAGCGGCCCCACCCTGTTCTCCATGAGACGACTGGCCCTGGCCCTGGCGGCAGCCGGTGCCGCCCCTTTCCTGGTCGCAGCCGCATCCCCTGGCGAGACGCCGGCGGAGTTGCTGCGGCTCGGCTGGCGCAAAGTAGTCTGGCAGGGCATCCCACCGACGACCTTCAGCGCGACCCCTGGCGGCGGCGTGCGGGTGCAGGGCCAGGCGCAGGCCGGCTTCGTGTTCCGCGCGGTCGAAGGCCCGGCGACCTGCCTCGCCTGGCGCTGGCGTGTCGATGCCGGGCCGCCACCGACGGACCTTACCCGGCGCGGCGGCGATGACCGCGCGATCACGCTGACGGTCGGCTTCAACGGCTTCGGACCCGGTGCCGGAATCGCGGCGCGGACGCAATTGACGATCGCCCAGACGGTGGCGGGAGACCATCGCCTGCCACGCAGCATGCTGTCCTATGTCTGGGGCGGCACCGGCCGGGAATCCGCCAGTGCGCCGCGCGGCTTCTTCGTCAACCCGTGGAGCACCGCCCTGTCCCGCGCCCGCATCCTGCGCCCGGCAGATGCGCCGCGCGGGCAGTGGGTGGAGGAACGGGTGGATTTGGCGGCCGATTGGCGCGCCGCCTTCGGCGGTGACGCGGTGCCGGCGCTGCAGGAAGTGGCAGTCGGCACCGACACCGACGACACCCGCAGCACCGTCGACGCGCGGGTCGAGAATATCCGCCTGGTGCCCTGCGGCTGAGCCGCGCCCGCCTTGCGCGCGGCGCGGCTTTCCATGTCGGCTGCCACCCCCCATCTTGGCAATGCCAGCGGAGCAGCCCGACCATGAAACTTCCTAGATGACAGTGAGCCGGGAGGAGTTCCGCGACGCGATGGCCCGCCTCGGCGCCGCGGTGAACGTGGTGACCAGCGCCGGGGCCGCCGGCCGCGGCGGCTTCACCGCCAGCGCGGTGTGCAGCGTGACGGACGACCCGCCGACCTTGCTGGTCTGTCTTAACCGCTCCTCCTCGGGCAATGCGCTGTTCAAGGCGAATGGGGTGCTCTGCGTGAACACGCTGGCGGCGGGACAGCGGCCGATCTCGGATGCCTTCGCCGGCCTCGGCGGGCTCACCGGCGAACAGCGCTTCAGCTTCGGCGACTGGACGACGCTGGCCACTGGCGCGCCGGTTCTGGATTCGGCGGTGGTATCCTTCGATTGCCGCATCGCCGATGTCGTGGAAAAGGGCACGCACAGCGTGTTCTTCGCGGAGATCCAGGCGATCCGGCAGGGCCAGCCGGGCCGCGCCCTGATCTGGTACGGCCGCGGCTACCACCCCGTCGGGCATGACGCGCTGGCCTGAACGGGTTGCGCCGGTCTAGATTCAGCGGAGCGGGATTCGGGACATCATGGACGACATTGCCGCGCCTGCCCGGCTTCCGTGGGACATTCACCCGGCCCTGACCGAGGACCGGCTTCGCATCTGCGCGCGCATGCTGGCCAATGCGCGGCGCGATGCGCTGGCCATGGCGGCCTATGACCTCGGCGACGATCCCTGGTCCGTCGGCTGCCGCGCCTTCGCCTTCGGCCGCAACCGCCTGACCCGCGCCGCCTCCTCCGGCGCCCACAACTGGCTCGGCGTGCTGGATGAATCGAACCACTTCGTCTTCCTGATCGAGGACGTGCCGGTGCGCTTCTACCGCGGACTGGCGGAGGAGCCCTCCGTCCGCACCCTGCGGCGGCATGAGGAGGAAACGGCGCAGATGTCGCTCGCCCTGCCCGGCGATGCGGCGGAAGGGCTCGCCTTCCGCCTGGCGGTCGAGACCGGCGAGGGCGGCCGCGTCGACCGCGTGGTGTTCCTGGCGCTGCGCGGGGAGGAAGGTGCGGCGGAGTGCTTCTGGCAGGTGCCGCTGGAGATGCCGGCGGAGGACCGGCCCCTGGGCGAGGGGCCGGCGCAGCTTCGCCTGCTGCCGGATGACGGCTATGCCGGACCGGGCGGGGAGGCACGCGGACGGCGCGACCCGGCGCGCCCGCGGCCGGCACGCGGCCCGGTAGAGGCAGGCCGCCTGTTCGACGTCTGAACCAGCTCCGCCAAGCCGGCACCCCCGGGAACCCACACCCGCCTCCGCGCTTGTTCTTCCCGGACACGGCGAGAGGGCGGCATGGGGCATTCACGGGTGGCGGATCAGGCATGGCGGGCGCCGGCGGCATGAAGCTGCTTCTGCTTCACAACCAGGGCGCCGGACCCGAATCCGTTCCGGGCGAAGATCTGCGGCGCACCTTCGGCGATGCGGGCTTCCAGGTCACCTACCGATCGAAACAGGACGATGCCGTTACCGACGAGGATCTGCGAACGGCCGACGTGCTGGTCGTGGCGGGTGGCGACGGGACAGTGGGCAGCGCCATGCGCCGCTTCCGCCACCGGATTGACCTGTTCAGCATCCTGCCGCTCGGCACGGCGAACAATATCGCCACTGCGCTCGGCATCACCGGCGACGTCGACGTGTTCGCGCGTGGCCTGCACGGGGCGGCGGAACAGGGCCTGGATGTGGGCCTCGCCGCCTGGCCGGGTGGCCAGCAGGATTTTCTCGAAGGCATCGGGGCCGGGCCGATCGCGGAAGCGATGGCGGCTGTGGAAGGGAAGGATCTGGACTCCCAGGCGGCAGGCCAGCTCAGCCGGGACCTGCTGCCGGACTTTTTCGCGCGCGCCCGGCCGAAGGGCTGGCGGGTCCGGGTCGATGGAGAACCCCTGCCGGACGACCTGCTGATGGTCGAGGTCCTGAACGGACCGCTGATCGGGCCGGGCTTGCTGCCGGCCCCGGGCGGCAAGCTGGGCGACCGCATCTTCGACGTGGCCTTCCTGCGCCCGCAGCGGCAGGCCGCCTGCGTCGCGGCCCTGCGCCAGGACCCTGTGCCACAACCGCTGCCGCTGGAGGTCGTGCGCGGCCGGGAGGTGACGATGGAGCTGTCCGATACCGTGCTGCGCATCGATGACTGCTTCGTGGATCGGGCGGATCTGCCACGGGACTTGCGCCTGTCCTTCGCGCCGGACCAGGTTCGCGTCCTGATCCCGGGAGGCGCCTGAGATGCACGACCAGGAGCAGATGCCGAACGAGGAAGACCTGCGCGCTTACGAACGGACCGCGGTGACGCTGGCCGACCTGGCCGGCGCGCGGATCACGGCGGCGCTCGGGCAGACGCTGAGCGTGCGCTACAAATCCGGCGCCACGGCCGACCAGTTCCGCGACCCGGTCTCCGAGGTCGACCAGGATGTGGAGCAGGTGATCCGCGCCCTGGTCGGCGAACGCTTCGCCGGGCACGACATCCTGGGTGAGGAAAGCGAGGAACGGCCGGGCCGCGGGCACGACATCGTCTGGGCGGTGGACCCGATCGATGGCACCACCAATTTCGTCAACGGCTTCCCGCTGTTCGCGGCCTCCATCGGCGTGTTGTGGCGCGGCCGGCCGGTGGTGGGCGCGGTGTGGTGCTCGACCAGCCACGCGCTGCGGCCCGGCACCTACCATGCGCGCCAGGGCGGGCCGCTGAGTTTTGACTCGGCGGCGCTGGACCTGGCGCCGAACCCGCAGGTGCGGCGACGGCTGGCCGGCGTCGGCGCCCGCGGCCTGGGCGAGCGACCGCCCTTCGACGTGCGCCGCACCGGCTCCGCCGCCATCGAATGCGCCTTCGTTGCGGCCGGGCTGCTCAGCCTGGCGCGGTTCGACACACCGAATGCGTGGGACGTGGCCGGCGGCATCCCGCTGGTCCAGGCAGCCGGCGGGCAGGTGCTGGTGCGGGGCAAGGCGGATTGGCTGGAATTTCCGGGCTTTCTGGAAACCGGGCCGGAGCCGGCGGATCTGCGGCGATGGAACCGTCCCATGCTGCTCGGCACGCCGGCAGCGATCTCGGCGCTGCACGCCTCGGCTTGAGCAGGTGGCGCCTTGGCGTTACGCCTTCCGCCATAGCCTTCAAGGATGCCCGACGTGACCGAAACCTGGGCCGGCCGCCTGCTGTCCATCCACATCGCCGGCGAAGCCTCCGCCCCGATGCAGACCCTGGCCGAGGCAAGGCTGGTCGAGGGCCATGGCATCGAGGGCGACCGCTACGCCAGCGGCCGCGGCACCTACAGCCACAAGCCGCACCAGGACCGGCAATGCACGCTGATCGAGGTGGAGACGCTGGAGGCGCTGGCCCGCGACCACGGCCTGGCGCTGGCGCCTGAGGAAAGCCGCCGCAACCTGACGGTGCGCGGCGTGCCGCTGAACCACCTGGTCGGGCGCGAATTCCGGGTGGGCGAGGTGGTGTTGTTCGGCGGCCGGCTGAACGTGCCCTGCCAGTACCTGGACGACCTGCTTGGCCGCCCGCTGTTCAAGCCGCTGATGAACCGCTCCGGCCTGAACTGCCGTATCGTCCGGGGCGGCGTCATTCGGCCGGGCGACACGATCCTGCCGGTGTAATTCAAGCCTCGAGCGCCGGCGAGCCATTCGGCGCTTGGCTTGTGCGCCACGTGGCGCGGCGGCCGCTCGGCCGGCTGCACCGGCCGCTGGAATCACGCCGCGTAGATCATCTTCCGGGTCATGCCGCCATCGGTCAGGAACTCGGCGCCGGTGACGAAGCCAGCCTCCGGCCCGACCAGCCAGGCGACCAGGGCGGCCACGTCCTCCGGCGTCCCGACGCGCCCGGCCGGGTGCTGGGCGTGGTCCTGCGGCCGCAATTCGTCGCCCTGCGTGTCGATCCAGCCGGGGCTGACGCAGTTCACCCGGATCTCCGGGCCGAGGCTGACGGCCATCGCATGGGTCAGCGCCAGCAGGCCACCCTTGGAGGCGGCGTAGCTTTCGGTATCCGGCTCCGACTGATGCCCGCGGGTGGAGGCGACGGTCACCACCGAACCCCGCGCCGCACGCAGCAGGTCCTCCGCCGCGCGGACCAGCAGGAAGCTGGCGGTGAGGTTGGTCCCGAGGACGCTGGACCACTCGGCCAGCGACAGGTCGCGCAACGGCTTGCGGATCATGAATCCTGCATTGGAGACCAGCGCATCCAGCCGGCCTTCCCGCGTACGGATATCCGCGACCAGCGCGGCCACGCCAGCTTCGTCGGCGACATCCGCGATGACGTGCCGCGGTCCGGGCGCCGCGTGGCAATCCGCACCCACCACCGCCCAGCCATCCCGCCGCAGCCGGGCCACGATGGCGGCGCCGATGCCACGCGCCGCGCCGGTGACGAGGGCGACGCGCTGCGAGGCTGGCATCAGCCGGCGCGCAGCCGCTCGGGGATCGGCAGGCCGAGGCGCAGCGGCACCGGCCACAACTCCCGCACGGTGCGGGTGATGCGGAAGCCGGCCTCGACGTAGTTCGGCAACGCACGCGGGTGGTCGGCGGTGCAGGTGTTCACCGTCAGCACGCGCGGTGCCTCCGCCCAGGCGGCGTCGATGGCGTGACGCAGCAGGGCACGACCGGCGCCACGGCCGATCGCGTGCGGCATCAGGCCGAAATAGGCGAGGTTGATGCCGTATTCGCCGCCGCGGCGGTCCAGCTCATAGAAGCCGGCCGGCTCATTGCCCTGGATCAGCACATGGATGCTGATCTCCGGCCGCGCCAGCAGCATCGCGATCTCGCTGTCCGGCACGGTGCGGCGCAGCCACCACAGGTAGTCGCGGCCGACCGTGTCGTAGAGATAGCGATAGAAGGGCACGGAACAGGCGGCGACGCGCTGCACCGTGGCGCCCGGCGGCAGGTCCGGCGCCGGTGTTTCCGGCGGTGCCGTCATGCGCAGGAAGGTGACGTCCACCTCCACCCGTTGCACCGGCTCGCGGATGCCGGTCCCGCGCGCCGCGGTCGCCATTGCTCAGTTGTCCAGGAAGCTGCGCAGCTTGCGGCTGCGGCTGGGGTGCTTGAGCTTGCGCAGCGCCTTGGCCTCGATCTGCCGGATGCGCTCGCGGGTCACGTTGAACTGCTGGCCGACTTCCTCCAGCGTGTGGTCGGTGTTCATGCCGATGCCGAAGCGCATCCGCAGCACGCGTTCCTCGCGCGGGGTCAGGCTGGACAGCACGCGGGTGGTGGCTTCGCGCAGGTTGGACTGGATTGCGGCATCCAGCGGGATGATGGCGTTCTTGTCCTCGATGAAGTCGCCGAGGTGGCTGTCCTCCTCGTCGCCGATCGGCGTCTCGAGGCTGATCGGCTCCTTCGCGATCTTCAGCACCTTCCGCACCTTCTCCAGCGGCATGCCGAGCTTTTCCGCCAGCTCCTCCGGCGTCGGCTCGCGGCCGATCTCGTGCAGCATTTGCCGGGACGTGCGCACCAGCTTGTTGATCGTCTCGATCATGTGCACTGGAATGCGGATCGTGCGCGCCTGATCCGCGATGGACCGGGTGATCGCCTGCCGGATCCACCACGTCGCGTAGGTGCTGAACTTGTAGCCGCGGCGGTATTCGAACTTATCCACCGCCTTCATCAGGCCGATATTGCCCTCCTGGATCAGGTCCAGGAATTGCAGGCCGCGGTTGGTGTATTTCTTGGCGATGGAGATCACCAGGCGCAGGTTGGCCTCGATCATCTCCTTCTTCGCCTGCGTCATGTCGCGCTCGCCGCGCGACACGGTCTGGTAGACGCGGCGGAAGTCCGGCACCGGCAGGCCGGTGTCGGCGGCGACGCGGGCGATCTCGGCGCGGATCGCCTCGGCGTCGTCCTTGGAGCGCTGGACGAAGGTCTTCCAGCCGCGGGTCTGCAGCTTGCTGATGCGCTCGAACCAGCCCGGATCCAGCTCGCTGCCGCGCCACTGTTCCAGGAACTCCTCGCGCTTCACCTTCTGCGCTTCCGCGAGGCGCAGCACCTGGCCTTCAAGCGTGGTCTGGCGGCGGTTCAGGCCCTTGAGCTGGTCGACCAGCTCCTCGATGCGGTTGTTGTGGAGGTGCACCTTCTCCACCAGCGCCACCAGCTCCTGGCGCTGCTTCTCATAGGTCTTCTCGTTGCGCTGGGAGGTCTCGCCGCCCGAGGTGTAGGCATCCATCCGCTTGGACGAAAGCTTCTGCAACTTGCCGAACAGGCTCTCGATCTGCTCGAAGGCGACCAGCGCTTCCGGCTTCAGCTTTTCCTCCAGCGCGGACAGCGAAAGCCCGACGCCCTCGGCCGCCTCGTCGCCTTCCTCGTACTCCTCCTCCGGCGGCGGCGTGCCCTCGGGCGTGTTGGCGCCGGCCGTCGCCTCCAGGTCGATGACATCCCGCAGCAGCATGCGGCCTTCCTTGACCGCGTCGTGCCAGGCGACGATGGCCTTGAAGGTCAGCGGGCTCTCGCACAGCCCGCCGATCATCATGTCGCGGCCGGCCTCGATCCGCTTGGCGATGGCGATCTCGCCCTCGCGCGACAGCAGTTCGACGCTGCCCATCTCGCGCAGGTACATGCGGACGGGATCGTCGGTGCGGCCGAGGTTGGCCTCGTCGACGTTGCCGCCGGATTCCTCCTCGTCCTTGTCGTCGTCCTCGGCCTTGGCGGCGGGCTTGTCGACCGCTGCCTCGCCATCCTCCGTCTCCTCGGATTCCACCACGTTGATGCCGAGTTCATTCAGCGTCGCCATGGTGTCCTCGATCAGTTCGGAGGAAACCTGTTCGGAGGGCAGGGCCGCGTTGATCTCGTCATAGGTGACGTAGCCGCGTTCCTTGCCGCGTGCGATCAGCTTCTTGACCGCGGCCGTCAATGTATCGAGCAGAACACCTTCCACCGCTTCGTCGCGTCCTTCTGCCGTGTCGGCGCCATTCGCGGCCTTGCTCGCCATGCCTGTTCCCGCTCCGTCAACGGCGCCGTGGCGAGGTGCGGCTGGCGCCACACCCGGCCTGCGCGAATTCGCCACCCCAACCCCAGGCCCAATCCAAGGCACGTCGCATCTGCCGCTTGGCCATCGGGCTAATGACCGCTTGGAACCGGGGCCTGGAGGCCGGCATCCTCGGCCCCCGCCTCCGTCCATTCACCTCGCCGCAGCGCCGCCAGGGTCAGGTTCAGCCGGATCAGGCGCTGCTGGGCCCGGGTCTGGGCCACCGCGTCGGTCGCCTCGACCCAGGCGCGCTGCGCCTCGCCCCGGTCTTCCTCCAATTCGGCTTCGCCACGCAGAAGGCCGTAGAAGTGCCACCAGGCGTCCAGCGCATCGCTTGGCTGGGCGTCCACGCCGGCCGCTTCCGGCAGCCCTTGCTCCCGCAGCAATCCCGTCGCCAATTCCGCCATTCCTCGGCCGGCGAGTTGGTCCATCAGAAGCGCCGAGTCAAGTTCGCGGCCCTCCGCCAGGAAGGCCAGGACCAGGGCGCGGCATTCATCAAGCCGGGCCTCGCCGAGATCGACCGCGGCGAAGCATTCCTCGACCTCCGCCAGCAGCCAGGGGTGGCGCAGCGTGATGGCGAGCAACGCCGCGGCCTGGGCGGAGCGGGTGCGGGCCAGGGTGATGGCCGGGCGGTTGCGCGGCGGCGCCGGCGGCTTGCGGCCGGGCGCGCCGTTGCGGCCCATCGGCGCGCGCGTCGCGGCGAAGAAGCGGTCCATCAGGCTGCGGCGGTACTCCGCCGCCAGCGACTTGTCCGGGATCAGCGCGGCGACCTCGGCCAGCCGATTGCGCAGCGCCGCGCGCTGTTCCGGCGTGGTGGCGGGGCGGCCTTCCGTCAGCAGCGCGAACAGCGCCTCCGACAGGGGTCGCGCGCCGTCCAGCACCGCGTTGAACGCGGCGGGGCCGCCGCGGGAGACGAGCGTATCCGGGTCCTCCCCCTGCGGCAGCGTCGCCAGGCGCAGCGTGCGGTCCGGCGTCAGCAAGGGCAGGGCGGCTTCCGCGGCGCGCGCGGCGGCGCGACCCCCGGCGGCGTCGCCGTCGAAGCACAGCACGGGCTCCGGCGTCAGGCGCCACAGCTCCTCCATCTGCTCCGCCGTCAGCGCCGTGCCGAGCGGCGCGACCGCGGCGTGAAAGCCCGCCTGATGCAGGGCGATGACATCCATGTAGCCCTCCACCACCGCCACCTTGGCGCCGCGGAAGGCGCCTTCGCGCGCCAGGTCCAGGCCGTAGAGCTGGCGGCGCTTGGAGAACAGGCCGGTCTCCGGCCCGTTGACGTATTTCGGCTGGCCAGCGCCCAGGATACGGCCGCCGAAGGAGATGGTTCGGCCGCGGCGGTCTCGGATCGGGAAGATGACGCGGTTGAAGAACAGGTCGGTCGTGCCCTCACCGCCCTCGCGTTCGCGCAGCAGCCCGGCCTCCACCAGCTGGTCCTGGGTGATCCCATCGGCCTTCAGTTCGGCGGCGAGCACGCCGCGGCCGGCGCCGGACCAGCCGAGGCCGAAGCGCTCGATCGTCGCCTCGGTCAGGCCGCGCCGCTTGAGGTAGGCCAGCGCCTCCGCGCCCTCCGCCATGCGCAGGCGGCGGCGGAAGGCGGCCTCCACCGCCTCCAGCACGCCATGCAGGTCGCGGGCGCGGCGTTCACGCGCGGCGGCCTCGGGCGTGGCTTTCGGGATCTGCAAGCCGGCCTCGGCGGCCAGGCGTTCCACGGCCTCGGGGAAGGTCTGCCCCTCCGCCTGCATGACGAAGCTGATGGCATCGCCATGCGCGCCGCAGCCGAAGCAGTGGAAGTGGTCGTCATAGACGTAGAAGGACGGAGTCTTCTCACCGTGGAAGGGGCAGCAGCCCTTCCAGTTCCGGCCGGATTTGGTCAGCCGGGTCTTCCGCTGGATCAGCGGCGCCAGCGGGGTGCGCGCGCGAAGTTCCTCGAGGAAGTTGGGGGGCAGCGCCATGCTGCCCCTGTGTTCAGCGCGCCGATGCCCTTGTCGTCAAGCGTTTGGGCATCTTTTTCGGCTATGCGCCGAGCCGTGCTTTCACGAGCGGACCGGCCTTCGCCATGTCCATGACCGCGCCGTGCTGCGCGCGAAGCAGGGCCATCACCTTGCCCATGTCCTTGACGCTGGTCGCGCCGGCCTCCGCCACCGCGGCCTCGACGGCGGCGGCCATCGCGGCCTCGTCCATCTGCTGCGGCAGGAAGCCCTCGATCACCGCGATCTCGGCCTCCTCCTTCTCCGCCAGGTCCAGGCGGTTGCCCTGGCGGTACAGCGCGGCGCTTTCGGCCCGGGACTTCACCATGCCGCGCAGCATCGCGATGATCTGGTCGTCCGGGACCTTGTCGACGCCGGAGGGGCGGGCGGCGATGTCGACATCCTTGAGCTTGGCGGTAATCATCCGCAGGCTGGAGGTGCGGGCGGCATCCTTGGCCAGCATCGCGGTCTTCAACTCGGCGGTGAAACGGGTGCGAAGGTCGTCGGCCATGAGGGGGTTCTCCTTGTGGCGCGGCTGTAGCACGGCGCCGCGCTTGGGAAAAATATTCCCAGACCTGGACCTGGCTTGTCCTGGGAACCGAATTCCCACATATCTGCGGCATGCGAACCGTCGAAGAGATCATCGCCCTGATGGGCGGTCCGGATGCCGCGGCAGCGCGGCTTGGCATCGGCACGGAGGCGGTGCGCAAGTGGCGCCAGTCCCGCGCCGTGCCGCCGAAGCACTGGGCCGCCATCATGGCCGCGACCGGCCTGCCGCTCGCCGAACTGCCGCAGGGCGAGACCACCCGCAAGGAGACCCCCGCCGTGACGCAGACCGCACAGCCTACCCCGGCCGGCAACCCGCCCATCGGCGCAACCGCCGCGCTGGTTCTGGCGGATGGCAGCGTGTTCTGGGGCCGCGGCTTCGGCGCGCAGGCGACCACGGTGGCGGAGATCTGCTTCAACACCTCCATGACCGGGTACCAGGAGGTGCTGACCGATCCCTCCTATGCCGGGCAGACCATCTGCTTCACCTTCCCGCATATCGGCAATGTCGGCGCCAATGCGGAAGACATCGAGGCGATCACCCCCGCCGCGCGCGGCCTGATCGTCAAGCAGGACCTCACGGAGCCGTCCAACTACCGCGCCACGCGGCACCTGGATGACTGGCTGAAGTCGCATGGGGTGCCCGGCATCGCCGGGATCGACACGCGGGCGCTGACGGTCCGCATCCGCGATGGCGGCGCGCCGAACGGCGTGCTGGCGTATCCCGCCGATGGCCGTTTCGACATCCCGGCGCTGGTGGCGCAGGCCAAGGCCTGGCCGGGGCTGGAGGGGATGGACCTGGCCAAGGAAGTCTCGACCCGGCAGTCCTATGCATGGGACGAGACGGAATGGGCCTGGGGCGAGGGCTACGGCCGGCAGGATTCGCCGCGGTACAAGGTTGTAGCGGTCGATTACGGCGCCAAGCGCAACATCCTGCGCTGCCTGGCCGCCGCCGGCTGCGCCGTGACGGTGGTGCCGGCGACCGCGACGGCGGAGGACATCCTGTCCCACAAGCCGGATGGCGTCTTTTTGTCCAATGGTCCGGGCGACCCCGCGGCGACGGGTGAATATGCGGTGCCCGCGATCCGCGGCGTGCTGGAGACCGGCCTGCCGGTGTTTGGCATCTGCCTCGGCCACCAACTCCTGGCGCTGGCCCTGGGTGCGAAGACCTACAAGCTGGACCTCGGCCACCGCGGCGCGAACCAGCCGGTGAAGGAGCTGGCGACGGGCAAGGTGGAGATCACCAGCCAGAACCACGGCTTCGCCGTGGATGATGCCAGCCTGCCGGAGGGCGTGACGGTGACGCATCGCAGCCTGTTCGACGGGAGCAACGAGGGTATCGCCAGCAGCACCAGGCCGGCGTTTTCCGTGCAGTACCACCCGGAGGCGAGCCCGGGGCCGACGGACAGCCACCACCTGTTCCGGCGGTTCGTGGGGATGATCGAGACGCACAAGGCGGGATGACGGGGCGATGCCCTCCCCCGAAACCCTCCTCGTCTTCGCCGCGCTCTCGCTCGGCCTCGCGGTCACGCCGGGGCCGAACATGCTGTACCTCATCTCACGCTCGCTTGCGCAGGGCACCGGGGCGGGGATGATCTCGCTGGTGGGGTGCCAGTTCGGCTCCTTCACCATCATGGTCTGCGCCGCCGCCGGCATCACCGCGGCGCTGCTGGCGGTGCCCTATGCCTGGGACGTGCTACGGCTTGGCGGCGCGGGCTACCTGCTCTACCTCGCCTGGCAGAGCGTGCGGCCGGGCGGGCAGCCGATCTTCGCCGCCCGGCCGATGCCGCGGGAACCCCGCGCGCGGCTGTTCTGGGTGGGCTTCGCCACCGCGGCGCTGAACCCGAAGGTGGCGCTGTTCTACATGGCGGTGCTGCCGCCGTTCCTGGACCCGGAGCGGGGCAACCTGTTCCTCCAGGCCGCCATCCTCGGCTTCGTGCAGATCGCCATCTGCACGGCGTGGGATGCGGTGCTGGTCTGGGGGGCGGCGGGGGCCGCGCGGTTCCTCGGCGCCAACCCGACCTGGATGGCGGTGCAGCGCTGGGTTCTCGGCGGCGCGCTGGCGCTGCTGGCGGTGAAGCTGGCAACCGAAAGCCGGGCCACATGAACGACGTCGCCTTCGGCCTGTTCGCCCTGGCCTATTCCGGACTGGTGCTGTTCGCCGTCGCCTCCTCGCTGCGCCGGCTGATGCCGCCGATGCGCGCAGCACTCGGCGCCTTCGCGCTATCCGTGCTGGTCCATGCCGCGACCACGCTGATGATCGGCGAGGCGGCGTCGCTCGCCCTCGCCTTCTGGGGCATCCCCCACCTGCTGATCCTGCCGCTGCTGCTGCTGAGCGCGCGGCGCCAGACGCATTCGAACGGAACCTGACCATGCCGAAGCGCACCGACATCAAGTCCATCCTCATCATCGGCGCCGGCCCGATCGTCATCGGCCAGGCCTGCGAGTTCGACTATTCCGGCGCGCAGGCCTGCAAGGCGCTCCGCGCCGAAGGCTTTCGCGTCATCCTGGTGAACAGCAATCCCGCGACGATCATGACCGATCCGGGGCTCGCGGATGCGACCTATATCGAGCCGATCACGGTGGAAATGGTCGAGAAGATCATCGCCAAGGAGCGCCCGGATGCGCTGCTGCCGACGATGGGCGGCCAGACCGCGCTGAACACCGCGCTGAAGCTGGACGCCGCCGGCATCCTGACGAAGTACGGCTGCGAGTTGATCGGCGCGAAGGCGGAGGTGATCGACAAGGCGGAGGACCGGCTGAAGTTCCGCGACGCCATGTCCAAGATCGGCATCGAAAGCCCGAAATCCGCCATCGCGCATTCGATGGAGGAAGCGCGTGCGGGGCTGGAGCAGGTCGGCCTGCCCTGCGTCATCCGCCCCTCCTTCACCCTCGGCGGCACCGGCGGCGGCATCGCCTACAACCGCGAAGAATTCGAGCAGATCGTCGCCGCCGGTCTCTCCGCCTCCATGACCACCGAAGTGCTGGTCGAGGAAAGCGTGCTGGGCTGGAAGGAGTATGAGATGGAGGTGGTCCGCGACAGCGCCGACAACTGCATCATCATCTGCTCCATCGAGAACCTGGACCCGATGGGCGTGCACACCGGCGACAGCGTCACCATCGCCCCGGCGCTGACGCTGACGGACAAGGAATACCAGCGGATGCGCGATGCCAGCATCGCCTGCCTGCGGGAGATCGGCGTCGACACCGGCGGGTCCAACGTGCAGTTCGGCATCAACCCCGTCGATGGCCGCATGGTGGTCATCGAGATGAACCCGCGCGTCTCGCGGTCCTCCGCCCTGGCGTCGAAGGCGACCGGCTTCCCGATCGCCAAGATCGCGGCGAAGCTCGCGGTCGGCTACACGCTGGACGAGTTGAAGAACGACATCACCATGGTGACGCCGGCCAGCTTCGAGCCGACGATCGACTACGTCGTGGTGAAGATCCCGCGCTTTACCTTCGAGAAGTTCCCCGGCACGCCGGCGACGCTGACCACGTCCATGAAGTCGGTCGGCGAGACAATGGCGATCGGCCGCAGCTTCGCGGAGGCCTTGCAGAAGGGCCTGCGCGGGCTGGAGACCGGGCTCACCGGGCTCGACGAGATCGCGGTGCCCGGCGATGGCTCGCATGCCGCCATCCGCACCTCGCTCGCCACGCCGAAGCCGGACCGTGCGCTGGTGGTGGCACAGGCGCTGCGGGCCGGAATGTCGGTGGAGGAGATCCACGAGGCCTGCCGCTTCGACCCCTGGTTTATCCGTGAGATTTCGCGGATCGTAGACGCCGAATCCCGCGTCAAGGCGGAGGGCCTGCCGAAGACCGCCGATGGCTTCCGGGCGTTGAAGGCGCTGGGCTTTGCCGATACGCGGCTGGCCAAGCTCACCGGCAAGACCGAAGCGCAGGTCTTCGCGGCGCGCGACGCCCTCGGTGTGCATGCGGTGTTCAAGCGCATCGACACCTGCGCGGCGGAATTCGCCTCCGACACGCCCTACATGTACTCGACCTATGAGGGCGGCTTCGGCGCGCCGGCCTGCGAGGCACGGCCGACCGACCGGCAGAAAATCATCATCCTCGGCGGCGGGCCGAACCGCATCGGCCAGGGCATCGAGTTCGACTATTGCTGCGTCCATGCCTGCTACGCGCTGCGCGACGCCGGCTACGAGACCATCATGGTCAACTGCAATCCGGAGACCGTCTCCACGGACTACGACACCTCCGACCGCCTGTATTTCGAGCCGCTGACGGCGGAGGACGTCATCGCCATCTGCCGCAAGGAGCAGGAGGCGGGCACGCTGCTCGGCTGCATCGTGCAGTATGGCGGGCAGACCCCGCTCAAGCTGTCCCAGGCGCTGCACAAGGCCGGCATCCCGATCCTCGGCACCAGCGCGGAGGCGATCGACATCGCCGAGGACCGCGAGCGTTTCCAGCAACTGCTGAAGTCGCTCGGCCTGAAGCAGCCGCAGAACGGCATCTCCCGCACGCTGGACGAGGCGATGGTGGAGGCGGAGCGCATCGGCTACCCGGTGGTGGTGCGGCCTTCCTACGTGCTTGGCGGCCGCGCCATGGAGATCGCCTACAACAAGGAACAGCTCCGCCGCTTTGGGGCGGAGGCGGTGAAGGTTTCGGGCGACAACCCGATCCTGATCGACCAGTACCTGGCCGATGCGATCGAGGTCGACGTGGATTGCATCGCGGATGAGACCGGGGATGTCTACGTCGCCGGCGTGATGGAGCATATCGAGGAAGCCGGCATTCATTCCGGCGACAGCGCCTGTTCCCTGCCGCCCTATTCCCTGCCGCCCGCCATCATCACGGAGCTGAAGGCGGAGACGGAGGCGATGGCCAAGGCCCTGAAGGTCAAGGGCCTGATGAACGTGCAGTATGCGGTGAAGGACGGCGAGATCTTCGTCCTGGAAGTGAACCCCCGCGCCAGCCGCACCGTGCCCTTCGTCGCCAAGGCGACAGGCATTGCGGTGGCCAAGATCGGCGCGCTGGTCATGGCCGGCGCGCATCTGAAGACCTTCGGGCTGGATGACACGGCGGTGTCGCGCCACGTCGCAGTGAAGGAAGCGGTGTTCCCGTTCAACCGCTTCCCCAACGTCGATGTCATCCTCGGGCCGGAGATGAAGTCGACCGGCGAGGTGATGGGCCTCGACCTGTCCTTCGAGAAGGCCTTCCTGAAGTCCCAGATGGGCGCGGGCGTGAAGCTGCCTGAATCCGGAACCGCCTTCCTCTCGGTCAAGGACAGCGACAAGACGGGCGCCATCACCCTGGCCCGCCGGCTGCTGGAAATGGGCTTCCGGGTGCTTGCCACCCGCGGCACCGCGGCACGGCTGCGGGAGGTGGGGCTGGACTGCACGGTGGTGAACAAGGTGGCCGAAGGGCGGCCGCATTGCGTGGACGCGATCAAGTCGGATGCGATCCAGCTTGTCATCAACACCGCCAGCGGCGGCCAGACGGTGTCCGACAGCTTCGACATCCGCCGCAGCGCCCTGACACATGGCGTGCCGCACTACACGACGCTGGCCGGCGCCCGGGCCGCGGTGCACGCCATCGCGGCCCTGAAGGGCGGAACCCTTGATGTAACCCCGCTCCAGGCCTATTTCACGCGCTCATTCTGAGCGGGCGGGGACGGGATCATCATCCTGTTCCCGCCTCGCCTGTTTCAGTGCAGCCCGCAATCTGCTTGCATGTGGTCGTCCCGCCCTGGCCCCGGCCAGGCGGCGGCCAACAGCAGGGCGGGCCGGGGTGCCCGGAGGAAGGACGCGACGTGCAGAAGTTCCCCATGACCGCGGAAGGGCTGGACCGGCTATCGGAGGAGCTGCGCCAGCTCAAGGTCGAAGAACGACCGGCCGTGATCCGCGCCATTGCCGAGGCGCGGGCGCATGGCGACCTTTCCGAGAATGCCGAATACCATGCGGCGCGGGAACGGCAGTCCTTCATCGAAGGCCGCATCGCCGAGCTCGAATCGATCATTCCCTCCGTCGAGGTCATCGACACCTCCAAGCTTTCCGGCAACCAGGTGCGCTTCGGCGCGCATGTGACGGTGGTGGACGAGGAGACGGAGGACGAGAAGACCTACCGCATCGTCGGTGCCTACGAGGCCGACATGAAGAACGGCTCCATCTCCATTTCCTCCCCGCTCGCCAAGGCGCTGATCGGCAAGGCGGTGGGCGACAGCGTCGAGGTCCCGGCCCCGGGCGGGGCCAAGGTCTACGAGATCGCCGGCGTCCGCTTCGCCTGACGCCATGACGCCCGTTCGCGCCCTGGCGGTGGAGCCCCCCGCGGCGCCGACCATCACGCTCGCCGATGTTCGCGCCGCCGCCGCCCGCATCCGCGGCGCGGTACTGCGCACGCCGACCCTCCATTGCGATGCCCTGTCCCGGGCGACCGGGGCGCGGGTGCATCTCAAGCTCGACAATCTGCAGGCGACCGGCGCCTTCAAGGAACGCGGCGCGGCGAACCGGATCGCGCTGCTGACGGCTCGGGAACGCGCCGCGGGCGTGATCGCCATGTCGGCCGGCAATCATGCCCAGGCGGTGGCGCGGCATGCCTCGCTGGCCGGGATCGCCGCCACGATCGTCATGCCGCGCTTCACCCCGGCGACCAAGGTGACGCGGACCGAGGGCTGGGGTGCCAGGGTGGTGCTGCATGGCGAAAGCCTGGCGGAAGCCGCGGCCCACGCGCATGAACTGGCGCTGCGCGACGGCCTGACCTTCGTCCACCCCTATGACGACCCCGCCGTCATCGCCGGCCAGGGCACCTGCGCGTTGGAAATGCTCGAGGATTTTCCGGATCTCGATGTGCTGGTGATCCCGGTCGGCGGCGGCGGGCTGCTGACCGGCTGCGCCGCGGCGGCGCTCGAACTGCGGCCCGGCATCACCGTGGTTGGGGTGGAGGTCGAAGGCTATCCGGCCATGGCGCAGCGCCTGGCCGGCCAGCCGGTCTCCGTCGGCGGCCCGACCGTCGCCGAGGGCATCGCCGTGCGCGACGTGGGCGAGGTGCCCTTCGCCTGGCTCAAGGCGCATGGCATCGAGGTGGTGCTGGCGCCGGAGCGCAGCGTCGAACAGGCCATCGCGCTGCTGGCCGAAGGTGCCAAGCTGGTCGCGGAAGGGGCCGGTGCCGCCGGTGTCGCCGCCCTGCTGGCGCATCCCGAGCGCTTCGCCGGCAAATCCGTCGGCATCCCGATCTGCGGCGGCAACATCGATGCCCGCGCCCTGTCCAACGTGCTGCTGCGGCAGTTGCTGCGGGACGGCCGTATCCTGCGGCTGCATTTCGACATCCCGGACCGCCCCGGCGTGCTGGCCGACATCGCCGGCCGGATCTCGACCCTCGGCGGCAATGTTATCGAGGTGAACCACCAGCAGCTTTTCGGCGCGCCCACGGTGCAGAGCACGGAGCTGTACCTGATGGTGGAGGTGCGCGACGGCCGCCAGGGCAACGCCATCATCGCGGCGTTGCAGGCGGCGGACTACGTCGTGCGGCGGGGCTGACCCGGATTTATCCTGCCGTCAGGTGCTGGCCGCAGGTCACCGATGGATGCCGCTTGTATTATTCCAATTCCCGCAGGAAGCCGCGCAGGTCCTCCGCCCAGAACCGGGCGAGGCCGGTCGTGCCGTGGCCGCGGGTCTCTGCGCTGGCCGGGATCAGCAGCAGCCGGGCATGCGCGATGCGCTGCATCGCCGCCTGCATCAGCCCCGTCTCCGGTGGGTTGCGCTCGTCATCCGCCGCGTTGATGGCGAGAACCCGGGCACGGATCCGCTCCAGCCCCGGTGCTGGATTGTAATCGCGGGAGCTGTCCCACTGGTAGACGAAGTCGTTCGCATCGCCGGGCGGCGGTGCGGCCAGCCTGGCCTCGACCAACCGGTCGGCACGCGCGCGGTCCGGGGCGATCGCCTGGAGGTTGAGCGTCCCGCCATTGGTGGCGGTGGCGAAGACCACGTTCGCCATGCGCATGGACTCCGGCTGCCGCGTGTAGTTGCCGCCCTCATAGGCCGGGTCACGGCGCACGGTTTCCACCATCAGCCGCCGCATCATCCAGTTCCGGGCCGACATCTCCGTGGGCTGCGACGCCATGGGCACGATGGCGTCCATGAACTCCGGATGCGTCACGCCCCAGATCCAGGCATGCATCCCGCCCATGGAATTGCCGATGATGAGGCGCAGGCGGCGGAGGCCCAGCCCTTCGGTCACCAGGCGGTACTGCGCCAGCACCATGTCGTCATAGTTGTAGCGCGGAAAGCCCGCGCGCAGCCCATCCGATGGCTTGGTCGTCCGCCCGCTGCCCAGCGCATCCGGCAGGATGATGAAGTGGCGGCTGGCATCCAGCGGCTGGCCGGCGCCGAACAACTCCCCGGCGAAGGCTGGCGTCAGCATGCTGCGGGCCGAACCATAGGTGCCGTGCAGCACCAGCACCGGAATGCCGGCGGGGTCGCCGATGGTGGTGTAGTGAATCCGAAGTTCCGGCAGGGTCTCGCCGGTGTGGAAGCGGAAGTCGCGCGCGACCCAGGTGGCCTCGCGGGGCGCCGGGTAGTCCGCAGCAAGCGCCGGCAGCGCCAAAAGGGCGAGGCCGGCCAGCAGGCAGGCACGACGCATCAGCGACAAGGCCATGGCACGTTCCCCCACAGTGTTATCGTTGCGGGGAGCGTAGCGGAGGTTCATGGCGCGCGGCTACTGCCTCGGCGGGCGCCCCTCCGCGCGGATTGACCCGGGCCTCCCAGGGCTGCGGCCGGTAGTCCGGCACGATGCGGCAGGGGCCGAGGGTGGTGATGGGGCTGGCCTCGCAGCGGCCCTGCAATTCGGCGGCGCCTGGCCGGCGGCGCGTCTCGGCCCAGCCGCGCAGCGCGGCGGCGGCGGCGGCGTAGATCGGGCCGGAAAGCTTGGAATGCTCGATCTCGTCGGTGAAGACCTGCACCAGCAGGTGGCCGTTGCCGGCGCGCTCCAGTGTCTCCCGGTAGGCGGACTGGTGTTCCACGAACACGGTCATGTCACCGATGCCGTGCAGCGTCAGCACCGGGATGGCGACGATGCCGGTGGGGTCGCCATCGGACGCCAGCCGTTCCACGGCGCCGGAATCCGCCACGATGCGCGGGATGCGGGCGTTCAGCCCGACATCGTCGGAGGTGCCGGCATACTGCACGTCGCGATTGCCGAAGGCGCTGCGCCCCTCCATCAGCCGCCAGCCGATATCGGCGAAGACCGTGGTCGCCCAGACCAGATGCGCCGGGATCGCCGCCTCCGGCACCCGGCTGGCGGCCGAAAGGTCAGCCAGCGCCCGCCGCTGCGCCGGCGTCCGCGCCTCCGGCGCCAGGTCGGCGCCGGTGCAGGCGAGGTAGCGGGACATCAGCTCCTCCCGCGTCATCCGCTGGCCACGCGCCAGGCCGAGGGTCACGACATATTGCGGCTCCTCCGGCCGCGGATGCGTGCCGCAGATCGCCTGGTAGGCGGCGCGAAGGTCCACCCGCATGTCGTAGGCCCGCGTCGGGCCGGCCAGCACGGCGGAGGTCAGCAGCGCGGCCTGCCAGGGGCGGGTACCCTCCGGGCCAGGCTCGTTCAGCGTCTCGATCGCCTTGGCAGCGACGGCGCCACCCCAGCTCTGGCCGTGCAGCAGGCTGAAGCGGATGGGACCGAGTACCTCCCCGGCGATGCGCCGCGCCGCCAGTGAGTCCTCGCCGCCGGAGCGGATGCCGAAGCCGGCGCGACGGCGGGAGGTGGAGACCCAGGCCCAGCCCTCCGCCAGGTATTCCGAATAGCGCAGCAGATCCTCATCCGTGCTGTCGGCGGCGGGTGCCGACATGCGGGGGCCGCCATAGACATGTGTGACAAGTCCGCCATGCCAGTTTTCCGGCCGTGCCAGCAGCAGGAAGGCGCCGTTCGCGTCCTGGCCGCGCCAGCATTGCGTGGTCGCCGGCAGCCCGGGCGGACAGGACGCCAGCGCAGGCGGCTCGACAGCCGCCACCATGCCCGGCCACAGCAGGCCGGCCAGGAAAAGGGCAGCCCGTAGCTTCAAGCCGGCACGCCCTCCACCGGCACGCCGCTTTCATCCTTGGTGGTGCGAATGGTCTGCAAGGTCTGCACCCGCAGCACGCTGGCGGCGCCGGTGAGGCGGGAGGTCAGGGCGTTCTCATGCGCGGTGTCACGCGCCACCAGGCGCAGCATGAAGTCGCCGCCGCCACGGATCATGTGGCATTCGCGCACCTCCGGCCATTCGCAAACCATCGCCTCGAAGGCCTGGAGAACCGCCTGCTTCTGGGTTTCCAGGCCCACCAGGGCGAAGAAGGTGATCTCCCAGCCCAGCACCTGCGGGTCGAGATCGGCATGGTAGCCGCGGATCACGCCCTGTTCCTCCAGCCGCCGCACCCGGCGCAGGCAGGGTGGGGCCGAAAGGCCGACGCGGCGGGCGAGCTCGACATTGGTCATCCGGCCATCGGCCTGGAGCTCCGCCAGGATGTGGCGGTCGACCTCGTCGATGTCCGGGGCGGGTGGTTCGGTCATGGCGATGCTGGCGTGTCCCATTCGGCGTGCGCGACGCAATATCCTTTCGGCATCGGCGATCTACAAGACGCGGGCCGACGAATCCACTCCGGGCTTGAGCCGCGGGGCTTGGCGGCCGATATGGGCGGGGAAGGTTCATTACTGCCGGATCCAAACCCGTGTCCCAGACTCGCCGCACCCGCCTGCTCATCCTCGGCGCCGGCCCCGCCGGCTACACCGCCGCCATCTACGCCGCCCGCGCAGGGCTGAAGCCGATGGTGGTCGCCGGGCTGCAGCCGGGCGGGCAGTTGACCATCACGACGGAGGTCGAGAACTTCCCAGGCTTCGCCGAGCCGATCCAGGGGCCGTGGCTGATGGACCAGATGCAGGCCCAGGCGACTCATGTGGGGGCGGAGGTGGTGCAGGACGTCATCACCTCCGTCGATCTCGGCCGCCGACCTTTCCTGGCCACTGGCGATTCGGGCGACGTTTACGAGGCCGAATCCCTGGTCATCGCGACGGGCGCGCAGGCGCGCTGGCTGCACATCCCGGGCGAGAAGGAATTGTCCGGCTTCGGCGTCTCCGCCTGCGCGACCTGCGACGGCTTCTTCTATCGCGGCAAGGACGTGGCGGTGGTCGGCGGCGGCAATTCCGCGACGGAGGAGGCGCTGTACCTGTCCAACCTCGCGCGCCACGTCACGCTGATCCACCGCCGGGACAGCCTGAGGTCGGAGAAGATCCTGCAGCACCGCCTGTTCGAGCGGCCCAACGTCTCCGTCATCTGGGACACGGCGGTGGAGCGGGTGCTTGCGGATGACAGTGGTCGGATGCCGGTGGCCCGAGGCCTGGCGCTGCGCAACCTGAAGACTGGCGCGCGCACCGAATTGCCGGTGCATGGCCTGTTCGTGGCGATCGGCCACGACCCGGCCACCGCGCTGTTCCGCAGCCAGATCGCCATGGATGACGAAGGCTACATCCGCACCACCCCCGGCACCACGCAGACCAGCCTGCCCGGCGTCTTCGCGGCGGGGGACGTGCAGGACAAGGTGTTCCGCCAGGCGGTGACCGCGGCCGGCACCGGTTGCATGGCGGCGCTCGAGGCCGAGAAGTTCCTGGCCCACCTGCCCGCGGTGGACGTCGCGGCCGCCTGATCGCGAAAAACTTCGCTTTGCCGGGGGTCGCGCCGGGAAAAAAACGCGCCGGGCCGCATTGTCATGCTACCCAGGCCAATGGGTTGCATGGCAGCTTGCCACAACGTCAGAGCAGGGAATCACCGCGGGCATGCCGCTGGACTGGGACAAGCTGCGGGTTTTCCATGCGGTCGCCGAGGCGGGGTCCTTCACCCATGCCGGCGAGACGCTGAATCTCTCGCAATCCGCCGTCTCACGCCAGATCCAGGCGCTGGAGGAGGCGCTTTCCGTCCCGTTGTTCCACCGCCACGCCCGCGGCCTGATCCTCACCGAACAGGGCGAGACCCTGAACCGCGCGGTGCGGGAGGTGTTCGCGAAGCTGGCCATGACCGAAGCCTTGCTGACCGAAAGCCGGGAACGCCCGACCGGCCGGCTGAAGGTCACCACCACCACCGGCTTCGGCAGTGTCTGGCTGGCCCCCCGCCTGCGTCGCTTCATGGCGCTGCACCCGGACGTGACGCTGACCGTGGTGCTGGACGATGCGGACCTGGATCTCGCGATGCGGGAGGCCGACGTCGCCATCCGCCTGCATCCGCCGCGCCAGCCGGACCTGATCCAGCGCAACCTCGGCACCTTCGGCTGGCGCGTCTGCGGCTCACCGGACTACCTGAAGACCGCCGGGATGCCGATGCGGGCCGAAGACCTCGATGCCCACCGGATGATCGTCTATGGCGACTATCGCCCGCCGGTCGAAAGCGTGAACTGGCTGCAGGAAGCCGGGCGCCGGCCAGGTTCCACGCGCCGGGCGGTGCTGGAGATGAACAGCCTGCCGGGCATCCTGGCCGCCGTGCGCAGCGGCCTCGGCATCGCGGCCCTTCCCGATTACATGGGCGAGGAGCTGGACGGGCTGGTGCAGGTGCTGCCGGACCTCAAGGCGCCGCGGATCGAGGCCTATTTCGTCTACCCGGAGGAATTGCGGCATTCGAAGCGGGTGGCGGTGTTCCGGGACTTCCTCGTCTCGGAACTTGCGCTTCCCGCACGAATGCAGGCCGCCAGCTAGCCATCCGTCGCGAAACGCCACAGTCCTGTCATTTTTGAGTAGCAGATCGGGTTCCATGCATTTCGCGCATGTCGGGTAGCGCCAATTCACTCAACCGAAGGTCGCGCGGGCGACTATGTTAGGGGCGTTCCGGCGGCGACGCTGGATCAGGGTCATTCAGGGCGAGCCCTGAACCCCTTCGTCTCCCAGACGTGAAGCCTCCCTGTTTGACTTAGGCCGCTGCCCCAACGGGTTGGCGGCCTTTTTTTTGGTGGAGCGGCCGCGGGTTCAGGCGTCGTTCGTCGGGTCGATGTCCAGGACCCGGCCCGTCCCTGCCTCCACAACCAGTCGGCGGCGGGTCGATCGGCGATGCAGCGTCAGGCGAATACGTCCGGCATCGGCTCCCTCCCCCCGCTCGACCACCGAATAGACATGGCCGGCGCGCAGATCGGCCAGGAAATCCTCCAGCGCCGCGCCCAGCAGGAAAGCGGCCTGTTCGGCGGACAGGGCCACGTCGCCGGCTTCGTCGATCTCGACCCGGTCAGGGACAGGCATGCAGCGCTCCTGGGGATGCGAGGCAGGATTGACCGCGGCGGCGTCGCGCTGCAACGGAGGCGGCATGACACAATCCGATCCCTCCCCGACTTCCGACCTCGACCTCGATCCTGGCGGCGCCCCCTACCACACCCTGCTCGGCCTGACCCTGGTGCAATGGGAGGAGGGGCTGGCGCGGCTGGCCTGCACGGTGGGCGACCAGCACCGCAACCGCTCCGGCATCGTCCATGGCGGGCTGATCCTGTCGATGATCGATCAGGCGGCCGGCTATTCCGGCCTTTGGTGCAGCGTGCCCGGCAATGTCCGCAAGGCGGTGACGCTGGACCTGGATTGCCGCTTCACCGGCCAGGTGAAGGCCGGGCGCCTGGTCGCGGAAGCCAAGGTGGCGCAGCGCGGCCGCAACATCTTCTTCGTCCGCACGGACGTGTTTGATGAGGCCGGCAAGATGGTGGCCTTCGGGGCCTCGACGCATCGCTGGCGCGCGGGCAGCGAGACCCATATCGGTCAGCCGCCGGGCGCCGAGCCGCGCGAGGCCTGAGCTACAGCAAGCGGCGCATCTGGCCGTACAGCGCCTCCACCTCCGCCCGCTTCGCATGCGCCGTGCCGGGCTGCGCCACGGTGGCGCCGCCGGCGGCGCTGCCCCAGGCGAAGGCCTCGGCCGGCGCGTCGCCGCGCGCCAGGGCCAGGGTCATGGCGGCGACGAAGCTGTCCCCCGCCCCGGCCGCGCCGCGCACCGGCACGTCGGGCGCCGGCAGCCGCCAGACCCGCTCGGCATTGGCCAGTACGGCGCCGCGATGGCCGAGCGTCAGCGCCACCAGCTTCACGGCGCCGGACCGCGCGAGGTCCAGCACCGCGGCGTCCTGGTCCGCCGCCTCGGGCAGCTTGCGGCCGACCAGCACCTCGAACTCGCCAAGGCTCGGCTTCACCAGCTCGAGTCCACCGGCTTCGATGGCGGCGCGCAGCGGGGCGCCGGAGCTGTCCACCACCACGCGCTGGCCACGGGCGCGGGCCTGGCGTGCCGCGGTGGCGAAGAAATCCACCGGCATGCCGCGCGCCAGGCTGCCGCTGAGCACCAGCCATTCGCCGGCTTCGCGGGCCAGAAGCTCCAGCGCCGCCGCCGTTTCGGCCGGGGCGATTTCGGGACCTTCCGGGACGAAGCGGTATTCCAGGCCGCTCGAGAGGTCCTGCACGATCTGGCTGATGCGGGTGCGGCCCGCGATCGGGACGCTGCGGCGCGGGATGCCGGCGGCATCGACCAGTTCCTCGATCAGCCGGCCGGTGACGCCGCCCGCCAGCAGCACCGCCAGCGCCTGCCCGCCCAATTCGCGCACCACGCGGGCGACGTTGACGCCGCCGCCGCCGGGGTCGAACCTTTCATTCTTCGTGCGGATCTTCCGCACGGGGCGCACTGCCTCGGCCTCGCAGGCGAGGTCGACGGAGGGGTTGGCGGTCAGGGTGAGGATCGTCTGGGTGTCGGGCATGATGGCGCCAGGGTGCCAGAAGCGGCGCGGGCGCGCGAGCGGGGCGCCTCACCACAGCGCCACCGCCACCAGCGTCGCGGCACCACCCAGCGCGGCATACAGCGCGCACGCCGGCAGGGTGCGCCGCATCACTTCCCCTTCCCGCCCGCCGAGCCCGACCGTGGCGCCGCCGGCCACGATGTTGTGTGGGCAGATGATGTTGCCGACAGCGGCGCCGAACCCCTGCGCCGCCAGCAGCGGCAGCGCCGGGAGGGACAGCGCCGCGGCAGTGGCAAGCTGGAAGTCGCTCAGCAGGATGTTTGAGGCGGTGGCGGACCCGGTGACGAAGGTGCCGAGCGCGCCGGTGGCGGCCGCGAAGGCGGGCCAGCCCTGCCCGGCGATGCCGGCCGCCGCCTCGGCCAGTGCCGCGACCATGCCGGAATGCACCATCAGCCGCGCCAGGGTGAGCATCAGCAGCAGCGCCAGGAACACCGGCGGCAGCCGCGCCAGCGCCCGGCCGGCGGCAGCGCCCAGCACCTCCCACCCCGTGCGGTGCAGCGCCGCCGCCAGCAGCAGGCTGGCCAGCAGCAGCGTGCCCGGGTGGTACAGCGGCAGCAGGTTGCCGCTGAAGGCGCCCTCGGCCAGGGACCAGTCCAGCGTCACGCGGCCCAGCGCCTCCCGTACCGGCGGCAGCAGGCGTGTCGCCAGGATCAGGGCGAGCAGCAGCAGGTAGGGCAGTGCCGCAGCCAGCACGGCGCGGCCGGAGGGTACGGCCCCGGCCCTGGGCGCGCGACGCCGCGAGACCGCCAGCGCGAAGGCGACGCCGCCGACCAGAGCACCGCCGAGCGTCGGCAGTTCAGGCCCCACCCAGGTCGCGATGGCGGCGAAGGGCAGCAGGAAGGCGGCGGCGGCGAACAGCGCCATCCCCCAGCCGCCGCGCGCTGCCTGCCCTTCGCCGGCCAGGCGGTGGACGAACAGGGCCATGGTCCAGCCGCAGGCGGCGTGCAGCAGCGCCGTGGCGCCGGACAGCGCCAGCGGGTCCAGCCCGCTTGCCGCCACCTGCGGCACCACCGGGGTGCCAACGGCGCCGAAGGAAACGCCCACGGCATGCCCGACCAGCGCCAGCGCCACGGCCTGTGCCGGGCCGAAGCCCAGGCCCACAAGGATCGGCGCGGCGAGGACCACCGGCGTGCCGAAGCCCGCTGCACCTTCGGAGAACAGCGCGAAGAACCAGGCGACCAGCAACGCCGTCACCCGCCGGTCCGGCGACAGGCTGATGAGGGCGCGGCGCAGCGTCTCGGTGGCGCCAGAGGCCAGTTGCATCTCGTGCAGCCACAGCGCCGGCAGGATGATCCATAGAATGGTGAGGGCGGAGAAGCCGGCCTCGGCGGTGACACCGGCCAGGGCCCCGCCCAAGCCGCCCGCCGCCGGCGGCCCTGCCCAGCCGAACACCAGCAGCGCCACCGGCAGCGCGACACCCAGGCCCGCAAGCCCGGCCGCAACCGCGCCACGCCCGGCGCCGACCATCAGCAGCACGATCAGCAGGATCGGGAGCAGCGCGGCGGCGGCTGTCATGTCCGGATCCAGGCAAAACCGCGGCCTGCCCGGCGGCGGATAAAGGTTTCCAGAAAGTTGATTTTAATCAATGTCGGCATGGTCCGGTAGCACTACTGGATCGGCCCGGGGGAATGCCCCGACGCCACACACGGACTTGAGGGAGTTACGCCAATGAGCGCAACCCGCGCCGACCCGGCCTGGCAGCACGGCACGCCGAAGCGCATCCTGCTCGCCACCGACCTGAGCAGCCGTTGCGACCGCGCGCAGGACCGCGCCGTGCGGCTGGCCCAGGCATGGGGCGCCACGCTGCACCTGCTGCACGTGATCCCGGGCGAGGAGCCGCCGGAGGTGCCTTCATGGCGCCGCAGCCAGTCCGAGGCGGTGCAGGCCGCGGAGCGGCACATCCGCGCCGAGTTGCAAGGGTCACTCGGCGAGGTGGTGATCGAACGCGGCGCGCCGGCCGAGGCGATCCTGCGGCAGGCGGCGGCGCTCGACTGCCAGTTGATCGTCACCGGCGTGGCGCGTGACGAGATGATGGGCCGCGCGGCGGTCGGCCGCATAGTCGAGCACCTGGTGCGGGAATCGCCGGTGCCGGTGCTGGTGGTGAAGCGCCGCGCTTGGCGCGACTATGGGGAGGTGGTGGTCGCCACCGATTTCTCGCCCTGCTCCCGCCACGCGCTGGACTGTGCCCTGGCCTGGCTGCCGGAGGCGGCGATCACCCTGTTCCATGCTTTCCAGATCCCGTTCGAGGGCATCCTTGGCCGCGAGGCCCACATGGCGGAGATGCGGCAGTTGGCGGCGACGGACCAGGATGATTTCCTCGCCACCGTGCCGGAGGCGGCGCGGGCACGAATCCGGTCCATGCTGGAATATGGGCCGGCGGATGCCCAGCTGGCACGGTACGTCGCGGACCGCGAGGTCAACCTGACTGTCCTCGGCACCCAGGGTCGCAGCGGCCTGGCGGGGTTCCTGGTCGGCAGCGTGGCGAAGCGGCTGCTGGCCTGCCTGCCCAGCGACGTCCTGATGGTGCGGCAACCCAGGGCCTGAGGAAGAACCCGCCCATGCATGTCGTCGTGTTCAGTACCAAGCCCTATGACCGGCAGTTCCTTGAGGCCGCCAATGCAGGGGATGGCGGGCGGCACCGCCTGGTCTTCCTGGAGGCGCGGCTCTCGGCGGAAACCGCTGGGCTGGCCAAGGGGGCGGAGGCGGTCTGCGCCTTCGTCAACGACCACGTCGACGCGCCGGTGCTGGAAGCCTTCGCCGGGATGGGCATCCGGCTGCTGGCGCTGCGCTCGGCCGGCTTCAACAACGTGGACCTGGTGGCGGCGCGGCGGCTCGGCCTGACCGTGGCGCGGGTACCGGCCTATTCGCCGGAATCCGTGGCGGAGCATACGGTTGCGATGATGCTGTCGCTGAACCGCCGCATCCACCGCGCCTACAACCGGGTGCGGGAGGGCAATTTCGCGCTGGATGGCCTGCTCGGCTTCGACATGCATGGACGGACGGTGGGCGTGGTTGGCACCGGACGGATCGGGCTGGCGGTGGCGCGCATCATGCGCGGCTTCGGCTGCACGGTGGTGGCGCACGACCCCGTCCCATCCGAGGGCGGGCTGGCGATGGGGCTGGATTACCTTTCCATGGAAGACCTGCTGGCGCGGTCCGACATCGTCACCCTGCACTGCCCACTGACGCCGGCCACGCGCCACCTGATCGACGCTGCGGCGGTGGCACGGATGCGGCGCGGCGCCATGCTCGTCAACACCAGCCGCGGCGCCATCGTCGACACGCGCGCCGCCATTGCCGGGCTGAAATCCGGGCAAGTCGGGCTGCTCGGCCTCGACGTGTACGAGGAGGAGGCGGACCTGTTCTTCGAGGATCTGTCCGACCAGATGCTGCAGGACGACATCTTCGCCCGGCTGCTGACCTTCCCCAACGTGCTGGTCACGGCGCACCAGGCCTTCTTCACGACGGAGGCGCTGACGGCGATCGCCGAGACGACGATCGCCAACATCACCAGCTTCGCCGAGACCGGGCGTGCGACGCACGAGGTCTCGACCGAGAAGCTGGCCTGAAGCCCGCGCTACAGGATGAAGTCGCTGGCTTGAAGCGCCGGCTGGCCGACCAGCCGCACCACCATCTCCAGCGCGCCGCCATCGCCGGCGTCGACCTGGATCGCCGTGCCGTTCGCGCCGTAATGCACGCGGATGGAGGCGACGCTATCGAGGAAGGCGCCGGTGCCGACGAAGGCGAAGGCCTGGTCGCCATCCGCCAGCGGGTCCGCATCGATGCCGGCGAAGCTGATGCGGTCCCCCTCGGCCGCGTTGAAGTCGCGGATGCGGTCGGACTGGTCGCGCAGGCTTTGGACGAAGGCATCGAAGGTGAAGATGTCGGCGCCAGCGCCGCCCATCAGCACATCCGCACCCAGGCCACCCTCCAGCGTGTCGTCACCGGCATCGCTCGATAGCCTGTCGTTGTCGTCGCCGGCCTGGAGGATGTCGTTGCCAGCCCCACCGGCAAGGGTGTCGCGGCCGGTGCCGCCGAGCACCGTGTCGGAGCCGAGGCCACCGACCACGCGGTCGTCACCCGCCGCGCCGTCGACAAGGTCGTCTCCATCTTCACCCAGCACGCGGTCATTGCCGTCGCCGGCCAGCAGGACGTCGCGGCCCGCGCCGCCGACCAGGCGGTCCTGGCCATCGCCGCCGAACAGCGTGTCGTCACCGGCACCGCCCAGCATCGTGTCGTTGCCGCCATTGCCGAAGATGGCATCGTCGCCGATCGTGCCGAGGATTCGGCCGGCGCCCTCGCCGTCCTGGATCGTGCCGCCGAAGAAGACCGTGTCGAAGTCCTTGCGGTTCAGGTCCTGGATGCGGGTATCGGCGGAGGCGGGCGTGTCGGCCTCGGCGAAGGCGGTCTCCGGCGTCGCGTGGTAGCGCGCCAGGTAGTCCTCCAGCGCCTTCTGCTCGCCCAGCGTGCCGGCCGGCACGGTCCCGGCGGCGGTGAAGTTCGCGGTCGGATCCACGGGGGCGCTGAGCGAGCCGTCCTCCAGCAGATAGCGGAAGTTGAAGCCGTTGGCCTTCACCGGGTAGCCGTCGCCGCCATTCGCCAGGAAGTTCAGCGAGACGACGCTGATGACGGCGGGCGCCTCGGCCTGCACCATGCCGTCCTCCACCACGCGGGCGATCACCTGGCCCTCCTGGTCGATCAGCGCCACGCTCTGCACCCGGCTGCCGGCCGGGTTGTCCGGATCGAAGGCGAAGCGCACGCCGCCAAGCTGGGCGTAGCCGCCATTGCCCTGCGGGATGCCGGCGGCGAATTCCAGGATGTTCTTCAGGCCCTCCGCCGTGGTGTCGAACACCATCAGCTTGTTGTCGAAGCGCAGCGCATTTTCGATGTCGAGTTCTGACACGCCGCCGGCGGGCTTGCCCGCATCCGCATTGGCGATCGGCGGCAGCTTGTCGCCGGTGGCCACTTCCACCGCGCCGATCTGCGCGCGGATGCCGCCGCCATTCTTCAGCGAGACCATGAAGGCCTCGCCGGTCGCCTCGACCGCCGCCTCGCGGTTGGCATCCGCCGTCAGGTTGCCGAGGTTGGTTTCCTGGCTGCGGACCTGGGCGCGCTCGCCTTCCAGGTAGACATCGGTGAAGCCGAAGACATTGCCGTCCTTGGCGGCGATCACGGCCTGGACGGCGTCGGTGACCTCCGCCACCTCGGCGCCCTTGGTGCCCGCGGCGAAGGCGGTGGTCGCCAGATCGGCCTCGGCCACGCCCCAGGCGACGGCGACGTTGGCGTCGTTCGCGGCATAGGCGCCGTTGATGGCCTCGTCCAGGCTGTCCAGGATGATGCGGCCCTCGGCGTCGAAATCGACGACCAGGCGGCCGAGATAGGTGAATTCGTTGTCGGTGTTGACGATCAGCGTGGTGCCGCCATCGGCGCCCTGCGTGACGATCGGATAGGTGCCGGCGAAGTCGGCGGCATGGCCGGGAAATTCCACCGCGACATCGGTGGCATCCCCGAGGCGGGTGTTGGAGCCGGCCGCCAGGATGATATCGACGCCGGTCAGCAGTGTCGCCAGCTGCTGCTCGAACTGGATCTGCTGCAGGTGCGACATCAGGATGATCTTGTTGACGCCCTGGGCGACCAGGTCGTCGATCACCGGCTGCAGCAGGGCCGCCAACAGCACCATGTCATTCGTCTCGGCGCCGTCGCCTGCGAAGCCCTTCACCTCGACATTGCCGGTGGAGGAGATGCTCTCGATGATCTGCGTGGTGACGCCGACCAGGCCGATCGCCTCGCCGCCTTTCTGCACGACGGCGGAGGGCACGATGCGGCCGGCCAGCGTTGCCGCGTTCTCCAGGCCGTTCACGCCCACGGTCTCGGTGTAGCGGCCGGAAATGCCGGCATCCGCGGAGAAGTCCAGGTTTGCGGTCAGGTAGGGGAAGGCGGCATCGTTGACCGCATCGGCGAAGGCGTTGGTGCCGAGGTCGAACTCATGGTTGCCGACGGTGGACGCTTCGACGCCGATGCGGTTGTGGATCTCGATGTCGGCGGCGCCGGGGTTGTTGCCGCGGCCGTGGGTGACGGCGACGGAGGCATCGGTGCCGGCAGCCAGGAAGGGGCCGGGGATGAAGTTGTCGCCGCCGGCCAGGATCAGCGTGTTGGCATAGGTGCCGTCGAAGGCATCGACCAGCGCCGCCAGGTTCGGCGCGGTCCGCCCGGCCAGCAGGCCGGCCTCGGCATCGGCGAAGTGCAGCAGTTGCAAGGTGAAGGGCGCCGGGTCCACCGTGAAGACGGAGATGGTGTTGCTGACCTCGTTGCTGGCGATGAACAGCGCCTGGCCGGTCGGCGACTCCGCGGCCGGGATGAACAGCACGCCCTCCGGGCTGACGTCACCCGCGCGGCGGATGGCGCCGGTGTAGGTGACGGCATCCGGGTCGGTCACGTCGAAGGCCAGGGTCATGTTGGAGCGTTCGAGGGCGACGAAGGCATAGGTGTTGCCGTCGATGACGCCGATCTCGATGCCCTCCGGCTCCGGCCCCTTGTTGTCGCTGCGGCCGTCGTCGAACAGGGCGGGGAAGTGTTCCGCCACGATGCGCTCGATCAGGTCCGCGCTGTCGAAGACGATGCCGCCCTGGTCATCGAGAATGGAGAAGGACCGGGCGCCGTACATCAGGATCTGGTCGATATCGCCATCGCCATCCGTGTCGCCGCGCAGGCCGGGGGCGTTGGACACGGTCAGGCGGCCGAGGTTGTCGCTGTCCTTCAGGAAGGCCTCGTTCGGGAAGGTTGCGTCGTCGAGGTCGTAGGCGTTGCTGCCGACGCGGATCGTCTCGCCGGGATCGAGGAAGTCGTCGCGGTCGTCACCCTCATTGGCAATCACGTAGAAGGTCCGGCCATTCGCGCCGTAGCTGTCGATCGCATCCGGCATGTACAGCCCGAAGACCGGCGCGTTCACCAGGTTGGCTGGCAGCGGGTCGTTGCGCGGCCCATCCCGGTCGCTGAAATCGGCCAGCAGGTTCGAGAAGTCCTTGGTGCCCAGCGGGACGATGGCGGTGATGGTCGCGCTGGCGATGTCCAGGATCGCCACCGCATTGGCTTCCTGCAAGGTGATCATCGCCTTGCTGCTGTCGGCGGACACGGCGATGTATTCCGGCTCGACATCCTGGGACACGGACCGGCCCTCGAAGATGCGCACCCCGGCGGCCCGCAGCGCATCCTCCTGGCCGTCAAAGGCGTCGAAGGTGGCGGTGACGGGGGGGCCCAGGCGGCCCGGGCCGGCGCCCGTGTAGATCAAGGTAATGCTGCCATCGCCGTCGGTGCCGGCCTCGTTCAGCTCGCCCTCATTGGCGACCAGCAGGGTAGTGCCGTCCGGCGTGAAGGTCAGGCTGTCCGGCAGGGCGCCGACCTCGACCGCGGCGATCACGACGCCCGGATCATTTGCGGCCAGGAACAGCACCTGGCCCGGCAGGGCCTTGTCGGCATTCGGCAGCGCCACGGCCACCATGCCGTTCTTCGCCGCGACGCTGGTGATGTCCGTGGTGGCGAAGCCGAGCGTGGTGAAGTCGATGGTCTCGATCAGGACCGGCATGGCCGGGTTGGACAGGTCCACCACCTGCAGGCCGACGCCGGAGGTCACGAAAAGCCGGTTGCTGCCCGGGTCGAAGGCGGAGATTTCCGCGCCGGCCAGGGTCAGGCTGCCGGCGGCCGCGAAGCTCAGCGCAGCGGTCGGGGTGGTGGACAGGCTCATCTGTTTTGCTCCGTGGCAACCGGCGGCCGGGCGGGCCCGGGCGCAGGGCACTAGGTCCGTCTCGAACGGCGGACACGTATCCGCGAATTGTTACGGGGCGGCGTCCGTTCGGCGCCGACTGTGTTAAGCTTTTCTTCACCGCCGGGCCTGGACGCTTACGGACCGCAACGCTTCGTAGCCAATCGGCGGTGGCCGCGGCGGCGCAGCCGGCGCACAACCAGCCTGGCCGTGGCACGCCCCGGCGCCGCCGCAAACGAGGTTCACCCTGGCTTCCATGACGCTTCCCGCCCGCCGCCGCTTCCTTCGCGCCGCCAGCCTGCTGGGCACCGGCGGCCTGGCGCAGGGCTGCGCGGCGCGGATCGACCCGGCCGCCTCCGGCCTGCGCATCCCGGGCTTCTTCCGGGCCGCCAACGCGGAGGCGGCCCCCACCGCCATGCGCTGGCCCGATGCCGCCTGGTGGCAGGGCTTCGGTACGCCGCAGTTGGATGCGCTTATGCGCGCCGCGATGGCGGAGAATTTGGACATCGCCGCGGCGGTGGCGCGGCTGCGCCAGGCGGATGCCGAGGTGCGGATCTCCGGCGCCGCGCTGCTGCCGCGGGTGGATGCGGACCTGTCCGCCGGACGGTCGCGCGGCACCAGCCGCAACCCGGGCTCCGCGGGCAGCGCCGGCAACAGCTTCGGCGGCGGCCTCTCCGCCAGCTACGAGGTGGATTTCTGGGGCCGCAACCGGGCGATCCTGGACAGCGCCCGGTCCAGCGCCGTGGCCGCGCGCTACGCCATCGGCGTCACCGCGCTGACCACCCAGGCCGCCGTGGCCAACGCGCTGTTCAACGGGCTCGGCGCACAGGAACAGCTCGAGATCCAGCGCGGCAACCTGGAAGTGGCCAACCGCAACCTCGGCATCCTGCGCCAGCGGCTGGCGGTCGGCACCGCCACCGGGCTCGACATCGCGCAGCAGGAAACCGTCGTGGCGCAGCAGCGTGCCGCCATCCCGCCGCTGCAACAGCAGGTGGAGCAGAACAGTTTTGCCCTTGGCACGCTCACGGGCGTGGCGCCGGGCGAGATCGATATCCGCGCGGTGCGGCTGGATGACATCCGCGTGCCGGAGATCGCGCCGGGCCTGCCGGCGGAGGTGCTGGCGCGCCGCCCGGACGTGCAACTGGCGGAGGCCAACCTGCTGGCCGCCAACGCGAATGTGGCCGCCGCCCGCGCCGCGCTGTTCCCGACCATCGCGCTGACCGGCGGTGGCGGGTTGCAGAGCGTGGCGCTGGAGACGCTGCTGCGGCCGGGCTCCGTGGTGTACAACCTGGCCGCGGGCCTCACCGCGCCGATCTTCAATGCCGGCGCGCTGCGCGCCCAGGTGGAGCAGTTCAGCGCACGACAGGCGGAGCTTGTGGCGGAATACCGTCGCGCCATCCTGTTCGCGCTGCAGGACACCGAGACCAGCCTGTCAGCCCTGCGCCGCACAACGGAGGCCCTGGCCCTGCAACGGGTACGGGCGGACGCGGCGCGCCGGGCCTATGCGATCGCGGAGGCGCAGTTGCAGGCCGGCACGGTAGATCTGCTGACCGTGCTGAACGTGCAATCCAGCCTGTTCAGCGCCCGCAATGCCGTGGCACAGGCGCAGACGGACCGGCTGCAGGCCGCCAGCGCCCTGTTCACGGCGCTGGGAGGCGGCTGGACGCTGGCCTCGGTGCCTCCACCTCTGGTTGCCGCCGGCCCCGGCGGTTCAGCGAGTACCATGCGATGAACGACCTGCCCCGCCCGCCCTTGGCCGAGGCGCCCAACACCACCACGCCCACCGCGCGGCGCCGCCGCCGGCTGTGGCCCTGGCTGCTGCTGCTGGCGCTGCTGGCGGGCGGCGGCTGGTACGCCTGGAGCACGGGTTGGTTCGGCGGGGCGCCACCGGCGGCGACGGGCCCAGCGCGTGGTGGCCGCGTGCCGATTCCGGTGACGGCGGTGCCGGCGACGACAGAAGACCTGCCGATCCTGCTGGATGCGCTCGGCACCGTGCAGGCCTCCAACACCGTCACCGTGGTGCCGCAGGTTTCCGGCCGGATCACGGAGATCGTGTTCCGGGAGGGGCAGGAAGTGAAGGCGGGCGACGTGCTGGTACGCATCGACCCACGCAGCTACCAGGCGGCGCTGGACCAGGCGGTGGCGACGCGGGCGCAGCGGGATGCGCAACTGGCGAATGCACGGCGCGACCTGCAACGCTACATCACGCTGGCGCGCAGCAACGGCACCTCGCAGCAGGTGCTGGACACGCAGCGCGCCACGGTGGCGCAGCTTGAGGCGCAGCTGCAATTCGACGATGCGACCATCGCCGATGCGCAGGCCAAGCTGGACGACACGACCATCCGTTCGCCGATCGACGGCCGCGTCGGGCTGCGCCAGGTGGATATCGGCAACTTCGTGCAGTCCAGCAGCACGACCGGCATCGCGGTGGTGACGCAGCTGCGGCCGATCAGCGTGACCTTCACCCTGCCGCAGCAGACCCTGCCGCAGGTGATCCAGGCGCTGGAGGAAGGGCCGGTGCAGGTCGAGGCACGTCTGGCGGAAACCGCACCGCCGCGCCCGGATGGCAGCCCTCCGCCGCCCAACCCCATCGGGCAATTGGTGACGCTGGACAACCAGGTGGATGCGGCGACCGGCACCATCAAGCTGAAGGCCACCTTCCCGAACGACGACCAGCGCCTGTGGCCCGGCGCCTTCGTCAACACGCGCATCCAGGTGGCGGTGCTGCGGGACGTGACGGTGCTGCCGCTGGTCGCCATCCAGCGCGGACCTCAGGGCACCTACGCCTTCATCGTCCGCGACGACAACACGGTGGAACAGCGGCCCGTGACGCTGGGCACCATCGCCGGACAGCAGGCGGTGGTGCTGCGGGGCATGCGGCCGGGTGAGCGCGCGGTGTCCTCCGGCGCGCTGCGGCTGGTGAGCGGCAGCGCGGTGCAGGTGGCCGACCCGGTGGTGCCGGTCGCCGTGCCGCGGCAGCGGAGACGGCCGCCCGGCGCGGGTGGCGCGGGTGGCGCGGCGCCGAGCGCCGGGCCGCCGGCGGGTGCGCCAGCGGCGGCGACCGCGGCCCAAACCCCGGCGCCATCCACGCCGCGCCCGTGAACATCTCGGCGCCCTTCATCGCGCGACCGGTCGCCACAGCGCTGCTGGCCGTGGCGGTGCTGCTGACCGGGCTGTACGGGTACATGCGGCTGCCGGTGTCCTCGCTGCCGGAGGTCGACTTCCCGACCATCCAGGTGACGACGCAACTGCCCGGCGCGTCCCCGGACACCGTCGCGGTGCTGGTGACGGCATCGCTGGAACGGCAACTCGCGCTGATCGCGGGCCTGTCGGAGATGGTCTCCGTCAGCGGTCCGTCCGTCAGCCGCATCACGCTGCAATTCAACCTGGACCGCGATATCGACGATGCGGCGCAGGATGTGCAGGCGGCGATCAACGCGGCGCGCGGCACGCTGCCGAACACGCTGCCGTATCCCCCGACCTACGCCAAGGTGAATCCGGCCGACCCGCCAATCCTGACGCTGGCGCTGACCTCCGACACGCTGCCGGTGGCGCGGCTGTCAGACATCGTCGACACGCTGCTGGCGCAGAGGCTGGCGCAGGTCGGCGGCGTCGGCCGCGTGGCGGTACAGGGCAACATGCGGCCGGCCGTCCGGTTGCAGGTCGATCCGCGCCGGCTGGCCGCCTACGGCATCGGGATGGAGGCGGTGCGCAGCGCCGTCACCGCAGGCAACGTGGCGGGGGCGAAGGGCTCCATCGACGGGCCGCAGCAATCCTCCGCCGTCATGGCGAACGACCAGATCTCGACGCCCGCGGCCTTCGAGGACCTGATCATCGCCTGGCGCGAGGATGCGCCGGTGCGGCTGCGCGATGTCGGCGTGGCGGTGGAGGACCTGGAGAATACGCTGACGGCGGCCTGGTACAATGGCAGCCCCGCCGTGCTGCTGGACGTGCAGCGCCAGCCCGGCGCCAACATCGTCGCCACGGTGGAAGCGCTGCGCGGGCAGCTCGGGGGTCTGCAACGCGCCCTGCCGGCCGGCGTACGGCTTTCCGTGGTGGCGGATCGTACGGAGACCATCCGCGCCTCGGTGCACGAGGTGCAGCTGACGCTGGTGCTGTCCATGGTGCTGGTCGTGCTGGTGATCTTCCTGTTCCTGCGGACCTGGCGCGCCACGCTGATCCCGGGCGTCGCCCTGCCACTGTCCATCATCGGCACCTTCGGCATCATGTCGGTGCTGGGCTATTCGGTGGACAACCTGTCCCTGATGGCGCTGACCATCGCGACCGGCTTCGTGGTGGATGATGCGATTGTCATGATCGAGAACATCGTCCGCATGATCGAGGAGGGGATGAAGCCGCTGCGCGCCGCTTACGAGGGCGCGAAGCAGATCGGCTTCACCATCGTCTCCCTTACCCTGTCGCTGATAGCCGTGTTCATCCCGCTGCTGTTCATGGAAGGCGTGGTCGGGCGGCTGTTCCGCGAATTCGCCATGGTGCTGACGGTCTCCGTCCTGGTGTCCATGGTGGTGTCGCTGACGCTGACGCCGATGATGTGCGGCCTGCTGCTGCGTCCGCACGGAGAGGACAAGCCCGGCCGCATCTCCGACCTGTTCGAGCGCGGCTTCGAGTGGCTGCGCCGCGGCTACGCCCGCACGCTGGACCGCGCCCTGGCGCGGGAGGGACTGATGCTGGTGCTCGCAACGCTGACGGTGGCGGGCACGGTCGGCCTCTACATCGTCATGCCCAAGGGCTTCCTGCCGTTGCAGGATACCGGTCTCATCACCGTGACGACCGAGGCGCCGCAGGATGTCTCCTTCCGCCGCATGTCGGAACTGCAGCGCCAGGTGGCGGAGGTGGTGGGCCAGGATCCGGATGTGGTCTCCATCACCTCGGTCGCCGGCGCCGGCACAATCAATGCGGCGTCGAACACCGGGCGGATCACCGCGGTGCTGCGCCCACGGGCGGAACGCACCGCCGACGTCAGCGCGATCATGCAGCGCCTGACGCCACGGCTGGCGGCTATCGCCGGCATCGAGACCTATCTGCAACCGGTGCAGGACATCCAGATCGGCACGCGGCCATCTGCCACGCAGTACCAGTACACGCTGATGGACAGCGATGCGACGCAGTTGTCCGAATGGGCGCCACGCCTGGTGGCGGCGCTGCGGGCCGAGCCTGCCCTGCGGGACGTCGGCAGCGACCAGCGGGAGGACGGGCTGCGCGTGATGGTGAATGTGGACCGGCAGCGCGCGGCGCGGCTCGGCGTCACCATGCAGGCGGTGGACGATACGCTGTACAACGCCTTCGGCCAGCGCCAGATCTCCACCATCTACGCGCAGAACAACCAGTATCGGGTGGTGCTGGAGGCCGACCCGGCGCAGGCCGGCGACCTGGCCGCCATCGGGATGCTGCGCGTCACCGGCACGGCGGCGGGCGCAACGATAGCACCCCAGATCCCGCTGTCAGAAATCGCCAGCATCACGCGCGGCCGCGGCCCGCTGACGATCACCCGGCAGGACCAGTTCCCCGCCGTGACCATCGGCTTCAACCTTTCGCCCGGCGCGTCGCTCGGCGCGGCGCTGGAGGCGATACGCCTGGCGCAGGCCCAGCTTGGCATGCCGGATTCCATCTCCGGCAGCTTCGGGGGTGATGCGGCGGAATTCACACGATCGCTGGCGGGACAGGGCTGGCTGATCCTGGCGGCGATCATCGTCATCTACATCGTGCTCGGCGTGCTGTACGAAAGCGTCATCCACCCCATCACGATCCTGTCCACCCTGCCCTCCGCCGGCATCGGGGCGCTGCTCGGGCTGTGGCTGTGCGGGCTGGATCTGTCGGTGGTGGCGCTGATCGGCATCGTTCTGCTGATGGGCATCGTCAAGAAGAACGCCATCATGATGATCGACTTCGCGCTGGAGGCGCAGCGCGACCATGGCATGTCGCCGCGCGACGCGATCCGGGAGGCCTGCCTGCTGCGCTTCCGGCCGATCATGATGACCACCATGGCCGCCCTGCTTGGCGCGCTGCCGCTGGTGCTGGGCAGCGGCGCCGGGTCCGAGTTGCGGCTGCCGCTCGGCGTCTCCGTCATCGGCGGGCTGCTGCTGAGCCAGGTCATCACGCTCTACACCACGCCGGTGATCTACCTGGCTATGGAGCAGCTTCGGGCGCGGGCATCGCGGCTTGGCCGCAGCACGCCGCCGCCGGCGCCGGCGGAATAGCGGCGTGTCGATTTCCGCCCCCTTCATCGCGCGTCCCATCGGCACGGTCCTGCTGGCCATCGGCCTGGCATTGACCGGCCTCGTTGCCTATTTCGACCTGCCGGTGGCGCCATTGCCCAAGGTGGATTTCCCGACCATCGCGGTGACGGCGAGCCAGCCCGGCGCGGACCCGGCCATCATGGCGTCCTCCGTCGCCGCACCGTTGGAACGCCGGCTGGGCGAAATTCCCGGCATCAGCGAGATGACATCGAGCTCCTCGCTCGGCAGCACCCGCATCATCGTGCAGTTCGAGCTCTCGCGTTCCATCGAATCCGCGGCGCGGGACGTGCAGGCTGCGATCAACGCGGCGCAGGCCGATCTTCCTTCCGGACTCTCGAATCCGCCCAGCTTCCGAAAATTGAACCCCGGCGACGCGCCGGTGCTGATCCTGGTGATGACCTCGGAAACCCGCACCGCCGGCGAGGTGTACGACGCCGCCGACAGCGTGGTGGTGCCGCGGCTGTCCCAGGTGAACGGCACCGCGCAGGTCAGCCTCTCCGGCGCCGAACAGCCTGCCATCCGCGTCGCGGTCGATCCGGCAGCTGCGACGGCGGCGAATGTCTCACTTGACCAGATCCGCACCGCCATCACCGCCGCCAACGTCACCCAGGCGACCGGGCTGATCGAGGGCGAGCGCCAGGCCGCTGCCATCACGGTGAACGACCGGCTGGCGACGGCGGAGGAATTCGGCGACATCGTGGTGAAGCAGGCGGATGGCGCCATCGTGCGCCTGTCCAGCCTGGCTCGCGTGGAACAGGGGCCACGCGACCGGCGGCAGGCCGGGTCCTACAACGGTCGCCCCGCCGTCATCCTGATGGTCTACAAGCAGGCCGATGCCAATGTGCTGGAGGTGGTGGACGGCATCCGCACGCTGATCCCCGACCTGCAAAGGTGGATCCCGGCGGGCATCGACATCTCCATCATGCGTGACCGGTCGGAGACCATTCGCGCCAGCGTGGATGAGGTGGAGCATACGCTGCTCATCAGCATCGTGCTGGTGGTGCTGGTGGTCGCGGTGTTCCTGCGCCGGAAATCGGTGATCTTTGCGACCGCGGTGTCCGTGCCGCTGTCGCTGCTCGGCACGCTGGCAGTGATGTGGCTGGTGGGATTCTCGCTGAACAACCTGTCGCTGATGGCGCTGACCATCTCGGTGGGCTTCGTCATCGACGACGCCATCATCATGATCGAGAACATGGCGCGGATGACCGAACGTGGCATGAAGCCGCGCGAGGCGGCGCTGGAGGGTGCGCGGCAGATCGGCTTCACCGTGGTGTCGATGAGCGTCTCCCTCATCGCGGTGTTCATCCCGCTACTGTTCATGGGCGGCGTGGTCGGACGTCTGTTCTTCGAATTCGCCGCGACGCTGTCGATCGCTGTCGCCATCTCTGCGATCGTCTCGCTGACCGTCACGCCGATGCTGGCGGTGCTGCTGGGCAGCGCGGCACCCCGGCCACCCCGGCGCTTCGGGCGTGGCTTCGAGGCGGCGATGGACCGCCTCGTCGCAGGCTACATGCGCAGCCTTGGCGCCGTGCTGCGCTGGCGCCGGCTGACGGTGGTGTTCACCTGCGGCCTCGTCGTGCTGACGGTGTGGCTCTACATGCAGGTGCCCAAGGCCTTTTTCCCCGACCAGGACACCACCCTGGTGCAGGGCTCCGCCGTGGCGCAACCGGACACCTCGTTCCAGGCGATGGTCCGATACCAGGACGATGTCGTCAGCATCATCCGTGCCGATCCGGCGGTGGAGAGCGTCTCCGCCTCGCTCGGCAGCGGCGGCTTCTTCGGCTCCGCCAGCATCCGGTTGCAGGTCGGGCTGAAGCCCCGCGCGGCGCGCGGCGGGCTAACGGCGGCACAGGTCATCGACCGGCTGCGCACGCCGCTGTCCCGCGTCACCGGCGTGCAGACCTTCCTGCGCGGGCAGCAGGACATCAACATCGGCGGCCGCCAGGGCAACGCCTCCTACCAGTACGTTCTGCTGACGCCGGACCTGGAGGCGCTGGGCACCTGGAGCGAGCGGCTGGTGAACCAGTTGCGCACCCTGCCCCAGGTCACGGACGTGTCCTCCGACCAGGAACGCACCGGGCTGATCTCGCGCCTGGTGATCGACCGCGATGCGGCCGCGCGGCTCGGGGTTTCGATCTCGGCGCTCGGCGGCGCGCTGAACAATGCCTTCGCGCAGCGTCAGGTCTCCACCATCTATCGCGCCCGCAACCAGTATCGCGTGATCCTGGAGATCGATCCGCGGCTGACGGAAGATCCCTCCCAGCTCACCGGCATCTTCGTGCCGGGCCGCGACGGGCCGGTGCCGCTGGCCGCCCTGGTGCGGCTGGAGCGGGGCGTGGCGCCGCGTTCGATCACGCATCAGGGGCTGTACCCGGCGGCCAGCATCAGCTTCAGCCTGGCGGAGGGCACGGAACTTGGTGCCGCGACGGCGCTGGTCGAACAGGCGGTGCTGGACATCCAGATGCCGGCCAGCATCCGCGGTGAATTCGCCGGCAATGCGCGCGCCTTCCAGACCTTCCTCACCGGCCTGCCGCTGCTGATCCTGGCGGCGCTGGTCACCATCTACATCGTGCTCGGCGTGCTGTATGAAAGCCTGATCCATCCGCTGACAATCCTGTCCACGTTGCCGACGGCGGGCATCGGCGCGCTGCTGGCGCTGCTGGCGACGGGCACGCCCTTCACCGTCATCGCGCTGATCGGCATCATCCTGCTGATGGGCATCGTAAAGAAGAACGCCATCATGATGGTGGACTTTGCCCTGGCGCATGAGCGCGAGGGCGGTGAGGGTGGCATGGTGGCGATCCTGGAGGCCTGCCGCGAACGCTTCCGGCCCATCCTGATGACCACGCTGGCCGCGCTGTTCGGCGCCATCCCGCTGGCCATCGCCACCGGGCCCGGGGCGGAACTGCGGCAGCCGCTCGGCATCACCATCATCGGCGGGCTGATCCTGTCCCAACTTCTGACGCTGTACACGACGCCCGCGGTGTACCTGACCTTCGAGCGCATGGCGGCGGCGCGGCGGCGGCGGCTGCCGCCGGTGGTGGCGCCAGCCTGACGCATCGGGGGTTGATGCATCGAGGTGCATGCGCGTAGGCTCCGTCGCATGCAGCCCCTGCCCCGCCCTGCCTCCATCGACTACGGCGCCCGCGACTACTGGGCCGGCACCATCAAGATGGGGCTGTCGAAGTTCTTCATCCTGCGCGTGCTGCATGACGGCCCGCAGCATGGCTACGACATCGCCCGCCGGGTGGAGCGTGTAACCGGCGGCTGCTGTTCCCCCACCGAGGGCACCATCTATCCGGTGCTGCGGGACTTCGCCGCCGGCGGCTTCGTCACGGTGCGGGAGGAGGTGGTGCAGGGCCGCCAGCGCCGGGTCTATGCGCTGACGGAGGCCGGGCGCGCCGCCTTCGCCGTGGCGCTGGACGCCTGGATGGAAGCCACCGCCGCCCTGACCGACACCGGCCGCGCCTTCGGCCACCCGGAACCCCGCTGCTGCGCTCCCGAAGGAGAAGACGCATGATCGCCATCATCGGGGCCGGGCCCACTGGCCTGGCCGCCGCCGCCCATCTGCGCGCCCGCGGCCTGCGCCCCCTGGTGCTGGAGGCCGGGCCGCGTATCGGTCATTCCGTGCTGGCGTGGGGCCATGTGCGGATGTTCTCGCCCTGGCGGTACAACATCGATGCGGCGGCGCGGACCCTGCTGGAACGCCAGGGTTGGGCTGCGCCCGATCCCGAGGCCTATCCCACCGGCGCCGACCTGGTCGCGCAGTACCTGGCGCCGCTCGCGCAGGTGCTGGCCGCGGACATCCGGCTGTCCGCGAAGGTGGTTGGCGTGGCGCGGCGCGACCTCGGGAGGCTGCGCGATGCGGCGGACCGGGACGCGACGCCCTTCGTGGTGCAGGTCGAGACACGTGGTGGCGTCGAGGAGATCGAGGCCTCGGCCGTGATCGACTGTTCCGGCACCTGGAGCAGCCCCAACCCGGCCGGCGCCCATGGCCTGCCGGCACCCGGCGAGGCGGCGCTGGCGGGGCGCATCGCCACCGGCATCCCGGACGTGCTCGGCACCGACCGCGCGACCTATCAAGGCAGGGCGACCCTGGTGGTGGGCACCGGACATTCGGCGATGAATGCGGTGCTGGACCTGGCGGCGCTCGGCGATGGCACCCGCATCCTGTGGGCGTTCCGCCGGCCGCTCGGCGCGGTGAGTTTCGGCGGCGGCGCGCGGGATGGGCTGGCGGCGCGGGGGTCGCTCGGCGCGCGGGCGCAGGTGCTGGTGGAATCGGGCGCGGTCACCGCCCTGGCGCCGTTCCGCCTGGACCGGATCGCGGAAGAAAACGGCGCGCTGGCCGTGACGGGGCGGCAGGATGGGCGCGCGACGACCGTGCGGGTGGACCGCATGATCGTCGCCACCGGCTTCCGGCCGGACCTGTCCTTCCTGCGGGAGGTCCGCCTTGGCCTTGACCCGGCGGTGGAGGCAACGCCGGCCCTGGCGCCGCTGATCGACCCCAACCTGCATTCCTGCGGCACGGTGCGGCCGCATGGGGAGGCGGAGTTGCGCCACCCCGAAACCCGTTTCTACATTGCCGGCATGAAGAGCTACGGTCGCGCGCCGACCTTCCTGATGGCGACGGGCCATGAACAGGTCCGCAGCATCGCGGCATTCCTGGCGGGCGATACGGCCGCCGCGCGACGGGTGGAGCTGGTGCTGCCGGAGACCGGCGTGTGCAGCACGGACCTGGTGCCGGAAGCGGCGTCCGCCTGCTGCACGCCAGCCACGCCGCAGGGCATCTGCTGCGCGCCGAAGCCGCAGTTGGCGCCGGCCGCATCCTGCTGCGGGCCACGATGAGCGAGGCGGCGCCCGCCGGGTCCCGGCGCGTCGTCATCGCGCTCGGCACGGCGCAGACCCTGGCCTGGGCGTCCTCCTACTACCTGCCGGCGATCCTGGCGGCGCCGATGGCGGCGGAATTCGGCATCTCCACCTCCTGGGTCTTCGGCGCCTTCTCCGCCGCACTGATCCTGCTGGCGCTGGCCGGGCCAGCGGTGGGGCGGGCAATCGACCTGCATGGCGGGCGCGGCATGCTGACGCTGTCAAACCTGGTGCTGGCCGCGGGGCTGTGCGGACTGGGCCTGTCGCAAGGGCCGTGGAGCATGGCGGCGGCCTGGATGGTCCTCGGCCTCGGCATGGCGATGGGGCTGTATGACGCCGCCTTCGCCACGCTGGCCGGGCTGTACGGGCGCGCGGCACGCGGGCCGATCACCGGTATCACGCTGATCGCGGGCTTCGCCAGCACCGTGGGCTGGCCCGTCTCGGCGCTGCTGTTGGAAGCGGTGGGATGGCGCGGCGCCTGCCTCGCCTGGGCGGCGCTGCATGTGCTGGTGGGGCTGCCGCTGAACCGGCTGCTGGTGCCGCCGGCGCCGCCGCCGGAACGCAAGGCCGCTCTGGCGGAGGAGGCCGGGCCGGCGCCGAGCCGGCTGGCGATGCCGCTGCTCGCCTTCGTCTTCGCCGCCACCTGGTTCATCGCCGGGGCCATGGCGGCGCATCTGCCGGCGCTGTTGCAGGCGGCCGGCGCCACGGCGGCCGCGGCGGTGGCGGCGGGCGCGCTGATCGGGCCGGCGCAGGTGGCGGCGCGCGTGGCGGAATTCGGACTGCTGCGGCGCTTCCATCCGCTGGTCTCGGCGCGCATCGCGGTGCTCGGGCATCCGCTGGGGGCGGTGGCGCTGCTGGTCTTCGGCGGGCCTGCGGCGGCGGCCTTCGCCGTGCTGCACGGCATGGGCAATGGGGTGATGACCATCGCCAAGGGCACGCTGCCGCTCGCGGTGTTCGGGCCGGGCGGCTACGGCGCGCGGCAGGGGCTGCTCGGCGCGCCGGCGCGGCTGTTGCAGGCGGCGGCGCCCCTGGCCTTCGGGCTGCTGCTGGAAGGTGCGGGGGTGCAGGCGGCGCTGACGCTGACCACCGGCCTGTGCCTGTCCGCCTGCCTCGCGCTGCTGGTGCTGCGCGCGGTGCCGGCGGAGGCCGCGCCGCGTCAGGTGGGCAGGTAGCCCAGCAGGTCGTCCACCCGCATCACCTCGCAGTAGATGCGGTTGAGGATTTCGAGCTCGCGCAGGTGCAGGTCCTCGTGGCCGGCGGCGCAGGCATCCTCGACCACGATCACGTCGAAGCTTTCATCGGCCAGGCTGCGGACGGTGGAGCTGACGCACTGGTCGGTGAAGATGCCGGCGCAGACCACATGGGTGATGCCCATGTTCGCCAGGATCAGGCGGAGGTTGGTGCCGGTCAGCGCGGAATCTGTGGTCTTCGTCACGGTGATTTCGCCGGGTAGCGGCGCGATGGCGTCCACGATTGCGGAATCCGGCCGGTCATGCGGCAGCAGCAGGTTGTTCCAGCCGGGCTTCTTCTGGCTCAGCGAACGGTCCGCACCATCCGGCCGCAGGCAGGCGATGCGGGCGAAGAACACCGGGTTGCCATCGGCCCTGAAGCGGGCGAGCAGGCGCTGGATCGCGGGCAGGACAGTGCCGTGCATGCGGGTGTGGAACGGCGTCCAGGCATGGAAACGCACCAGTTCCTCGCGCGACAGCCCGGCGGGGTCGGGGCGTTCGAGGTAGGTGTTCTGCACGTCGATCACCAGCAGACCGACGCGGCCAGGAAGCAGCACCGGGTCCGGCGCCGCGGGCGCGCCATGGTAGTAGAAGGATCGCCAGCCGGTCTTCCAGTCCATCATGCCACCTCATCGCCAAGCCGCTTGCAGCCTGCCATGCGCCGGCTTAAATCGTCCATCGACGATGAACGAACCCACTGCCTCCGACGAAGCCCTGGCCGCGCTAGCCAAGGCGCTGTCCCACCCCAGCCGGGTTCGCGTGCTCCGCCTGCTGGCACGGCACGAGGCCGCCGGCCGCCCCTGCATCGGCTGCGACATCGTGGCCGACCTCGACCTGGCGCAATCAACCGTCTCCGAGCATCTCCGCATCCTGAAGGCGGCCGGGCTGGTGGAGGGCGAGGTGGATGGGCCGCGCATCTGCTATCGGCTTGGGCGGGATGCCCTGGCGCGGTTCAAGTCCCTGGTCGAGGTGCTTTGACGATGCAGCGGCTCTCCTTCCTCGACCGGCACCTGACCTGGTGGATCTTCGCGGCCATGGCGGCAGGGATCGCCGCGGGGCACCTGCTGCCGGCGCTGCCGCGACTGCTGGACGGCGCGTCGGTCGGCGGCACCAACCTGCCGATCGCCATCGGGCTGATCCTGATGATGTACCCGCCACTGGCCCGCGTGCGCTACGAGGCGCTGCCGGTGGTGTTCCGCGACTGGCGCGTGCTGCTGCTGTCGCTGGTGCAGAACTGGGTGATCGGGCCGCTGCTGATGTTCGCGCTCGCCGTGCTGTTCCTGTCCGACCATCCGGAATACATGACGGGCCTGATCCTGATCGGCCTGGCGCGCTGCATCGCCATGGTCATTGTCTGGAACCAGTTGGCGCGTGGCGACAACCAGTATGTTGCCGGGCTCGTCGCCTTCAACAGCGTCTTCCAGCTGCTGTTCTTCGGCGCCTATGCCTGGTTCTTCCTGTCGGTGCTGCCGCCCCTGGTGGGGCTGGAGGGCCAGGTGGTGCAGGTGTCTTTCGCCACCATCGCCGGCGCCGTGCTGCTGTATCTCGGCGTGCCCTTCGCCGCCGGATACCTGACGCGGCGCGTACTGGTCGGCCGGCACGGCGAGAATTGGTACGCCCAGAAATTCCTGCCGCGGATCGGGCCGGTGACGCTGGCGGCGCTGCTGTTCACCATCTTCGCGATGTTCGCGCTGAAGGGCGGCGATGTGGTGCGGCTGCCGCTGGACGCGCTGCGCATCGCGCTGCCGCTGGCGATCTACTTCGTGGTGATGTTCGTCGTCAGCTTCGCCATGGGGCGGTGGATCGACACGGATTACCCGCGCACCACGGCCATCGCCTTCACCGCCGCCTCGAACAACTTCGAGCTGGCGATCGCGGTCGCCATCGCCGCGTTCGGGCTGGCCTCGCCGGTCGCCTTCGCCACGGTGATCGGGCCGCTGGTGGAAGTGCCGGTGCTGATCCTGTTGGTCGGCGTGGCGCTGCGGCTCGGCCGGCGCTGGTTCCCGGCGACGGCATGAACGACTTCGATGTGGTGGTGGTGGGCGCCGGGCAAGCCGGCCTCGCTGCCGGATACTTCCTGCGGCGGCAGAAGCAGTCCTTCGTCATGCTCGACGCCGGCGAAGCGCCGGGCGGCGCTTGGCGGCATGCTTGGGATTCGCTGACGCTGTTCTCCCCGGCGCAATATTCCTCCCTGCCCGGCTGGCCGATGCCGCCAGCAGCCGCCGGTGGGTATCCGTCCCGCGATGAGGTCATCGCCTATCTCGCGGCCTACGAGGCGCGCTACGCCTTGCAGGTGCGGCGCCCGGTGCGGGTTGCGGCGGTGCGGCGCGCGGAGGCCGGGCTGGTGGTGGAGGCGGAGGACGGCGCGCGGTGGACGGCCCGCGCCGTCATCAGCGCCACCGGCACCTGGAGCGCGCCGTACATCCCTCCCCTGGCCTCGGATTTCGCCGGGAAGCAGATCCATTCCGCCCGCTACCGCCGCGCTCAGGATTTCGCCGGCCTGTCCGTGCTCGTGGTTGGCGGCGGCAATTCCGGCGCGCAGATCCTGGCCGAGGTCTCCCGCCACGCGGCCAGCGCCACCTGGGTGACCGAACGCCCGCCGGTCTTCCTGCCGGACGAGGTCGATGGCCGCGTGCTGTTCGACCGCGCCACCGCCCGCATCACCGCCGAACGCGAAGGCCGCCCACCGCCACCACAGGGAGATCTCGGCAACATCGTCATGGTGCCGCCCGTGGTCGAGGCGCGCGCCCGCGGCGTGCTGACCAGCCGACCGCCCTTCGCGCGGCTGGAGGCGGATGCGGCCATCTGGCCGGATGGCAGCCGGCTGTCCGTGGACGCGATCATCTGGTGTACCGGCTTCCGCCCCGCCCTCGCCCACCTGAAGCCGCTCGGCCTGGTGGAGCCGGATGGGCGGGTCCGGGTCGGCGCCGCGGGGCAGGCGCTGGCCGAGCCCCGGCTGTTCCTGCTCGGCTACGGGGATTGGACCGGCAGCGCGTCGGCCACCCTGGCCGGCGTGACACGGGCCGCGCGGGAGACGGTGGCGGCCATCGCCTTCGCCTGAACGGCTCAGGCCGGGTTCGCCCGCAGCCAGGCCAGCGTCTCCACGGCGCTGCGGTCCGGCGGGAAGACCGGGTAGAAGACCTTCTCGATCAGGTCGCCGCCCCGGATCACCAGCGTGACCCGCCGCAGCAAGGTCATCCCGCCGGCCACGAAGCTCGGCAGGCCGATGACGCCGGCGAGGCGCAGCTCGGGGTCGCTCAGCACCTCGAAGGGCAGGTGCAGGCGCGCGGCCATTTCCTGCTGGTAGGCGGTGTCCTGGGTGCTGAGGCCGAAGACGGTGGCGCCGGCCTCCGCCATCTCCCGCGCATGGTCGCGAAAGCCGCAGGATTGCACGGTGCAGCCGCGCGCGCCCGGAATGCCGTCCCACCCCTCCGGCTGCGCGACGCCGGGGCGGCCGGTCATCGGGTAGCAGTACAGCACGCTGCGCGGCCCCGGCAGCGCGTCCAGCGCCACCATGCGGCCCGCGGTGGAGGGCAGCGATAGGGCCGGCAGGCGCCGCCCCGCCAACCCATCGCAGGCGCCGTCATCGGGCGGCGCCGGCAGGTCCGGCGGCAGGCTGTTGAAATCATGCGGCTCGGCCATGCACGGCTTCCTTGTGGTTGTGGACCGCGGCCCCCGACTCGTCCAGGACAGGGTCCTGCTATAGCCTCCGCGGCCAACAACCCGGAGGTCCGCCAAATGCCCGAAGCCCCTGCTTCTCCAGGCCCCGTCCTGCCGATCGGCTTCGCCGATTCGCCCGGCCGCAACCGCCGCCTGCGCCAGCTTCTGGGCGGGCGCGACCTGTTCATCGCGCCCGGCGCCTTCGACTGCGTCGGAGCCCGCCTTGTTGAGGCCGCCGGCTTCCCGGCGCTGTACATCACCGGTGCCGGCATCTCGATGAGCGCGCTCGGTGCGCCGGACGTGGCGGCGCTGTCCTTCGGCGAGATCATCGACCGCATCCGCCGCATCTGCGACGTGGTCTCCATCCCGGTCATCGCCGATGGCGACACCGGCTATGGCGGCCCGCTGAACGTCATCCGCACCGTGCGCGAATACGAACGCGCCGGGGTCTCCGGCATCCAGATCGAGGACCAGGAATGGCCTAAGAAGTGCGGCCATGAACCTGGCCGCAAGCTGGTCGCCGCCACCGACATGCAGATGCGCATCCGCGCGGCGGTCGAGGCGCGGCGGGATCCGGATTTCGTGGTGATCGCCCGCACCGATGCCCGCGCCGGCGAGGGTCTGGCTGCCGCCATCGGCCGCGCCCGGCAGTACCGCGCGGCCGGTGCCGACGTGATCTTCGTGGAAAGCCCCCAATCCGAGGACGAACTGGCCGAAGTCGGCCGCGCCTTCCCCGAGGTGCCGCTGCTGGCCAACATGGTGGAGGGCGGCAAGACGCCGATCCTGCCGGCGGAGCGCCTGCAGGAACTGGGCTTCCGCCTGGCGATCTACCCCAACGCCCTGACGCGGCTGTTCGCCAAGGCGGGGCTGGAGATGCTGGCCTCGCTGAAGGACACCGGCAGTTCCAACGCCATGTCCGGGCGGATGCTGAGCCATGGCGCGCTGTGGGAGTTGTTCGACAACGCCACCTGGCGGGCGCTGGAGGACCGGTACCTGCGGGTTGATCAGCCCGCCTCGCCCTGAGCGGCGTGGCCAAGGGCGGCCCGGCGCCCGAACGGGCGCCGCGGCCAGTGCCGCGCAGCCAAGGCCCGGAGGGCCGCCGGCGCCTGAGGCAGGATACGCGTCAGCCCGTCTCACCCTGGGCGATCAGCCGATGCTGGCGGACGACCTCCGCCATCACCCGCCGAATGAATTCCTCGGCGAAGTCCTCGTCCAGCCCGGCGCGGCCGGCCATCTCCCGCAGGCGGGCGACCTGGGCTTCCTCCCGCGCCACATCCACCGGCGGCAAGCGGTGGCGGGCCTTGAGGTGGCCGACCTCCCGCGTCACCCGGAACCGCTCGGCGAGCATGGCGACCAGCGCCGTATCAAGGTTGTCGATGCTGCGGCGCAGTCGCCAGAGGTCCTCCGTGGCGGCCGGATCGGCCGTGGTGTCTTCGGGCATCTGCGCTGTCCTGCCTGGCTGCTGCGTTCCGCCTTTAGCAGAACCCCCTTGGCGGCGCGAAGGCAAGTCCCCCGGGGGTCAGAGGATCTGGCTCAGGAACAGCCGGGTGCGGTCGTAGCGGGGGGCGGAGAAGAACACCTCCGGCGCCGCCTGCTCGACGATCTCACCCTGGTCCATGAAGACCACGCGGTCTGCAACGGTTCGCGCAAAGCCCATCTCGTGGGTGACCACCACCATGGTCATCCCGGTGCCGGCCAGTTCGATCATCACGTCCAGCACCTCCTTGATCATTTCGGGGTCGAGGGCGCTGGTCGGTTCGTCGAACAGCATGATGCGGGGTGCCATGCACAGCGCGCGGGCGATGGCGACGCGCTGCTGCTGGCCGCCCGACAGTTGCAGCGGATACTTGCGCGCCTGTTCCGGGATGCGCACCCGCTCCAGGTGCGACATGGCCAGCGCCTGGGCTTCCGCCTGCGGCATCTGCTTCACCCAGGTCAGGGCGAAGGTGCAGTTCTCCAGCACCGTCATGTGCGGAAACAGGTTGAAGGACTGGAACACCATCCCGGTCTCGCGCAGGATTTCCGCGTCGTTCTTCGCATCGCCGCCGAAGGCGCGGCCATGGATGCGGATATCGCCCTTCTGGTGGCGCTCCAGCTGGTTGATGCAACGGATCATGGTGGATTTGCCGGAGCCTGACGGACCGCAGACCACCACCCTTTCACCCTCCGCCACCGTCAGGTCGATACCCTTCAGCGCCTGGAAGGTGCCGAACCACTTGCTGACGCCGACGAGTTCAATCGCGGCCTTCATCGGCGCTGCCCGGCGCCGAGGCGCCGTTCCAAGTTCAGGCTGTACTGCGACATCAGGAAGCAGAACACGAAGTAGATCAGCGTGATGAAGAAGAACGGCTCGATGAACAGGCCGAGCCAGCGGGTGTCCTCCCCCACCGCGCGCGCGATGCTCAGCATGTCGAACAGGCCGATGATGGAGACCAGCGTGGTATCCTTGAACAGGCCTATGAAGTTGCCGACGATGGACGGGATCATGATGCGCAGCGCCTGCGGCAGGATGATGAGGGTCGTGGACTGCCAGAAGCCGAGGCCCATGGCGGCGGCGGCCTCGTATTGGCCCTTCGGGATCGCCTGCAGCCCGCCGCGCACGATCTCCGCCATGTAGGCGGCGGCGAACAGGCAGACGGCGACGATGGCGCGCAGCAGCCGGTTCACCTCCACCCCCTGCGGCAGGAACAGCGGCAGCATGGTGTTGAACATGAACAGGATGGTGATGAGCGGGACCGAGCGGAACAGCTCGATGAAGGTGACGCAGAACACCCGGATCAGCGGCATGGTGGAGCGCCGGCCGAGCGCCAGCAGGATGCCGGCGGGCAGCGAGAAGGCGATGCCGATGCCGGAGATCACCAGGGTCAGGAACAGCCCGCCCCAGACCCGCGTCGGCACTTCCGTGAAGCTGAGCTGCGAGACCAGCAAGAAGGCCAGCACATACAACGCCAGCAGCGCCATCTGCCCGATCCGTCGCGCCTTTTCATCCGTCTGCGATGGCCCGCCCACCAGCCGCGCGACGAAGGCGCCGAAATCGACTCCGAAGCGCATCTCCGCCAGCGTCGTCAGCCAGACCCACAGGAAGGCGGCGCCGCCGAGCGCGATCAGCGCCGTCCAGACCAGCGACTGCGCGCCGCCGAAGAAGAAGTAGGAGGCGAGGAAGGGGTACAGCAGCACCAGGCTCAGCCCGATCGCAACCTTTGACCGCACGCGCGGAAGCCACAGCGGCACCGCCCAGGCCAGCAGGATCAGGAAGCCGGTGTTGATGCGCCAGACCTGGTCCTTTGGATACAGCCCGTAGATCAGGTTCGGAATCCACTGCGCGACGCCCGGCCAGCAGGCACCGGAGCGGCCGACCATGTCGAGGCATTGGCGGCGATTCTCCGCCTCCCACACCGCGTTCACCAGCGCCCAGTCGATGATGGCACGGAAGGTGACGTAGAAGATCCAGGCGCCGAGAATCGTCAGGATGGCGTTGGGCACGCTGGAGAACAGGTTCGCGCGCATCCAGCCGATCACGCCGACAGTCGAGGATGGCGGCGGGTCAGCGGGCTTCGGCGCAAAGACCAGGGGCGCATCCGACATCTCAGCGTTCCCTCAGCAGGATGCGACGGTTGTAGAGGTTCAGCACGAAGGACACGCCGAGGCTGACCGCGCAGTAAAAGCCCATCGTCATGGCGACGATCGGGATTGCCCGGCCGGACTGGTTGAGCGAAGTGTTCATCCAGACGCTGACCAGGTCGGGGAAGCCGATCGCGATGGCCAGCGAGGAATTCTTCGTCAGGTTCAGGTACTGGCTGATCAGCGGCGGGATGATGACGCGCATCGCCTGCGGCAGGATGATGAAGCGCATGGTCCGCGAAGGCTTCACGCCGAGCGCGCGCGCCGCCTCCGTCTGGCCATGGCCCACGGACTGGATGCCGGCGCGCACGATCTCCGCGATGAAGCACGAGGTGTAGATCGACAACGCGACGATCAGCGCGCAGAAGGCCGGCGGGACGGAGAAGCCGCCGACAAAGTTGAAGCCGCGCAGCGCCGGCCAGTTCCAGCCGAGCGGCGAGCCCAGCGCCAGGAACACCAGCGTCGGCAGCCCCACCACCAGCGCCAGCCCGACGAGTCCCGCCGGAAATGGTCGCCCGGTTTCCCGCAGCCGCTTGCGCGCCCAGAAGCGTAGCGCCACGGCGCCGACGACTGCGGCTGCCAGTACCAGAAGCACCAGGCCGAAACCTTCCTGGGCCACCGGCGCCGGGAAATAAGCGCCGCGGTTGTTGAGGTACATCACGCCGCCCCAGTGGATGCTGGCGCGCGGCAGGGGCAGCAGGTTGAAGACGCCGAAATACCAGGCGATGATTTGCAGCAGCAGTGGCGTGTTGCGCAGGATCTCGATGTACCAGCGCGCCAGCGTGCGGATCAGCCAATTGTTGGACAGCCGGGCGAGGCCCATGACGAGGCCGAGGACGCTGGCGAAGACCGCGCCGATGATGGCGACCAGCAGCGTATTGGCGATGCCGACCTGGAACACCCGGAAGTAGCTGTCGCCTTCCCGATAGGGAATCAGCGTGAAGGCGATGTTGAAGCCGGCCGAGACGTCGAGGAAGTCGAACCCCGCGGACATGCCGCGCGTCGCCATGTTCTCGATCGTGTTGGAGACCAGGTACCAGATCAGCCCGACGACGCAGATGAAGGTGATGGCCTGGTACAGCACCGCGCGCACCGTCGCGTCATTCAGCAGCGCGACGGGGGACAGCGATAGCGGACGCGTCGGGTTGCGGCGGGGAAGAGTCGTCTGGGACATGGGCGGCCCTGTTCAGGGGCACGACGCCGCGTGACGGCCGCAGGTCGGGCCACGCCCTGTGCGTGACCCCCGGCCTCAACCCATCGCGGCCCGGCCGACCGGTTCAACCTTCGGCGGAGCGAAGCTTCTCAGGCCACGCCTCAGCGGAACGGCATGGCGTAGAGAATGCCGCCATTGGTCCACAGCGCATTCAGCGAACGCTCGCGCGGGATGCCGATCGGCGTATTGGCGCCGACATGGCGCTCATAGATCTCGCCGTAGTTGCCGACATGGCGCAGCACCCGCACCATGAAGTCGTTCGGCAGGCCCATGCCCTGGCCCACATTGCCCTCCACGCCCAGCAGCCGCTTGATGCCGGGGTTCGGCGATTGCAGCATCTGCGTGACGTTGGCGGAGGTGACGCCCATCTCCTCGGCCTCGATCATGCCGAACAGCACCCAGCGGACGATGTCGCCCCAGTTGTTGTCGCCGTGCCGCACCACCGGGCCGAGCGGTTCCTTGGAGATGGTCTCCGGCAGGATCATGTGGTCGTTCGGGGTCGGGAAGGCGGACCGGCGGGCGGCGAGGCCCGACTTGTCGTTGGTGTAGGCATCGCAGCCGCCGCCGAGATAGGTCTCGACCAGCACGTTGACGTTCTCGTTCGTCACCGCGGTGAAGCGCATGTTGTTGGCGCGGAAGTAGTCCGCCAGGTTCAGCTCCGTCGTCGTGCCGGTCAGCACGCAGATCGTCGCGCCATCGAGCTGGCGTGCGGAGGTGACGTTGGAGGCGCGGGGCACCACGAAGCCCTGGCCATCGTAGAAGTTCACGCCGGCGAATTCGAGGCCGAGCTGACCGTCACGCACCGCGGTCCAGGTGGTGGTGCGGGACAACACGTCCGACTCGCCATTGGCGATCGAGGTAAACCGCACCGCAGAAGTTACCGACTGGTACTGCACCTTGCTGGGATCATCGAAGATCGCCGCGGCGACACCGCGGCACACATCCACGTCCATGCCGGACCAGGTGCCGTTCGCGGCCAGGGCGTAGAAGCCCGGCGTCGGCAGGCCGACCTGGCAGTTCAGGCTGCCGCGCTGGCGCACCTGCTGCAAAGTCTGTTGTGCCGTGGCCGTCGCGGCCATGCCAAACGTCGCCGCCGCCGCAACGAGCAGCGAAACACTCATCTTCATCCCAACGAACTCCCAGAAGCTGCAGCGGAAACCCCCGGATCGGTGTGCCGCGGCCAATCGGCCTGCGTGCTGTGCACTGGTCTTCGCCAGACACCGCTCCTCCGTTCACGCTACGGGCATCGGAAATCCGTTTCAAGTCCAATAATAGTCGGGCGCCGCCCACCCTAGCGCGGCATCAGGTAACCACGGAGGGCTCGCCGCGCCCGGTGTGGCGGGCGATCTCGGCGATTTCGGCAGCCGCCTGCACGACCGGGGCCAGCACCTCCGCCGTGTCCAGCCCGTGCCGCGCCGGGTCAGGCTCGAAGCGCTCGAGGTAGACGCGCAGCGTGGCGCCGACGGTGCCGGTGCCGGACAGGCGGAACACGGCACGCGCATCCTCGGCGAACAAAATGCGCACGCCCTGCGCGGTGGTGACGGAGCCATCCACCGGATCAGTGTAGGCGAAGTCGTCGGCGGCGGAGACGGTCAGGCCGGCGAAGCGCTGGCCCGGCAGCGCGGCCAGCCGCCCGCGCAGCGCCTGCATCAACGCCTGAGCCGCGTCCGATTCCACTTCCTCGTAGTCGTGCCGCGTGTAGTAGTCGCGGCCGAAACGCGCCCAGTGTTCGCGCACGATGGCATCCGCCCGCTTGCCCGTGGCAGCCAAGATGTTGAGCCAGACCAGCACGGCCCAGAGCCCGTCCTTTTCCCGCACATGGTCGGATCCGGTGCCGGCCGATTCTTCGCCGCACAGGGTGATGCGACCGGAATCGAGCAGGTTGCCGAAGAACTTCCAGCCCGTCGGCGTCTCGTAGCACTCGATCCCGAGCGACTTTGCCACCCGATCCACCGCGCGGCTGGTCGGCATGGATCGCGCGACGCCGGCGAGGCCGTGCGCATAGCCCGGCGCCAGATGCGCCTGCGCCGCCAGGATCGCCAGGCTGTCGGACGGCGTGACGAACAGGCCGGGCGCCACGATCATGTTGCGGTCGCCGTCGCCATCGGAGGCCGCACCGAAATCCGGCGCATCGGCGCCGAACATCGCCTGCATCAGTTCCGCCGCATGAACCGGGTTCGGGTCCGGGTGATGGCCGCCGAAATCCGGCAGCGGCGTGCCGTTCCGCACGGTGCCCGGCGCGGCGCCGAGGTCGCCTTCCAAAATGGCGTGGGCATAGGGACCGGTCACGGCGCACATGGCGTCGAACTGCATGCGGAAGCCGCCGCGGAAAAGTGCCGCGATGGCCTCGAAGTCCACCAGCTTCCGCATCATCGCGGCGTAGTCGGCAACCGGGTCCAGGACGGACACCGTGCAGTCGCCGAGCCGCGTCTCGCCAAGCCGGTCCAGGTCGAGGTCCGGCGCCTCCACCAGGGCGAACTCGTTGATGGCGCTGGCGCGGCGATGGATGGCGCCGGTGATGTCCTCGGGCGCCGGGCCGCCATTCGCGGCGTTGAACTTGATGCCGAAATCGCCGTCCGGTCCGCCCGGATTATGGCTGGCCGAAAGCACCACGCCACCGAGGGCACCGGAGATGCGGATGAGGTTCGAGGCGGCCGGAGTCGACAGCAGCCCGCCCTGCCCCACCAGGATCTTTCCAAAGCCATTGGCAGCGGCGATCCTCAGCGTGGTCTGCACCACCTCCCGGTTCAGGAAGCGTCCGTCGCCGCCGACCACCAGCGTCGCGCCCTGCACGGCCTTGCCCAGCGTGTCGAAGATCGCCTGGACGAAATTCTCGACGTAGTGCGGCTGCTGGAACACCGTGACCTTCTTGCGCAGGCCGGAGGTACCGGGCTTCTGGTCGGCAAAGGGGGTCGTGGCCACGCGTCGGATCTGCATGTGTTTCTCCCGTCGTCGCACCATCACCCCGGTGCGGCGACGGCGGCAAGCCCTTGCGCTACGCCTCCAGCAGACCGCGGTTCCGCAGCAGCGCATCAACCTGCGGTGGGCGTCCCCTGAACGCGACGTAGAGCTCCATCGGGTCCCTTGTGTCGCCGGCCTGGTAGATGTCCTTCAGCCGGGCCGACAGCGCCGGGTCGAAGGGGTCGCCGGCTTCCTCGAAGGCCTCGAAGGCGTCGGCGTCCAGAACCTCCGCCCACATGTAGGCGTAGTAGCCCGCGGCATAGCCGCCGCCGGCGAACAGGTGCTGGAAATGCGGCGGGCGGTGGCGCAGGCCGATCGCCTCCGGCATGTCGATCCCAGCGAGGAATTCCTGTTCGAAGGCCACCACGTCCAGCGCCTCGGGCTCCGGATGCTTGTGCAGGGCCAGGTCGATCAGCGCGGAGGAGACGAATTCGACCGTGGCGAAGCCCTGCCCTTCGCGCCGTGCCGCCAGGATGGCGTTCAGAAGCGCATCCGGCAGCGCCTCCCCGGTCTCATGATGGCGGGCGTGTTCGCGCAGGATCTTCGGCACTTCCAGCCAATGCTCCAGCACCTGGCTCGGGAACTCCACGAAATCCGCCAGCACGGCGGTGCCGGACTGCGAGGGATGCTTCGCCGTGCTCAGCAGCCCGTGCAGCGCGTGGCCGAACTCGTGGAACAGCGTCCGCGCCTCGTCGAAGGACAGCAGGGCGGGCGAGGATTTCGCGATGTTGTTGTTGTTGACCACGATCGGCGTCACCGGCCCGTCCAGCGATTCGCCGCTCCGGAAGCTGCTCATCCAGGCGCCGGACTTCTTACCGGGGCGGGCGAAGCTGTCGAGCAGGAACACGCCGCGATGCGCGCCGGCCTCGTCCTGCATGTCGAAGGCGCGGACATCCGGGTGGTAGACGGGAATGTCCGGGCGCTCGACGAAGCGCACGCCGAACAGGCGCCGCGCCGTGTCGAAAACCGCCCGCAGCATGCCCTCCAGCGAAAAATACGGCTTCGTCAGCGTCTCATCCACCGCATGGCGCGCGCGGCGAACACGCTCGGCGTAGTGGCGCCAGTCCCAGGGCGCGATGGCGTGGCCCGCGAGGGCTTCCAGCTCCGCCCGCTCCGCCGCCGCGCGGCGCTTCGCGGGTTCCCACACCTGGCGCAGCAGCGAGCCGGCGGCCTCGGGGTGGCGCGCCATGTTGTCGGCCAGGCGCCAGTCGGCGTAGTCGGCATGGCCGAGCAGCCGGGCGCGTTCCCGCCGCAGCGCCAGGATCTCGCGGATCAGCACCGTGTTGTCGCGGGTGCCGGTGCCACGGGCGACCCAGGCGGCCCAGGCCACCTCGCGCAGGTCGCGGCGGGTGGAGAAGGTCAGGAACGGCTCGATCGAGGAGCGCGACAAGGTGACGACATGGCCCTTTACGCCACGTTCCCGCGCGGATTCCCGCGCCGCCTCGATGGCGAAGTCCGGCAGGCCATCCAGCTCATCGGCCGCCAGCGCCATCTGCCATTCATTCTCGTCGGCCAGCACGTTCTGGCCGAACTGCGTGTGCAGCACCGCCAGCCGGGTGGAGATCGCCGCCATCCGCTCCCGCCCCGCCGCATCCAGCGCGGCGCCGCCGCGGCGCAGGCCGGATTCCAGCCGCACCAGCAGGCGGTCCTGGTCCGGCGCCAGGCCGAGCTCATCTCGCCGCGCCAGCAGGTCGGACACCCGGGCGAACAGGCCAGGGTCCAGCGTGACCTCCGCCCGATGGCGGGCCAAGCGCGGCGCGTAGTCGCGCTCGATCGCCTGCAGCGCCTCGGTTGCCTGGCTGGAGACCAGGTTGAAGAACACGGAGCGCACGCGGTCCAGCGTCCGGCCGCTGCGCTCCAGCGCCTCGACCGTAGTGGCGAAGCTGGAGGGCGCGGCGGCGATGGCGGCGATCTCCGCACGCTGTTCCGCCATGCCTTGGTCGAAGGCCGGCGGAAAGTGCTCGGGGCGGATCAGGTCGAAGGGCGGCACGCCGAAGGGCGTGGTCCAGGCGGTCAGCAGCGGGTTCTCGGTCATCCGTCCGAGATAGGCGCTCAGGCCGCCGCGGTCACGGCCTCCTCGGGTCCGTTCGGGTCGCCCGGCGTGGTTTCCCAGGCGAGGCCGACCAGCACCACGCTGCGCCGCCCGCCGCGTTCCGCCCGGATCACCAACGCGCCCTGTTCCTCCATATAGGTCAGCAGGCGCCGGGCGCGGCCGATGGACCGGCTGCCATAGGCCCGCGCCAAGGTGGCGTCGGAGGGACAGGGCAGCCGTTCCAGCGCGGCGCGGGCCAGCAGCAGGAAGACGCCCTGCACATCGTCCGGCAGCGCCTCCGCCCGCGCCACCGCCTGCGCCCAGTCGCTGCCCTCCGCGGCGTCGGCGCCGATGCCGGCACGCGCGGTGGTCAGCAGGCGGCGGAAGGCGGGGATGTCGATGGCGGGGCCCGTCACCTCCTCGATCCGGCAGCGCACCAGGAAGTCCTGGTACAGCACGCTGGCCGGCCGGAACGGCGCATCCGGCTCCGCCAGCACCTTCTGCAGCACGGCGGCCAGCCTGCGGCGTTGTTCCGCCTTTTCTTCCGGCGTCGGCGTCGCCACCGGCTCGGCCTGCGCCAAGGCCGGGCGATGCTGCGCCAACTGCGACAGGATGTCGGGTGCCGGCGGGCGCGGGGTGCGGCGTGGGGGACGGATCGCCTCGGGCTCGGAGGCCGTCAGGATCAGCCCGCGGGTTTCCGCCGCCGAGGCCACCGGCGGCGGCGGCACCAGCTTCGGCGCGGCGCTGCGGGAGCCGGTCTCGACCGCGCCGATCCGTAGCCGCAACGGCCGGCGCGACAGCGCCGGGCCGAGCGCCACGAAATGCCCGCGCTCCAGTTCGCGGAAGACCTCCGCCTGCCGACGCTCCATCCCCAGCAGGTCCGCCGCACGGGACATGTCGATGTCGAGGAAGGTGCGGCCCATCATGAAGTTGGACGCCTCGGCGGCGACGTTCTTCGCCAGCTTGGCCAGCCGCTGCGTCGCGATCACGCCGGCCAGCCCGCGCTTGCGGCCGCGGCACATCAGGTTGGTCATGGCCCCCAGGGCGGCACGGCGGGCCTCGTCGGAGGTCTCGCTGGCGGCGGCTGGGGCGAACAACTGCGCCTCGTCCACCACCACCATCACCGGGTTCCAGGCATCCCGGTCCACGTCGAACAGCCCGCCGAGGAAGGCCGCCGCCAAGCGAAGCTGCTGCTCCACCTCGACGCTCTCCAGGTTCAGCACGACGGAGACGCGGTGCCGCCGGACCCGTTCCGCCACCACCTGCAAGGCGGCCTCGGTATGGTCGGCCGCATCCACCACCAGGTGCCCGTGGCGGTCGGCCAGGGAGACGAAGTCCCCCTCCGGGTCCACCACCACCTGCTGCACCCAGGGGGCGCTCTGTTCCAGCAGCCGCCGCAGCAGATGGGACTTGCCGGAGCCGGAGTTGCCCTGCACCAGCAGGCGGGTGGAAAGCAGTTCCTCCAGGTCCAGGGTAGCGGGGGTGCCGGAGGCGCTCAGGCCGATATCAATGGCGATGGTCATCAGGCCGGAGACCTAGCGGCAACCGCGCCCTACCGGAAGTGGCGCCGGCCGACGATCACCGCCCCAGGCTGGTTCCGACCGCCCGCATCCAGACCAGCACCGCAGCCGCCCCGGCATCCGGCTGGCCGAGCGCCCGGTCCCCGAGATAGGCGGCGCGGCCGAGTCGGGGGCGCATGCTGCGCGTCGCCTCCTGGCCCGCCAGCGCCGCGGCCAGCGCGGCATCCCAGGCCGCGCCAGCGGGCAGGTGCCGCGCGGCGGCGAAGGCCTCGGCGGCCGGGTGCAGGGCGTCGAGCATGGTGCGATCGCCCGGCCTGGCGCCGCCGAGTTCGCCGATCGCCTCGACGGCGGCGCTGAAGCCGGCCTCCCACTCGGCGCGCCCCGGCGCGGGCTGGTCCAGCCGCCGGGACGCGGCCAGCAGCGCCGCGGCGTAGAACGGCCCGGAACTGCCGGCGATGGCCCGACGCAGCGCCTGCGCCATGGCGGTCAGCGTGCTGGCCGGGGTGGCGAAGGCGGCCTCAGGCAGCGCGCGGACCGCCGCCGCGCCGCGCGCCATGGACAGGCCGAGGTCGCCATCCCCCGCATGGCTGTCGAGCGCCGTCAGCCCCGGCTCCTCCGCCTCCAGCGCCGCCGCCACCGCCAGCACCGCGCGGCGCAGGACCGGGGCCAGCGGGCCGGGCGCGGTGGCCGACGTGGCGGCCTCCGCCGGGGGCGCCGCCACCACCCGGCGTGGCACCAGCATCCCGCCGCCGGGCCAGGCCGGCGCCGTGGCGGGCGCATCCAGCCGCGCCAGCCGCGCCGCGTCCAGCCGCATCAGGCTCAGCGAACAGCCGGGCATCTCCAGCGCCGTCATGAAGTTGCCCGCCCAGCCGCGCGGGACCGCGATGCCGCGGGTCCGCAGCGCGGCCAGCGCGGCGCGGGCGACGATGGCCAATTCCATCGGCGGCGTGCCGCCCAGCCCGTTGACCAGCAGCGCCACCTCATCCCCCGCCGCCAGCCCGGCATCCGCCACCAGCGTGTCCAGGATGGTGGCGACGATCGCGTCGGCGGGCTGCATGGCGCTGCGGCGGACGCCTTGTTCGCCATGGATGCCGAGGCCGAGTTCCATCTCGTCCACGCCCAGCGTGAAGCCGGGCGTGCCGGCGGCCGGCACCGTGCAGGCGCCGAGCGCCACACCCATGGACACCACCGAGGCCGCCGCGGCCTCGGCCTCCGCCCGCACTTCCTCCAGCGCAAGGCCGGCCGCCGCCGCGGCGCCGGCGACCTTGTGCACCAGCACGGTTCCGGCGATTCCGCGCCGCTGGCCGGGCGCCACCGTGTCGCGCAGCGCCGCGTCATCGGCGACCAGGACGACTTCGGTCGGAATGCCCTCGGCGGTGGCCAGCGCGGCGGCGAGTCCGAAGTTCAGCCGGTCGCCGGTGTAGTTCTTCACCACCAGCAGCGCCCCGCGCGGCCCGGCGGCGGCACGGATCGCGGCCAGCACGGCGTCGACGGAAGGCGAGGTGAAGACATCCCCGGCGATGGCGCCGGCCAGCATGCCCTCTCCGACATAGCCCGCATGCGCCGGCTCATGCCCGCTGCCGCCGCCGGACAGCACCGCGACCGGACGCCCCGCCGGCTCCGGCAGCCCGGCGCGAACCACCACATCCTCGGTGTCCAGCAGCGCCAGGCCGGGGTTGAGGTCGGCCAAGCCTTCCAACATCTCCCGCACCACGCGGCGCGGATCGTTCACCAGCTTCTTCATGCGGTCCTCCACGCCGCCATCCTCGGCACTGCGCGAAGGGCGGGCAAGCTCAGCGGTCCCGTGTCGCGCGGGCCTGGCGGATGGCTGCACGCAGCCCGGCATCGGCGCCCGCCAGCCGCTCCGCCTCGCCGAGCCAGCGCCGCGCATCCGTGGCCTCGCCACGTTCGGCGGCGCCGCGCCCGGCCCGCAGATAGGCATCGGCCGCGGCACCCGGCTGGCCAAGCCGTTCCAGCGCCGCCCCCTCCGCCGCCAGGGCGCGGGACAGGCCGCGGTAGTCGAGCGACTGCCGGCGCAGTTCGGCCGCCGTCACGGCATGGACCCGGGCAGTGGCGGGATCGCCGCGCAGCAGGGCGGCAGCGGCCTCCAGCTCCACCGCATCGGCGCGGAAGGCGATATCCGCCGGGGCGCCGATGGCGGCACGCGCGGCCGTGACGCCGCGCAGATCCTGCCGCTGCGAGGCGATCAGTCCGAGTAGGAACTGCGCGCGCAGCGCCGCTTCGGCATTCTCCGCGCCGCGCTGGGCCACCTGCCGCGCCAGCGCCTCCGCCTGCGGCACGCGGTTCAGCCGGAACAGCGCCGTCGCCTCCGCCAGCAGCAGGCCCGCGGAGGCGCCGCGGCCGCGCCGGGCGAGGCCCACGCGGACCTCCTGCGCCACCGCCAGCGCCGCCGCGGCATCGCCATGCGCGAGCGCCGAGGTGGCCTGGCCGAAGGCCATGGCATCAATCGCCGCGGCATCGTCGCGTTCCCGCGCCCGCGCCAGGGCGCGGGCATACAGCCGCTCCGCGACCTGCGGCTGGTCCTGGTTCAGCGCATCCCGTGCGCTGTCGGCGGCGCGGTCCAGCACGCCATCGGGCGGCGGTCCCGGCGGCGGCGCGCGGCCACCACAGGCGGCCAGAGCCGCGATCAGCACCAGCGCCGCCAGCCGTTTCACGGGCGCAGCCGTTCCACCATCGGCCGCGGCACGGCACCGGCCGAGACGCTGCGCACCTCCGCGCCGCCACCACCACCGCCGCCGAGCAGCCAATGTCGGCGCAGCTGGGCCAGCAGCAATTCCATCTGCCGCGCCGCTTCCTGCGCCTGCACCATCACCGCCGGCAGGCTGTCCGTGCCGTCCCGCACATTCGCGGTAACGCGCGGCAGCGCCGGCGTGGCGCGGGCGATGTCGGCGGTCGCGCGTTCGACCTGCGCCAGCGCGCGGTCGGCGCGTGCCATCAGCGCGGGCAACGAGTTCGGCGATGCGCGGCCCCCGTTGCCGGTGCCGGTCAGGCTGGCCGTCAGGGTCTGCACGTCGCGCGACGCCGTCTCAAGGTTCTGCATCAGCGTCGCGGCGCGCTGCGTCGCTTCCTCCGCCCGGCGCACCAGCGTGTCGTCGGCCAGCAGGCGGCCCACCGTGCCCTCCCCGCGTTCCAGCCGCTGCGTCGCGGCGGCGAAGGCGGCGGTGCCGGTACGCAGTTCGTCCAAGATCGGGAAGACGCGCTTCTGCAACTCGTCCAGCAGGGCGCCCACGGTTTCCGTCGGCGCACGTTCGCTGGTCGCCTCGATGGTGGCCCAGTCCCAGTTCAGCGGCGGCCCCTCGCCGCGCTGGATATCGAGGAAGGCCGGGCCGGCGACGCCGAACCGACGGCGTACCACGGCGGTGGAGTCCTGGCGGATGAAGGGCTTCGCCTGTTCCTCGATGCGCAGTTCGGCGTGGATGCGCTGGTTCGGGTCCACCACGATGCGGCGCACGGTGCCGGCGCGGATGCCCAGCACCTCCGCCTCCGCCCCCACCGAAAGCCCGGCGACGCCTTCCTCCGGCAGCATCACCGTGAGGGTCGTGCCGCTGGCGAACCATTCGCGGATCAAGCCACGCTGGAACAGGGCGCCGAAGAACAGGGCGAGCGCCAGGATCACCAGCACGCCGACCCAGCGATCGGTGTGGCGCAGGCGGACCCGGTCTTCCCGCGTCATGGTGGTGCTCGACACAGCCCATCCTCCTCGAGTTCGAACCACTGCGTCGCGGGAAAGCCGGGGGTTTCCCAGGCGCGACGGGACCGGGTGGACCAGATGGCGGCGGCGCCGCGCGCCCGCGCCGGCTCCAGCGCCTGCAACAGCGGACCGGCCAGCTTGTCCGCCGTCTCCCGGTCCAGCGGGCTTTCCAGCAGCACCAGCGCCGGCGCGCCGAGAAAGGCGCGTGCACAGCCGGCCCGCGCCAGGTCTTCACGCGACATCTCCGCCGGATGCTCCAGCGGCAAGCCGGGCAGGCCGAACAGCCGGACCAGCGCCTCGGCCTCCTCACGCAGGGCCGCATCGGGGATGTCGTCGTGGTGGCGACGGGCCAGCAGCATGCCGTCCGCCACGCTGAGATGCGGTAGCCAGCCGCCATCACCCGGCGCGAGGCCAATGCGGCCGCGCAGCGCCTGCGCCGGCTGCCGCGGCAGCGTTGCCCAATCCTGGCCCAGGAAGGCGACGCGCCCCGCCCGCAGCGGGACCAGCCCGGCGCACAGCAAGGCCAGCGCGCGGGCCATCGCCGGATCCTCCGCCCGCACCAGCGCCAACTCCCCCGGCGCCAGGCGCAACTCCACCGGCCCGTCGATCGGCGAGACGCCCGGCTCGGAAAGTGCCGCCTGGAGGTCCAGCACGGGCGCGCCCCCCGCCATCACGCCGCCGCCACGCTGAGCAGCGCGCTGGTGGCCAGGATGCCGAGGAAGCCGCGCACGAAGCCGCGCGGCAGCAGGTGGGACGGCGTCTCCGCGCGCGTCGAGGACATGCCGGTGATGGCGCAGACCAGCGCCACCACGGCGCCCACCAGCACCAGCTTCACCGCGAACAGCGCGAACTCCGCGGTATCCGTCGCGCCGAACAGGTTCACCAGCAGTTCGCGCGGCGTCACCTGGGCCAGGCCGCCCAGCCAGCTTGTCATGTATCCGGTGGCCAATGCGACGCCGAGGAAGATGACGCCCAGCGTGAAGCAGGCGAGCGACAGCGCCACCACGCGCGGCAGCACCAGCAGCGCGAAGGGGTCGAGGCCCTGCGCCTCCAGCACGTCCAACTGGCCACTGGCCTTGGTGGCGCCGAACTCCACCACCGTGACGGTGCCGCTGCGGCCGAGCAGGATCAGCCCAACCAGCACCGGCGTCACCTCCCGCACCAGGACCACGGTCAGCAGGTTGCCGGTGAGGCCCTCCTGCCCCGCGTAGCTGAGCCAGGTCAGCGTCTGGTGGACGATGCCCCAGCCGACGATGCAGGCGGTAATGAGGACCGTGCCGAGGCCGCCGGCGATGGCCTGGCGCAGGGTACGGCGGAACTCCGCGCGCAGCGTGCGGCGCCAGGTCCCCGGCCGGACGCCTTCCGACACCACGCCGAGGGCGAGGGCCGCGGTCGCGAGCAGCAGCAGCACGCCGCGCCGCACCGGCGCACCGAGACGCTCCAGAAGCAGCCAGACCAGGGCGGGTGGCGGTTCATCGCGGGACGCAGGTGGCGGGGCCGCCTGTTGCCGGGGCGTGGCCGCGGCAGTGGGGCGAGGCGGGAATTGCAGGACCGGGCTCGCGCCATCCCGCACCGCCGGCGTCCGGTCGGGCGGCGCCTTCCGCGCCGGGGCGGGCCGTGCCTCCAGCATCGCCTCCTCCCTTGCCATCCCGCATCGTTCAGCGCCCCGCGCGGCAAAAAGTTTCCGCACCGGCGGCACCCGGGCGGCGCGGTTGCGTTGCGCCACCGAACGACGGAGGCCTTCGCACATGCCGGACAATCAGGGGGATGCCCGCCAGGGCGGCGGGGGATGGATGGTCGCCGCGGCAGCGCTGGCCGGATTGCTGGCCATCAATGCCAAGCGGGGCGGCCCACAGCCGGTGCTGTCGCGAGCCCGACGCGATGCCGCACGCCAGCGGCGCGTGGGTCAGGTGGGCACCGGGCAACAGGACGCCGCGACTGGCAGCGAGGTTCAAGGTCGCGGACGAAATGCCACCACCCCATCCGAAATCCCGGCGCGCGGCTGGTGGCAGGTGGCGAAGCGCACCCTGTCCCAGGCCAGCGAAGACCGGCTGCTGACGGAGGCCGCCGGCATCACCTTCTACACGCTGCTGGCGCTGTTTCCGGCGATTGCTGCGCTGGTGTCGCTGTATGCGCTGGTCGCAGACCCCGCTACGATCCAGGGTCACCTGGAAGCGCTCGGCGGCGTCGTCCCCGGCGGCGGCATGGACATCATCAACGAGCAGGTCAGCCGCGTTGCCGAGACCGCGACCGGTACGCTGGGCTTCGGCGCGATTGCCGGCCTGCTGGTCTCGCTGTGGTCCGCCAACCAGGCGGCGAAGGCGGTCTTCGATGCCCTGAACGTGGTCTACGAGGAGCATGAGAAGCGCAGCTTCATCAAGCTGACTGTGACGACGCTGCTGTTCACCCTTGGCTTCATCGTCTTCGCCATCCTGACCATGGTGGCGGTGGTCGCCTTGCCGGTGGTGCTGGGCTTCGTCGGCCTGGGCTCGACTGTGGAGGCGCTGCTCGCCTATGGGCGCTGGCCGCTGCTGCTGCTGGTGGTCTCGCTGGTGCTGGCCTGCCTGTATCGCTGGGGGCCGAGCCGGGCGAAGGCGCGCTGGCGCTGGGTGACCTGGGGCAGCGCCTTTGCCGCGCTCGCCTGGCTTGGCGTCTCCGCCATCTTCTCCTGGTATGTCGCCAATTTCGGCAGCTACAACGAGACCTACGGCTCGCTCGGCGCCGTCATCGGCTTCATGACCTGGATCTGGATCTCGGCGGCAGTGATCCTTCTGGGGGCAGAGGTGAACGCCGAGATGGAACACCAGACCGCCCGCGACACCACCACCCGCCCGGAACGGCCGATGGGGCAGCGCCAGGCGGAGATGGCGGATACGGTGGCTTCTTGAGGCCCTCGCGCGCCGGGCGCGGCTGTGCCGGGCGTGGCTGTCCGGCCGCTTGGCCCGCCGCATAGGCGGCGGGCCGCGTTCACGGCCTCGGACCGCTGGGCGGTCCGCAGGGGCCGCCGATCTGCCGTCCGCGAGGCTAGCGCGCGGTCTTCTGGATGTTCCAGGCGATGATGATGCCCGGCATCGCGAGAACGTTGCTGATGCGCGGCGTTACCGCGCTCGGCAGGTACCACTGCCCGTAGGGGACGTAGGGCACCAGACGGTAGGCGCTGGCGTGCAGCTCCTCCAGGATGCGCTTCCGCTCGGCGGCGTCGGCGGCATAGGGGAAGGCATCGATCAGCGCCTGGTGCGCCGGGTCGCACGGCCAGCCCGGCCAGGCCCGCTCGCAGCTTGCCTGCATCGGCACGTTGCCGACCGGGTCGGACGCGCCGAGCCCGTTCCAGAAGGTCAGGCCGATATGCCAGCCGCCCTCGCTCGGCGGACGACGGTTGGCGCGGCGCCCGGCCATGGACGCGAAGTCGGTGGCCTGCACATCCGTGCGAAAGCCGACCGACTGCATCTGCTGCGCCAGCACCAGCGTCGCGGCATGGACGAAGGGATTGTCGGTCGGGTCCATGATGACGATCGGGCTGCCGTCATAGCCTGATTCGCGCAGCAACTGCCGCGCCCGTTCGCGTGCCGCCGGCGTGCCGAGGCCTTCGGGGACACCGGCATTCGTCTCCTGCGGCGAACCGCAGATGAAGAAGGCGTGGCACACCTGGTACAGCGACGGGTCCGGGAACATCGCCTGGAGGAATTCCTCCTGGTTCACCAGCAGCATCAGCGCTTCCCGCGCGCGCTGGTCGTTGAAGGGCGGGTGGATGTGGTTCATGCGGATCATGCCCGGCGCACCGAGCGTGTTGGTGCGGATGATCTGCATGCCGCGCCGCCGCAGCATCGGCAGGAAGTCCACGCCGGGGCTCTCGACATAGTCGATCTCGCCCTGGATCAGCGCCAGGGCGGAGGTCTGCGCGTTGGCGATGTTCAGCCATTCCACGCGGTCCACATGCGCCACCTTGCCGCCGGCGGTGCCGGAGGCGGGCTCGCTACGCGGCACGTAGTCCGGATTGCGGCGATACACCACCGTGCTGCCCGGCACCCATTCCTCCCGCACGAAGATGAAGGGGCCGCTGCCGATGGTCTCCCGGATGGCCGTGAAGGGGTCTGTGGCTGCGACGCGCGCTGGCATGATGGCGGGCATGTTGCCGGCGGGCTTCGACAGCGCGTCCAGCATTAGGCCGTAGGGCCGGCTCAGCGTCCACGCCACGGTGCGGCCATCGGCCTGTGCTTCCATGGCGGTGGTGATGGCCATGATCTGCCGGCCATGCGGGTCGCGCGCGCCCCAACGCCGCAGGGAGGCAACCACGTCGGTCGCCGTCACGGGCGCGCCGTCGTGGAACTTCAGCCCCTCGCGCAGCGTGAAGCGCCAGACCAGCGCATCGGGCGAGACGCTGTATGCCGACACCATCTGCGGCTGCGGGCGCTGCTGCGCATCGCGGCCGAACAGCTGGTCGTAAATCATGTGCGCATGCGATTGCACCACGCCGGCCGTCGTGTTGATCGGGTCCAGCGTCTGCAGGTCCGCGTTCGGCACCATGCGCAGCACGCGTTCGGGCGGCACGGGCTGCGCCTGGAGCGGCGCCGCGGTCACCCAGGCGGTGAGCGTTACGCCCACGGCGAGCGCGGCAAGGCGGGTGAGCATGGCTGGGAACCCCCGGTGACATTACGATCCGGTATTATGGACTGTTCGCTCCATATCGGGCAAGCTGCCACGGCGCGGCGGAGTCGGCCGCGCGGCGCGCCAGCCAGTTGAAAGGTCCTGCCGCCGATGCCCCGGCCGCGCGAATTCGACGAGGATGGGGTGCTGGAGGCCGCGATGCAGCGGTTCTGGCGCCATGGCTATGCCGCGACGTCCGTGCGCGACCTCGGGCAGGCGATGGGGATCGGCCAGGCGAGCTTCTACAACGCCTTCGGCGACAAGCGCCGGCTGTTCGCACGCTGCCTGGACCGCTACCTCGACATGGGAATGCGGACGCGCATCGCGCGGCTGGAGGCGGAGCTCACGCCACGGCAGGCGATCGAGACGATGCTGCAGGAGATCGTCGCCCGATCGCTGCGCGACAGGCTTGGCTGCCTGCTGGTGAATTCGGCGCTGGAACTGGCGCCACACGACCGCGATGTCGGGCAGGTGGTGACGGCGCGGCTCGCGGAGCTGGAGGGTTTTTTCCGCCGTGCCGCGCAAGCGGGCCAGCGTGCGGGCAGCATCAATGCCGCGCGGGATCCGGCCGACCTCGCGCGGCTGCTGGTGGCCCTGGTGATGGGCCTTCGCGTCCTGTCCCGCGGCCGTCCGGACCGCGCCCTGCTGGAGGGCGCGGTCCGTCAGGGCCTGGTCCTGCTGGACTAGACCCGGCCGGAGCCGGTTCCAGCACCGGGCGCAATCGGCGTCGTGGTGGAACCCGAATGCGTCGCGGTGGGGCTGACATACGGCGTGGCCAGCGATCCGCTACCGGTGGTGCCACCGGGATTGGTATTGCCGGGCGACGTGCCGCCGGCAGACGCCGCACTGGACGTGCCCGCCGTGGCGGACCGGTCCTTCACGGCCTCCTCGGCCTTGCCGATCGCACCATGGGCCTGACCGGCAATGTCCTTCGCCGTCTCGCGCACCGCCTCACGCACCTGCGGCACCAGGCCCGCCGCGGCGCCGCTGACCGCCTCGCGCGCCCGCTCGGCCTGTTCGCCGACCTTCTCGCGCGCCTGCTCATAGCCCTGCTGGGCCATCTCCTGCGCCCGCTCGGCCAGGTCGTCGCGGGTCTCGCCCATCCAACGATCCTCGGTTTCCGTGCCAGGCAACAGCGCACCAATCGCGGCACCAAGGGCGAGGCCGACGGCACCGATCACCAGCGGCTGTTCCTGCATCAGGCGCGACGCACCATGCTGCACGTCGTCCGCGTAGTGGCCGAAGCGGTCGCGGGCATCCTCCGCGTAATGGCCAAGACGGTCCCGCGACTCCCCGACATAGTTGCCGAAGCGGTCGCGCGAGCCGCCGGCGAAGCGCGATGCCCGGTCGCCCGCATGTCGCGCGCCACCGCGCACGGAACCAGCCGCGGATCCGACCGCACCGGCCACGCTGCGATAGGCGGCGCTGGCAGCATCAGCCGCGCTGCTCGCGGCGCTGGCCACACTCTCGCGCACGGCGCTGGCCGCATCGCCCACCGCTTCGCCAGCCCGGCTGGCCGCATCGGAGACGGTGCCAGCCGCACCGGATACAGCCCCCGTCACCGCGCTACCGGCCCCGCTGACCCGCTCGCCGATCCCGCGGGAGGGTGCCTCGTAGACACCGACGCGGCGACCGGAATAGGTGCTGCCGTAGCTGTCGGCGTAGTCGTCCTCGTAGTCGTAGGTCCGCGTCACGCCGCGCCGCCCGGTCTGGTTGCCGGACATCATCAGCCAGCCAATTCCGGCGCCGATCAACAGCAGCGGCAGCGGGTTGTCGCGCACGGAGGCGCCGAGGTTGCGGGTGAATTCCGCGCCGCCGGAACTCCGCGCATAGTCGATTGCCTGCTCGAACAGCTGGCCGGGCGAAGCCTTGTCGCGCAGCTGCTCCAGCGTCTCGGTCAGGTTGGCGCGCGTGGCTTCGACCTCGTTCTCGATCTGCGCGCTGGTGCGGTTGCCGGGATCCGTTGCACTGCTCATCGCACCTGCTCCTTTGCGACCTGGGCGTCCCGCGACAGCTGTTCGGCCGTGCGGTTCGGGACGAGGTTGGCTGTGTTGAGGCGGTTCAGCCCGCTGCGGATCAGCAGGTAGCCGACCAGCGCCGCGAAGACCGCGACGATGAGCTGCGACCAGCCCACCGGGACATCGAAGTAGACCAGCAGCGAAACCAGCGCGAACAGCATCAGGATCAAGGTGCCGAGCAGCATGGCGGCACCCGCGGCGATCGGCGTGATGGCGCCGGCCGCGTGGCCCACCTTCTCGCCCATCTCGGCCCGCGCCAGCTGGATCTCCTGGCGGAACAGCGTGGACATCTGGCCGATGACGGTGCTGAACAGCTCCGGCAGCGAACGGTCATTCGCCGGACGGTCCGCGATGTAGCGCTCCGTGGGTTGTGTCGGTTGATAGTTCTCGGATGGCATGCCCGTATCTCCTCAGCCAGCCCGTTCTGGGAAATCGGTATCGCGCGCCTTGCCACCCGGCCAGGCCGCCGCGCCACCCAGTGATGCGGCGGCAAGCGTTGCCGGGCGTGCCGGCGCGGAGGCATCACCTGTGTGCGTTCCGGCATGCGCATCATTGGCACCCGGCGTCGTCGGCGGAACCCAGCCCGGGGCGCCACCGGCCCCGACGGGACGCTGGCTCACGGCGCCGGCGCGATGGTCGTTGTCATGGTCGACCCGCCGCCCCGTGTAATCCGAGTAGCCACCGGAATACTCGCTTGTGTAGCCGCCGCTGCGGCGGCGGCGAGAGGCATCGGCGGAGCTTTTCGCGAAGCGCACCAGCGCAAAGCCCGCCAGCATCGCGGCGCCGAAGAAGGCGACCGGCTGACGGCGCGCGATGTCCTCGACGCGGCCAAGCAACTCGCCCGGCGTGCTTTCGCGGAGCGTGCGGCCGATGCCCTCCATCGCGTTCGCCGCCTCGTGCACGTAGCGTGCGACCTGCGGCGATGTCTCGCCGAGCTTGTCGGCGGCGCCATGCACGGAACGCGCGACGCTGTCCGCATGCTCCGCCCCGGCTTGCTGCTGCGCCTCGGCGAAGCTCTCGGCGCGCTCGCGCGCGGCACGCACCACTTCGGCGCCTTCCTTCTTGATGTCGCTCGCGACGCCCGCGGCTTCCTCACGGATCGTGCCAGCAGCGGCGCGTGCCTCATCGGCCGTGCGCCGCATGGCGTCGTTGGACTGGCTACCCATGCTGGTGCCGCCCATATGGCCCGGCGTGTTGCCTGCCGGTGTCGGGCCGGTGTGTCCCGGCATTCGCGTGTCGCTCATTTGCCCACCTCGGCTGCTGTTGCTGTGATTTCCTCAGACCGCCCGACTTCGATGAAGTCGCGCCCTCGCCTGTGTTCATTCCAACAGCACACACCCGCAAAGGTTCTTTGCGCATCCGTAGCTTCTCGGCGTTTCGCGATGCAGCATCGCGATCTTGCGCCGGCGGAAAGGCCTGCCACACACGGCGGAGCGCCCGCGTTCAGTCGAACGTCCCGCGCAGCGTGGCGGGTCGCGCAGGAGGATCGCATCATGTCGGACAGCAAGGCCGCTTCCACCAAGGACGAATCAATCTCGATCGCGGTGACTCCGATGCGCAGGACCGCGGAAGGCGTCTGGGAAACCTCCGAACGCCAGGGCGCGCAGTTCTTCCTGGTGGAATTGGTGCAGGACGACGGGGAGGAGGCAGAGGTGGTGGTGGAATGCCGCGACGAGCGTACCGCTGCGCTTGCCGCGCGGGTGGTGGCAGCCAGCCTGGCGGCGCTGGGGCTGGCGGAGGCGGCGGAGGACGGCGCCGTGGTGACCGCCTTCGACGACGACACCGCCGCCATCCTGGCCGACAACCCGACACCCGAGGTTGCAGCCCCGGCCGGTGCCTGGACCGAGGCCCCGGATGAAGACGCCGCGCCGCTGCAATAGGCAGGGCAGGCCTTCCGCCAGGGCAGGCTTTCGCGTGCAGGACGAAGGATGAAGTGCTAGACCGGTCACGTTGCAGACAGGACCGACGATGACCGGAACCGAGACGGTTGAGCCCGAACTCCAGGCGCTCATCCGCTACATCCAGGAAAATCGCGGGGTCGACTTCCGTGGCTACAAGAAGTCCAGTCTGCGGCGGCGGATCCTGCGACGCATGGAGGACGTGGGCATCGAGGGCTTCGGTGCCTACCATGCCTTCCTGGAGAAGCACGCGGGCGAATTCCCGGAACTGCTGAACACCGTCCTCATCAACGTCACCTCCTTCTTCCGGGACACCGAGGCCTGGGACGCACTGCGCACCCAGGTGGTGCCGCGGCTGCGGGAGCGCGCCGGCACCGATGGCCACCTGCGCATCTGGAGCGTCGGCTGCGCCACCGGGGAGGAACCCTACAGCCTGGCCATGGCCTTCGCCGAGGTGTTCGGGGCCGACGTCTGCAACCGCCTGAAGATCTACGCCACCGACCTCGACGAGGACGCGCTCCGCACTGCGCGCCACGCCACCTACGCGCCGCGCGACGTGGAGGGCGTGCCGCCGGAACTGCTGGCCAAGTATTTCGACCGCACGCCGAACCACTATGTTTTCCAGCGCGAGTTGCGGAAATGCGTGATCTTCGGCCGGCACAACGTGGTGCATGACGCGCCGATCATCCGCATCGACCTGCTGGTCTGCCGCAACCTGCTGATCTACCTGGAGACGGAAACCCAGAACCAGGTCCTGCCCCGGCTGCACTACGCCCTGGCCGAGGACGGGCTGAGTTCCTCGGCAAGGCGGAGACCCAGTTGGCGCGGTCGCGGCTGTTCGAGGCGGTCGACCTGAAGCACCGCATCTTCCGCAAGGTGCCGCAAACCTGGCGCCGCAGCATCGGCGGGTCGATCGCCATCGGCGCCAATGGCGCGGCACCGAATACCGCCCGGGTGCCGGCGCTGCACCAGCGACTGCTGGAAGCGATCGCTGACAGCACGGCACAGGCCTACCTCGCGGTGGATGGGGAGGGGCTGCTGGTCTTCGCCAACCCCTCCGCACGCCGCCTGCTGGAGGTGGGCGAAGGCGATGTCGGCCGCCCGTTCCATGACCTTTCGATCTCCTACCGCCCGGCGGAGCTTCGCAGCCGGATCGAGGAAGCCGCCCGCGCCGGCCGCAGCGTCCGCGTGGATCACCAGGAATACCACCGCCCCCCGGCCGAGCCGGTCCGCCTGACCATCGAGGTGACGCCGCTGTTCGGGCGGGAGGGCCAGCAATTCGCGACCCTCATCGGCTTCACCGACACCACCCGCGCCTGGGCCATGCAGCAGGAACTGCAGACAGCACAGGAAACCCTGGAAACCACGGTCGAGGAATTGCAGTCCGCGAACGAGGAGCTGGAGACCACCAACGAGGAACTGCAATCCACCAACGAGGAACTCGAGACCACGAACGAGGAACTCCAGTCCACGAACGAGGAGCTGGAGACGATGAACGAGGAGCTGCAATCCACCAACGACGAGCTGGAGGCGGTGAACGAGGAGCTGCGCCTGCGGCAGGAGGAGAATGCCGAGTATCACCGTTATGCGGAGGGGGTCCTGCGCAGCATGGATGCCGGCATCGTCGTCCTCGATGCGTCCCTGAAGGTGCAATCCTGGAACCGCTGGAACGAGGGTATCTGGGGCCTGCGGGCGGATGAGGTGCAGGGCCAGGATGTGTTCGGGCTCGACATCGGCCTGCCGGTAGACCGGCTGCGCGCCGAAATGCTGCGTGTGCTGGGCGGCGAGGCGGAACATTCCGAGCAGGTGGTGGCGGCGGTCGACCGACGTGGCCGCAGCCTGACCTGCCGCGTCCGCGTCTCACCCCTTCGCTACGAAACCCAGGCGACACAGGGTGTGGTGCTGATCATCGAGGATGTGACCGAGGCGCGGCAGGACCAGGACTACGCCCGGTATCTCGGCCGCATCATCGGGCAGTCCTTGAACGAGGTCTATTTCCTGGACCCGGAGACGCTGCGCTTCCTGCTCGTCAACCACGGCGGCGAACAGAAGCTGGGCCACACGATCGCGCAGTTGCGCCGCATCGCCCTGCCGGATCTTCTGGTCGGCGTCGCCCTGCAGCCCTTCCGCGCCATGCTGGCCCCGGTGCTGGAGGGCAAGCGGCCGGAACTGGTGATCGAGGCGATGATACGCGGCCCGGACGGGCAGGAGCGCGCGGTGGAGTTGTGCCTGCAGCACTTCCCAAAGGAGGACCCGCCAATCCTCATCGCCATGGTGCACGACATCGCGGAGCGGCAGAAACTGGCCTGAGGATTCTGCGGCCTCAGTCGGGCGGCTCCATGCCATCCTGCACGGCCTCCGCCTCCTCGCTGCGCAGGATGCCGATCGCGCTGGAAATAAGGCTTGCGGCGCGCTCCGCCTCCTCCGCCGCCATCTGCCAACGCCGGGAGGCGTGCCGCATGCCACGCTGTTCGGCCTGCTGCCGCATGCGCAGGAACAGTTGCCGGCGGTCGTGATGCGTGCGGATCGCCACCGAAAGCGCCTCCTCCAGCGCTTCCTGCTGCGTCAGGGCAAGGGATTCCGGGCCGAAGGCGTGACCGATCTGGCAACGGAAGCGCGGCAGCTTCTCATCCTCGATCTCGTTCAGCACGCCGCCACAGGCCGGGCAGCTCATCCGGCTCGGCCGGCCGACCGCACCGCTGCTGGGGGGCATGGAGGCGAACTCCTGTTGCGAGATGCGAGCTTCGGCCAGCAGGCGTGGCGAAACGGGAAACGACGCGGCGGCGGCGGTGCGTGCCAGGCGAGACAGCAGCATCGGCAATTCGGCGGCGGGCACGCAATAATCGGGGCTGTCCCCCAGCAGTGCGTTGCGGGGCATGTCCGGCCAGGCAGCATCCTCCGGATCCTGCACCACGCTGATCCCGCCGCAGGCCTTGACCGCCACCAGCCCGGCCGTACCGTCGTCCAGCATGCCGCTCAGCACCACGCCGATCACGCGCGGCCCCCGCGCCACGGCGGCGGACCGGAACAGCGGGTCGATCGCCGGCCGCGTGCGGTTTTCCTGCGGCCCGCGGCGCAGGTTGATGTGTTCGCCATCGGGCGAAACCAGAAGATGCAGGTCGGGCGGCGCCACCACGATGGTGCCGCGGCGGATCGGCGCGCCGTCGACGGCCGGCAGCACCGGCAACCTTCCCGCACGGGCAAGAATTTCCGGCATGGCGCTGCGCGACGTAGGGGAGATATGCTGCACCACGAGGACCGCCGCCGGCAAATCCTCCGGCAGGCCGCGACAGACTCCAGCCAGCGTATCGACCCCGCCGGCTGATGCTCCGATAACGATGGTGTCGTGCTGATCCAGCGAATTCGCTCCAACCTGCAGCCCGCGGTTGAGCCGGCCGAAACTTTCCTGCCGAGAGGCCGCTTGCTTCTATTCCCTATGCCAGGGATGTAACGCTAGATCGTTCAAAAAGTCGCGCAAGCGAGGGACCGCCGGATGACGGACGCGACAGCGATGCGAAATTCAGTCTCGCATCGGGAGGACGAGCTGGAACAATTGCGGGTCGCGCTGGAAGATGCGCGCGAGGAGGCGGCCGACCTCGCCGCCGAGCGGCTGCGCCTGCAGACCGAGCTTGCCGCCTGCACCGATCGGCTACGCGAGGTCGAGGGCCAGTTGGCGCGGCGGGAAGCCGCGGCGGCGGCAGCGCAGGACCGCCTGCGACCTTACCGGCTGGAGCCAGCCACGGTGATTGGCGGCGCGGCCGGGTCGGCCGACCGCGCCATCGAGGCCGCGACCGCCGAGAACCTTCGTGTGGCACTTGAGGAACTGCACGTCATCGCGGAGGAACTGGAGCAGGCAAATGCCGCCTTGGCGGACGCCAACAGCCAGCTCGAACAGCGCGTCGCCGCGCGGACCGCGGAACTGGAGGCCGCGAACACGCGGTTGCGCGAAAGCGAGGAGCGCCTGCGCCTGGCGCAAAGCTATGCCGGCGCGGGTACCTGGGATTGGGACATCAAGAATGACCGGGTGGAGTGGTCGGAGGAGTATTTCGACCTGTACGGCCTGGACCCGGATACCACCAATCCGTCCTACGCCACATGGGCAGCCTCCATCCTGCCGGAGGATCGCGGGGCTGCGGAACTGGCGCTCAGCGCCTGCATCAAGCAGAAGGCGACCGATTTCCACACCGAATACCGCATCATGCACCCGCGCCGGGGCATGCGCTGGCTTTCGGGGCGCGGCCGCATGGTCTTCGACGAAGCCGGGGAGCCGGTGCGCCTGATCGGCCTGAACATGGACATCACCGACCGCAAGACCGCCGAGATGCGGCTGGAGGATGTCAACCGCGGCCTGCGGCGGGAGGTGGAGCAGGAGGTGCGGGCCCGCGAGGCCGCACAGGCGCGCCTGTTCCAGACCCTGAAGCTGGAGGCGCTGGGCCAGTTGACCGGCGGCGTTGCGCACGACTTCAACAATCTTTTGTCTGTCATCACCAGCGGTGTCGCCCTGCTGCGCACCACCAACGACCCGGCGCGGCGCGACAAGCTGGTGGATGCCATGGGCCAGGCCGCCAAGCGCGGTGCGGAGCTGACACGCCGGCTGCTGACCTTCGCCCGGCGCCAGGCGCTGAACGCCGAGCCGCTCGACCTCGCCGGCTGGCTGGTCGAGATGCGCGACCTGCTGTCGCGGACGCTGCGCGGCGACATCACGATCGGGATCGAGGCAGGCCAGGATCTGTGGCCGGTGATGGTGGATTCGGGAGAGCTTGAGCTGGCGCTGCTCAACCTCGCCGTGAATGCGCGGGATGCGATGCCGCGCGGCGGCACGCTGCGCCTGTCCGCCGGGAATGCCACGCTGCGCCGGGCCAGCGACCCCGACCAGCTGGATGGCGATTTCCTGTCGCTGTCCGTGACCGACAGCGGCACCGGCATGACGCAGGAAGTGCTGGCACGCGCCTTCGAGCCCTTCTTCACCACCAAGGAAGCCGGCCGGGGCACCGGGCTGGGCCTGGCGCAGGTCTACGGCTTTGTGCGCCAATCCGGCGGCGCCGCGCGCATCTCGAACGCGGCCGAAGGCGGCACGACGGTGACCCTGCTGCTGCCCCGCGCGAAGCAGGCAATGGCCGGAAGACCCGCCGACCGGGTGGAGCCGCAGGCCATGGCGGCGCCGCTGCGCGTGCTGCTGGTCGAGGATGACGAGGATGTCGCGGCGCTGACCGAGGAGATGCTGCGCCACCTCGGCCACCAGGTCGTCCGCGTCGCCTCCGCCGCCCTGGCGATCGCCGCCGTCAACCGGGGCCCGGCGCCGGACCTGGTGCTGACCGATGTGGTGATGCCGGGCGAGCAGGATGGCCTCGACCTGGCGCGAAGCCTGGGAGCGGAGCGGCCGGACCTGCCGATCCTGCTGTGCAGCGGCTTCAGCGGCGCACCGTTGCGGGTGGCCGCGGCCGGGCTGCCGCTGCTACGCAAGCCGTTCGGGCTGGAGGAATTGCGGCGCGCGCTGCTGCGCGCCGCGGAGGCCAAGCGAGCGGCCTGACGCCTATGTGCCGGTCTGTGCCGCAGGGCGGGCGGAGACCCGCGGCTCCGGCCAGCTCTGCATGTCCCGCGGCGTTTCGAAATCCTGCGCCGCGCCGCGGGCGCGGGCCAGGCCCTGCGGGAAGCCGCTGCGGTCGCCGCGGTGCCGGCGCAACGGCGCGTGGCTGCGCGGCAAGGCGCGTTCGCGGCTGTGCCGGGCCTCCAGCGCCTGCATCGCGACGAAATCCAGAAGCGCGATGCCTCCGACCATGGCCAGCGCCAGCGCCACGTTGTCCCGCTTCAGGCCAGCGCCCCGAACCGCCGCCAGCAGCACCGCGGCATCCACCGCATCGCCAGCCAGACGCGCCCGCATGCCGAGGCCGCGGTCGACGGACAGCGACAGCACGCCACTCGCCACTTCCCGCGCGCCCATGGCCCGCACCAGGTTTTCCTGGCCGCGCATGCCCAGCGCCCGGGTCAGGCGCCGCGGCGCCAGCATCTGGGTGATGCCGAGTCCGATGCTGAACCAGCCCAGCGCACGCGCCAGCCGATCCGCATTGCCGAGGGAGCCCGGGCCGCTGCGCAGGATGCGTGGGTCGCCGCGAGGGCGGGTGCGGTTCGCGAGGGGGTTCATGGCTTCAGCACCACCTTGATGCAGCCGTCCTGCTTGTTGCGGAATACGTTGTACATCTCCGGCCCCTCCTCAAGCCCCACCGTGTGGGTGATGACGAAGGAGGGGTCGAGCTGGCCTTCCTCGATCCGGCGCAGCAGGTCGTCCGTCCAGCGCCGGACGTGGGTCTGGCCCATGCGGAAGGTGAGGCCCTTGTTCATGGCGATGCCCATCGGGAACTTGTCGATGAGCCCGCTGTAGACGCCGGGCACGGACAGGACGCCGCAGGGGCGCGCGACGTAGATCATCTCCCGCAGCACATGCGGGCGATCATTCTCCATCATCACCACCTGCTTGGCGCGGTCGTACAACGTGTCCGGCTGCGCCAGGCCGACATGGCTCTCCATGCCGACGGCGTCGATGCACTTCTCCGGCCCCTTGCCGCCGGTCAGGTCGTTCAGGCGCTCGACGACGCTTTCGGTCTCGAAGTTGATGGTGATGGCGCCGCCGGCGGCGGCCATGCCGAGGCGTTCCGGCAGGCGGTCGATGGCGACGACCTGCTTGGCGCCGAGCAGCACGGCGCTGCGGATCGCCATCTGCCCGACCGGACCGCAGCCCCAGATCGCGACGGTATCCTCCGGCTGGATGTCGCACTGCACGGCGGCCTGCCATCCGGTCGGCAGGATGTCCGACAGGAACAGAGCCTGCTCGTCCGTCATGCCCGACGGCACCTTGATGTGCGTCTCGTCGGCGAAGGGAACGCGCAGGTATTCGGCCTGGCCGCCCGGGTAGCCGCCGGTCAGGTGGGTGTAGCCGAACAGGCCTGCGGGCGCGTGGCCGAACAGCTTTTCGGCCGCTTCCGCCTTGCGGTTGCTGACCTCGCAGGCGGACCAGTTGCCGCGCTTGCATTGCGGACAATTGCCGCAGGTGATGGTGAAGGGCACCACGATGCGGTCGCCCTTCTTCAGCTTGCCCTTCGCCGCCTCGCCTACTTCCACCACCTCGCCCATCGTCTCATGGCCCATGATGTCGCCGGGCATCATGGCGGGGATCATGTTGTGGAACAGATGCAGGTCGCTGCCGCAGATGGCGCAGCTGGTGACCTTGATGATGGCGTCGCGTGGATCCTCGATGGTCGGATCCGTGACGGTGTCGCAGCGGATATCTTCCTTGCCGTGCCAGACGAGGGCTCGCATCAGGTGTTCCCTTCGGATTTCAACGCCGCGTTCAGGATGGAAAGCCGCCACCCGAAGCGGGTTCTGCCGCGACTTGATCACGGTGCCGCGACACGAGGGCGCGGCCAGCGGTGTCCTCGATCGCCGCGACCACCGCACCGGGGGCCGTGTGGTAGATCATGTGCCCGGCGCCCGGCACGATGCGCAGTTCGCTGCCCGGCACCTCCCGGTGCATCCGCCTGGCCTGGCGGCCGAGATCGACGATCCGGTCGCCGTCTCCGGACATGATGAGGACGGGCATCGCAAGCTCGCCGTGGCGGTGTCGCATCGCGAAGGCGCCCGGGATCATCAGCGCGGTGTCCGCGGCACTGGCACGAAGCTGGGAGGGCCGCAGCGCCAGGCCGAAGGGGAAGCCGCGGCGGAAATGCCCGGGTACCCGCGCCGGTGCGAACATCTTCCGCAGCAGCATCGGCAGGATCATCAGGCTCACCAGCGGCGCGATGGTGTAGCGCATCACGTCGCCCAGAACCGGAATGGCGGGGCCGGTGAACAGCACCACGTCCGTGCGCGCCGTCGGCGTGTAGTAGCCGGACAGCAGCACCAGCGCCGCGGCATCGGCGGGATGATCCAGCGCCATGCGCAGCGCCACCAGCGTGCCCCAGGAATGCCCGACCAGGACTGGGCGGTCCACGCCCATGCGGGCCAGGGCGCGATGGATCAGCCGGGCCTGCGCCGCGGCGCTCCACACGCGGCTGCGTGGCCGGTCGCTGTGGCCGAAGCCGGGGCGGTCGATGGCGATCACGTGGTGGCGGCGCGCCAGCGCATCGAACACGCCGCTGAGGACGAAATCCTCCGCCATCGCGCCATTGCCGTGCAGCAGCACCACGGGTGGACCCTCCCCCGCCTCGATCACATGCAGCCGCACGCCATCGACCGTGAGGAAGCGCCCGAGCGGCGGGTTGCGCCTCTCGCTGCGCCGGGCCAGCAGGTGGTTGGCCAGCGCAGCGCCGCCCAGCACGGCGGCGGCACCGGCCAGCCAGGCGCCGGTCGAGGCGGGGCGAGGAGCGGAGAGGCGGGACATGGCCTGGGTTCCGGATTTGCAGACCGCCAACGTGCTGCGGTGCAGCAAGTTGCCCGAAGCCTGGCTGCACCGGTCCGAGGCACTTTCTGGCCGCATCTGCGCGATCATGCAGCGCCGCCGCGCCGCGACCCTCACACGGCCGGCTATCGCGCCGTTGCGCGCGGCCAGCGGCTCGGGCATACCCGCTGCTCCCGCAACTCCGCGCGGGAGAGAGCGGTGCCGTCGCCCTTTGGGCTGGTGGCGCCGCCGCCGAAGGCGCAACCGGCCCCCGGAAACGCTCAGGCAGATAGGGCCGCGCGGGATGCCATCGAAAGGCGGCAACGGGACTCTGGAAAGCTCGCTCCCCGAACGGGGTGCGGCACCGACGGAGTAAGGCTCGCGCCGGTGGCACGGACCGAATCTCTCAGGTCACCGGACAGAGGGGGGCCACGGATTGACCCGGCGCCGCTTTGGCGACGGGAAGCCTTTGGGGGCACCGTGGCCGATACCGAATTGCTCGAGACACCGCTCGCGGCGCTGCATCGCGACCTGGGCGGCCGCATGGTGCCCTTCGCCGGCTACGCGATGCCGGTGCAATACCCTGCCGGGATCATGGCCGAGCACCTGCACACGCGGGCCAGCGCCGGCCTGTTCGACGTGTCCCACATGGGCCAGGCCGAGCTGATCGGTGAAGGCGCCGCGGCGGCGCTGGAGAAGCTGACGCCGGCGGATGTGCAGATATTGAAGCCCGGACGGCAGCGCTACGGGCTGCTGATGACGGAACAGGGCGGCATCCTGGACGATTTCATGGTGGCCAATCGCGGCGACCGGCTGTTCCTGGTGCTCAACGCCTCCCGCAAGCACCTGGACATCCCGGCCATCGAGGCGGTGCTGCCCGCCGGCGTCACGCTGAGGCCGCTGCCCGACCGGGCGCTGATCGCGTTGCAGGGGCCGGCCGCGGTGCCGGCGCTGGCCACGCTGGCGCCCGGCGTCGCCGCCATGAAGTTCATGGATTTCGCCGAGCACGAGATTGCGGGCATCGCCTGCCTGGTCAGCCGCAGCGGCTATACCGGAGAAGACGGCGTCGAGATTTCCGTGCCGGCCGAACAGGCGGAGGCGCTGGCGAAGGCGCTGCTGGCGCTGCCGGGCGTGCTGCCGGCCGGGCTCGGCGCACGCGATTCGCTGCGGCTGGAGGCCGGGCTGTGCCTCTACGGCAATGACCTGGATGAGACCACCAGCCCGGTCGAGGCCAACCTGGTCTGGACCATGGGCAAGCGCCGCCGCACCGCCTGGGATTTCCTTGGCGCCGAACGCTGCCGCGCGGAACTGGACAATGGTCCGTCGCGCCTGCGCGTCGGCATCCAGCCGGAAGGCCGCCAGCCCGCGCGCGGCCACACGCCGGTGCAGCTGGCCGGCGAGACGGTCGGCGAAGTGACCTCCGGCGGCTTCGGCCCCTCCGTCAACGCGCCGGTCGCCATGGGCTATGTCGCGCGCGACGCGGCGACCGATGGCACGGCCATCGCGCTTTCGGTGCGCGGCAAGGCGCTGCCCGCCCGCATCTGCCCCCTGCCCTTCACCCCCCACCGCTACGCCCGCTGAGAAGGATTTCCGACATGGCCGAATTGCGATTCACCAAGGACCATGAATGGGTGCGGCTGGAGGGCGATGTCGCCACCGTCGGCATCACCGACCATGCGCAGAACGCGCTGGGCGACGTGGTGTTCGTCGACCTGCCGGAAGCCGGGCGCGAGGTGACGGAAGGAGAGGCGATCGCCGTGGTCGAGAGCGTCAAGGCGGCCTCCGACGTCTATGCCCCGGTCGCCGGCAAGGTGGTCGAGACCAACGCGGCGCTGACGGAAAACCCGGCGCTGATCAACAGCGCGCCGACCGGCGAGGGCTGGTTCTTCAAGCTGTCGGGTGTCGATGCCGCGACCGTCGCCGGGCTGATGGACGAAGCCGCTTACGCCGCCTTCGTGGACGAACTGGCATGAGCGCGATCGCAGAGCTTTCCAAGCTGGAGGACAAGGGCGAATTTGCCCGCCGGCATATCGGCCCGTCCGACTCCGAGATCGCAGCCATGCTGAAGGTGGTCGGCGCCGAGAGCCTGGAGGCGCTGGCCGCGCGCACCGTGCCGGCCGACATCCGCAGCAACACGCCGCTGCCGCTGCCGCCCGCGGCGACCGAGGCCGAGGCGATCGCCGAGTTGCGCGCGCTGGCCGGGAAGAACCGGGCCGACATCAAGTCGCTGATCGGCCTCGGCTACCACGGCACGCTGACGCCGCCCGTCATCCTGCGCAACGTGCTGGAGAATCCGGGCTGGTACACGGCGTACACGCCGTACCAGGCCGAGCTTGCCCAGGGCCGGCTGGAAGCGCTGCTGAATTTCCAGACCGTGGTGACGGATCTGGCGGGCCTGCCAGTCGCGAACGCCTCGCTGCTCGACGAGGCGACCGCGGCCGCCGAGGCGATGGCCCTCGCCCACGCCGCCACACGCGGCAAATCCGACACGATCGTCATCGCATCCGACGTGCTGCCGCAGACCCGCGCCGTGGTCGCCGCACGGGCGGAGCCGCTCGGTTTCCGCGTGCTGATCGCGAAGCCCGCCGACGTGGTCGCGACGGTGAAGGCGGAAAAGCCGTTCTGCCTGCTGCTGCAATATCCCGGCGCCACCGGCGAGGTGCGCGACCTGACGCGCGAGATCGCCGCGGTGCATGAGGCGAACGGCCTCGCCGTCGTCGCCGCCGATCCGCTGTCGCTGGTGCTGCTGAAGCCGCCGGGCGAGATGGGCGCGGATGTCGTCGTCGGCTCGACGCAGCGCTTCGGCGTGCCGATGGGCTATGGCGGGCCGCATGCCGGCTACATGGCGGTGAAGGATGCGCATAAGCGGCTGATGCCGGGCCGCCTCGTCGGCGTCTCGCTCGACGCCGCCGGGCATCCTGCGATGCGGCTGGCCCTGCAGACTCGCGAGCAGCACATCCGCCGTGAGAAGGCGACGAGCAACATCTGCACCGCACAGGTGCTGCTCGCGGTGATGGCCAGCATGTACGCCGTGTGGCACGGGCCGGAGGGCCTGACCCGCATCGCCAGGCGCGTGGCGTTGCAGGCGCGGCTGCTGGCGGGGGCGGCGAAGCGCGCCGGCTTCGGCCTGCGCCACCGCGACATCTTCGACACCATCTGCATCGAGGCCGGCGCGAAGTCGGAGGCGCTGGTCGCCGCCGCCCTGAAGCGCGGCTTCAACCTGGCGCGCCACGAGGGCGGCGGCGTCGGCATCGCCTGCGACGAGACGGTGACCCGGGAGAACCTGCTGGCGCTGCTGGATGCGATCGGCGAGGCCGCCGGCATGGCGGCGCCGCAGCTCGACGGCATCGACCCGGAGGGCGGCATCCCCAACGCGCTCGGCCGCGGCAGCGCCTTCCTGACGGCCGAGGTGTTCCGCAGCCATCACGCCGAACACGCGATGCTGCGCTACCTGAAGAAGCTGGAAGACAAGGACGTCGCGCTGAACCGCAGCATGATCCCGCTGGGGTCCTGCACGATGAAGCTGAACGCGACGGCGGAGATGATCCCCGTCACCTTCCCCGGCTTCGGCAACATCCATCCCTTCGCGCCGATCGACCAGGCGACCGGCTACCTGGAGATGATCCGGCGGCTGGAATCCTGGCTCTGCGCCGTCACCGGTTTCGCCGCGGTATCCTTGCAGCCGAATGCCGGCAGCGCGGGCGAATATGCCGGGCTGCTGGCGATCCGCGGCTGGCACCGCGCGCGCGGCGACATGGCCCGCGACATCTGCCTGATCCCGTCCTCCGCGCATGGCACCAACCCGGCCTCCGCCGTGATGGCGGGGATGAAGGTGGTGGTGGTGGGCTGCGACCGCGACGGCAACGTGGATCTCGCGGACCTGCGCGCCAAGGCGGACCAGTATGCGGACCGCCTCGCCGCGCTGATGGTCACCTATCCCTCGACGCATGGCGTGTTCGAGGAGGCGATCCGGGAGATCTGCGCGCTGATCCATGAGAAGGGCGGCCAGGTCTACATGGATGGCGCCAACATGAACGCGCAGGTCGGGCTGACCTCGCCCGCCGCGATCGGTGCCGACGTCTGCCACCTGAACCTGCACAAGACCTTCTGCATTCCACATGGCGGCGGCGGGCCGGGCGTGGGTCCGATCGGCGTCGCGGCGCACCTGGCACCCTTCCTGCCGGCGCATCCGATGCTGGCGGAGGCCGGGCCGCAGGCGACAAGCCATGGGCCGGTCGCCGCGGCGCCCTTCGGCAGCGCCTCCATCCTGCCGATTTCCTACGCCTATATCCGCATGATGGGGCCGGATGGGCTGAAGCGCGCGACGGAGGTCGCCATCCTCAACGCCAACTACATGGCGGCGAAGCTGTCGGAGCATTTCCCGGTGCTCTACCGCGGCCGCCAGGGGATGGTGGCGCATGAGTGCATCCTGGATTGCCGCGGCTTCCAGCAGAATGGCGGCGCCTCGGTCGAGGACATCGCCAAGCGCCTGCAGGATTACGGCTTCCACGCGCCGACCATGTCCTGGCCCGTCACCGGCACGCTGATGGTAGAGCCGACCGAGTCCGAGACGATGGCCGAACTCGACCGCTTCATCGCCGCCATGGTCTCGATCCGCGGCGAGATCCGCGCCATCGAGCAGGGCCGGATGGACCGTGCCGACAACCCGCTGAAGAACGCGCCGCACACCGCGGCGGAAGTCATGGCCAACGAGTGGACCCACCCCTACACGCGGGAGGAAGCCGCCTTCCCGCTGCCCTACGTGGCGCGCCAGAAGTACTGGCCGCCGGTGAAGCGGGTGGACAACGTGCATGGCGACCGCAACTTGGTCTGCACCTGTGCGCCGCTCGAGGCCTACGCGCAGGCCGCCGAGTGAACGAGGTCTTTGCCCGCGCCGCGGAGATCGGCGCGCGGCTGAAGGCGCGCGGGGAAACGGTTGGCGTGGCCGAATCCTCCGCCGGCGGCCTGGTCTCGACAGGGTTGCTCGCCATGCCGGGGGCAAGCGCCTATTTCGTCGGCGGCGCCGTGGTCTACACGGCGCAGGCGCGCGGTGCGCTGCTCGGCATCACGGCAGCCGAGATGGCCGGCCTGCGATCCTCCTCCGAGCCCTACGCCTTGCTGCTGGCGCGGACGGTGCGGGCGCGCTTCGGCACGGATTGGGGCATTGCCGAGACTGGCGCGGCGGGTCCGGCCGGCAACCGCTACGGCGACGCGGCGGGGCATAGCTGTCTCGCCATCAGCGGCCCCGTCGAACGGGTGGTGACGCTGGAGACCGGCAGCACTGACCGGGAGGCCAACATGCGGGCCTTCACCCTGGCGCTGCTGGACCTGTTCGGCCACGCGCTGGACGGCTAGGCCGGGATTGGCACCCGGCCTGCCAAGGGGTCCAGCAGGCTCTCGATCTGCGCCGATTCCGCCCATTCCAGCGCCACGGTCACCACCGTGACGCGGGACCGGAACTGCGGCGGAATGCGGACGAAGTCCTTTTTCGTCGTTACCGGCAGCGCGCGCAGCGAATCGGCCTGGGCCAGCAGGTCCTGCATGTCCCCGGCATCGAAGGGATAGTGGTCGGCGAAGGCTTCCCGGCCTGCCAGCACCGCCCCGGCCATCTGCAGGGTCGAGAAGAACTTGCGCGGGTTGGCTATGCCGCAGAAGGCGAAGACCGGCTGCCCGGCCAGCATCGCAGCCTCCGGCCCCGGCACCAGGCGCGCATGCAGCACGCGCAGGTTGCGCGGCAACTGGTCGAGCGCGCCGGTTTCATCCTCCCCGATCAGCACGGCGGCGTGGCTGCGGGCGGCGGCGGCGGCGACGGGCTCGCGCAGCGGCCCGCTCGGAATCACCCGGCCATTGCCGAAGCCGAAGCTGCCGTCGATGACCAGCAGCGACAGATCCTTGTGCAGGCCCGGGTTCTGCAACCCATCATCCATCACCAGCGCCTGCGCATTGGCGGCGATCGCCGCCTGCGCGCCGAGCGCACGGTCCGCGGAAACCCAGGTCGGCCGCACATCGGCCAGCAGCAGCGCCTCGTCGCCCACCATGGTGCTGTCATGCGTGGCGGGGTCGACCCTCAGGGGGCCCTTCTGGGTGCCGCCATAGCCGCGCAGCAGGAAATGCGCGGCGACGCCGCGATCCGCAAGCCGGCGGCCGAGATCCATGGCGACAGTGGTCTTGCCGGCACCGCCCGCGGTCGCATTGCCGCAGCAGATGACCGGAATCGGCGCCTGCCAGCCGGGGCGCGCCATGCGGCGGGCGGTGGCCTGCGCGTACAGCGCGGAGAAGGGGGACAGCAGCAGGGGCATGACCCCCCCACTGCCCGCCCAGAAGGCGGGTGCTCGCATCAGGCCTCGACCATGTTGTTCCGTTCAGACCCCCGCCGTCCCGACAACACGACCCGAGGGGCGCGCATGGCCGGGCAGGACCGCATCCGCCCGATCTCGGGCGCCGTCCGTGGCGGGGGCCGACCTTGCCGCCCCCGTCCGGACCCAGTTGCCATGGCCGCTCGCCCTATCGGGCCGGCGGCATCAACTCCAGCAGCGCCGCGGCCACCTGCCCCGGCAGGCCGGCCTGGCCTTCCGCAACCAAGGCGGCCTCCGCCACCATTGCCCGCGTCCTGCCATGATCCGATAGCACGGCCGCCACCTGCTCCGCCAGCGCCCCGGCATCGGCCCGCACACGTAGGGCGCCGCCGGCCTGCAGCAGCCGTGCCACGGGTTCCGTGAAGTTGGCCGTGTGCGGCCCGAGCAGGATCGGGCAGCCGAGCCGCGCCGCCTCCAGCGGGTTCTGCCCGCCATGCGGCACCAGGCTGCCGCCGACCAGCGCCACGCTGGCCAGCCGATAGAACAGCCCCAGCTCGCCCAGCGTATCCGCGACATAGACCGCGACCTGCGCCCCTGGGGCGCCACCGTCGCTGCGCCGCGCCACCGCCAGGCCCTGCCGCGCGGCGAGATCGGCCACGGACGCGCCGCGCTCCGGATGGCGCGGCACCAGCACCGTCAGCAGGTCGGGCCGCGCCAAGGCCAGACGCGCATGCGCCTCCAGCACCAGCGCCTCCTCCCCCGGGTGGGTCGAGGCCGCGAGGAACACCGGCCGGTCGCCGAGCAACCGGCGCAGCCTGTCCAGCGCGGCCTGGTCCACCGGCAGCGGCGGCGCCGCGGCCTTGAGGTCGCCCCAGCTCAGCGCCGCCACGGCGCCCAGGGCCTGAAGCCGCGAACGATCCTCCTCCGTCCGCGCCAGCACCAGACGGAAGCCGCCGAGGATGTCCCGGGCCGTGGCCGGAAAGCGACGCCATCGGGCGAAGGAGCGGGGACTGATGCGGGCATTGACCAGGGCCATCGGCAAGCCGCGTTGCCGCGCCGCCTCCAGCAGGTTGGGCCACAGCTCGCTTTCCACCAGCGCCCCAGCATCCGGCCGCCAGCCATCCAGGAACCGCCCGACCCAGCGCGGCACATCGAGCGGCAGGAAACGGTGGATCACGCGCGGCGCGTCGGGCCGTGCCAGGTCAGGCGGCAGGTGACGCATCAGCGTTTCCGCCCCGGTGACGGTGCCGGTGGTGATTAGCAGGTGCAGGGCCGAATCGGCGGCGGCCAGCGCCTCGATCACCGGCAGCACGGACCGCGCCTCGCCGACGCTGGCGGCGTGCAGCCACAGCAGGCGGCCGGGTGGACGCGTGGTCCCAAGGCCGCGGCGTTCGTGCAGGCGCGCGCCAATCTCCTTGCCGCGGCCGACGCGGCGGGACAGGTGCCAGGGCAGCAGCGGCGCGGCCAGGTTCGCGGCCAGCCGCCACATCGTCGCCGGCAGCCTCATGCGCGGGCTGGCTCGACCGTGCCGCAAAGCCGGTCCGCCTCGTCGCAGGCGGCGCTGAGCGCGGCGGCGATGGCGGGCAGCGCGGCTTCGGCGCCATCCCGCGCCACCACCATCGGCGCGCCGCAGACCAGCACGCCGCGGCCGAAGGGCAGCGGGAACATCATGCGGTCCCAGGAGCCCAGGCGCCGCTGCGCGCTGGTCGCGCCCGCCACCGGCACCACCGGCGCGCCGGACACCGCCGCCAGCTGCGCCACCCCCGGCGCCGCCTGCCGGCGCGGGCCGCGCGGGCCGTCCGGCGTGATCAGCACCGGCTGGCCCTGGCGCAACGCCCGCAGCAGCCCCGCCAGCGCCCCGGCGCCACCGCGGCGGGAGGAGCCATAGATCATGGCGACGCCGAACCGCGCCACCGCCGCACCAATGAAGCGCCCATCCCGGTGCCGGCTGACCAGCACATGCGGGCGCAGCGACCGCACGGCGGGTTCGGCGGCGCCGGCGAGGTCGAACAGCGGCGGGATCAGCGGCAGGCGCTCATGCCAGAAGGCCAGGATCAGCGGCTGCCCCTGTGCCACCAGCGCCAGCGCCGGCTCCGCCCCCAGCAGCCGCCAGCGCGTGGTGCGGACCACAAGCGTCAGGTACAGCCCGACAAGCCGCGCCAGCCCGCCCTGGACCGCTGGATGCCGGATCAGCTTTCGCATCATGGGCCAGGTTGGACGCACGCCATGCCTGCGGCGGTAGCACGCCCCGCCGGAGTTAGGAAACCGAGTGGGTTCGACCCCTGTTCAGGCGCGGGGCCGTGCCGGGATCGGCAGCAGGCTGTCGCGGAACCGGTGCGCGCAGGCGGCCCAGGAAAAGCGGGTGGCATGCGCCCGGCAGGCCGCCCGGTCCGCCTCCAGCGCGCCGAGGCAGGCCGCGCGCAGATCCTGCTCCAGCGCCCCCACCGGCGCCTCGCCGATCACGTCGAGCGGCCCGGTCACCGGATAGGCCGCAACCGGGGTGCCGCTGGCCAGTGCCTCCAGCAGCACCAGGCCGAAGGTATCGGTCAGCGACGGGAAGACGAAGACGTCGGCCCGGGCATAGGCGCGGGCCAGCGGGCCGTTGGTGCGCCAGCCGGTGAAATGCACGGCGGGGAAGCGCCGCATCAGCGCGGTGCGCTGCGGGCCATCGCCGACCACCACCTTGCTGCCGGGCAGGTCGAGCGCCAGGAACGCCTCCAGGTTCTTCTCCACCGCCACCCGGCCGGCGTACAGGAAGATCGGCCGCGGCAGCGCCTCCCACGCCTCCGCCTCGCCTTGTTCCGCGGCCTTCGGGTGGAAACGCTCCAGGTCGACGCCGCGCGACCACGGCACCACATGGGCGAAGCCGCGGCCTGCGAGCTCCGCCACCAAGGTCGGCGTGGCGGCCAGCGTGGCACCGCCGGCCGCGTGGAAATGCCGCATCAGCGCCCAGGACCAGGATTTCGGGATGCGGGTACGGGCGTGCAGGTAGTCCGGGAACTTGGTGTGGAAGGAGGTGGTGAACCGCCAGCCGCGCCGCCGGCACAGCGCCCGCATCGCCCAGCCGAGCGGCCCTTCCGTCGCCACATGCACCGCATCCGGCCGGAACGCCTCGACCAGCCGGGCCAGTCGCCGGCGGGGCGCCAGCGCCAGCCGGATCTCGGCATAGCCGGGCGTCGGCAGGGTGGCGAAGCGATCCGGCCCGATCACCTCCACCACGTCGCCGCCGGCGCGCAGTTCCTCGACCACGATCTGCATGGTCCGCACCACGCCGTTCACCTGCGGCGTCCAGGCATCGGAAACGACGAGGATGCGCAGCGGTCCCGTCGCCGTGGTCACCTCCGCAGCCGGAAGAGCCCCCATCCCCCAGACCTGTCCTGCGTCCAACCCGCGCCCTTCGCCTAGACCGCTTCCGGTGTCTCCACCGGGGCCACTTCCGCAACCGAAGAATCCTCCCCGGTCCGGAAGAAGCTAAAGCGGTTCTCGCGCGCCCAGTCCACCAGCTGGAATGAACCATCCTCGTGTTCGACCAGCGCGGTGCAGCTTTCCACCCAGTCGCCATCGTTCATGTACAGGATGCCCTGAACGTCGCGCATCTCGGCGTGGTGGATGTGGCCGCAGACTACGCCGTCCAGCCCGCGCCGGCGGGCTTCCTGGGCCAGCGCCACCTCGAAGCGATCGATCGCCTTCACCGCCCCCTTCACCTGGCGCTTCAGCCATTGCGAAAGCGACCAGTAGGGGTAGCCGAAGCGGCGGCGCAGCGCGTTGAAGTGGCGGTTTGCGGCCAGGGCGGCGTCGTAGGCCCAGTCGCCGAGATGGGCGATGACCTTGGCGTAGCGCACCACGCTGTCGAATTCATCGCCGTGGATCACCAGGAAGCGGCGGCCATCCGCGGCCTGGTGCACCGCCTCCTTGGCGAGGCGCACGCCCGCGACTTCCAGCCCGAGCCAGTCGCGGAACATCTCGTCGTGGTTGCCGGGAATCCAGACCACGTCGGAGCCCTCGCGGGCCATGCGCAGCACCAGGCGGATGGCCTCGTCGTGGTCGGCATCCCAGTACCAGGATTTCCGCAGGCGCCAGCCATCGATGATGTCGCCCACCAGGTACAGCCGCTCGCAGTCCGTGCGGCGCAGGAAGTCCACCAGGAAGTCGGCGCGGCAGCCCTTGGTGCCGAGATGGGTATCGGACAGGAACACCGTCCGGTAGCGGCGCCGGGAAGGTCGCAGGAAGTCGGGGCTGTGCATGGTCTCGTCCCGCCAATCTCCGGGAGGTGCCGGGCCGCGATTCGGCCGATCCCGTTTCGTGGGCGGGCTGTATCGCGCGGTGCCGGCCCGCGACGTGAAGCTTGAGTGACGTGTGCTGCGGTGCACCCAGACCATGTGCCCACCAGCCGAGCGTTAGCGCTTCCTTCAGCCGCGCCTGCCAGATTGCGACCGTGTCGAGGAGGCCGGGATGACGGAAGAAGCCATGGCCGTGGAACCGGCGGAGGAGATCGGCTGGGACCTGGCGCTCGGGCACGCGCGGCGGGAGGCGGGGCGCCTGGCGGCGCTGATCGGCGTGAATGTGCTCGACACGCGGCCGGAGGCGGAATTCGACGCGCTGGTGCAGCGCGCCGCGGCGGATTTCGAGGTTCCGATCTCCCTGGTTTCGCTCGTCGATGCGGATCGGCAGTGGTTCAAGGCGGCGGTGGGGCTGCCCGCCAGCCATGAGACTCCCCGCGCCCAGGCCTTCTGCGACCATGCGATCCGGGACTCGTCGGTGCTGGTGGTGCCGGATGCCGCGGCCGATCCGCGCTTCTCGGACAACCCGCTGGTCACCGGCGCTCCCAACATCCGCTTCTATGCCGGTGCGCCGCTGACCCTGCCGGAGGGATCGCGGCTCGGCACGCTCTGCGTCATCGATACGGTGCCGCGCCCGGATTTCAGCCCGGAGGCGGCCGCCGCGCTGGCGGCCCTGGCCGAGGCCGCTTCCGTCCTGCTCGCCCGCCGCCAGCCCTGAGAGCCGTCCATGCCGAAGGAAGTCCGCTACGTCCTGTTCTCACCCGATGAGGTGCAGGGCGCATTGGTGGAGGGTCTCACCCTCGCCGACCCCGGATGGGAGACGACAGCCGGTCCGGTACGACTGGACCTGGCCATCGCGCCATCCGGGGAGGTGATGGCCCGGCTGGTGCCGCGGCAGCCACGCATCGGGCGGCGCCGCGACTGGTCCTTCAATGCGGGGGACATGCTGACGATGCTGCTGCAATCCTGCCGGCGCAACCGCATCCCGCTGCCGCTGCGCGGACACAAGCGGCTGGAGTTGATGGGGGCCTGCCTGTGCCTCACGGTCACGCTCAGCAATGCCCAGGTCGAACCCGAGGTGATGCTGCAGGAAATCCGCTACATGGACCCGGCCCTGCTGCCCCTGCTCGAACGCGGGGTGTGAAGGCCACCTCCTAGGCTCGGCGCTCCTGCCCCAGCGCGAGCATCGCCGCGGCCAGCCCCGCGCCGAGCGACACCACCGCGAAGCCGGCCGCCGCGCTGAGGCCCAGCAAGCCCAGGCCGGCAGCCGGCACCAGCGCCAACGCGACGGTGGACATGCCGAGCAGGGCCGATCCGGCGGCGAGGATGCAGAGGGCGATCAGCATGCTTTGTCCTCCAGCAGGTCGTCGGGAAACTTTGTAGCGCCCACTTCATGCGCCTTTTTCTCGCCATGATCCAGGCAAGAACAAGGCGGCCCCCGCCAGAGGCCGCCTGTGTGTCTTTCAGGCCGCAGCAGGGAATCGCAGCTGGTCCGCCGGCGGCTGGAATTGCGGCAGGTAGAAATCCGCCGCCGCCAATGCGGTCGGAATGGCAAAGGCAGTGCGGATGGTCTCGATCGCGGCCTGCATCCGCGCCATCGGCAGGTTGCCCAGGCCGCCGGACATCACCTCCGGCGTGCGGATGAACTCGAAATTCGCCACCAGCCGCGCCCGTTCCAGCGCCGCCGGCGCAGTGGCATCGCGCCGCACCAGGGCCGCGATCGCGGCATCCGGGTCGCGCGCCGCCTCCGCATGGCCGCGGAAGATGGCGCGGATCATGCCGGTGACGATGCGCGGATTGGCCTCCGCATAGGGCCGGCGCACCTGCAGCGCGGTGGACAGCAGCGTCACCCCGAAGGCGGAGTAGCGCATGGAGAGGATATCCTCCGCCGCCACGTTCAGCGACCGCAGGCTGAACACGCCGGAGGTCTCGAACCCGGTGATGGCATCCGCATCGCCGCGCGCCAGCATCGGCTCCCGCAGCGGCGGCGTCACCGTGATCCAGGTGACCTTGCTGGCATCAATGCCGGTGGCCTGGGCGAAGGCCGGGAACAACTGGCGGCCGGCATCGGTCTCCGGCGCCGCCAGGCGCTTGCCCTCCAGGTCCTTCGGCACGCGGATGCCGGTGCGGCGCAGCGTCATCGCGGCCAGCGGGCTGCCCTGCTGCAGCACGAAGGGCGTGATGACATCGGTGTTCGGCTGCGTCAGCCGCATCCGCATGGTGGAGGAGATGTCGCCGACGCCGAATTCATAGGCGCCGCTGGCCACCTTCACCGGCACGTCGCCGGAGCCGAAGCCGCGATCGATGGTGACGGCCAGCCCTTCCTCCCGGAAGAAGCCGCGGTCGAGCGCCAGGAGGTAGCAGGATTGCGGCCCCTGGAAGGCCCAGTCGAGCGAGAACTTCACCGGCGTCAGCGCCGCCTGGCCCCGGGCCAGGTGCGGCGTGGCGAGCAGGCCACCGGCGGCGGTGAGGAGGATGCGGCGGGTCGTCGTCATCGGTCGGGCCCTTCCTGGCGCGTACCTCCGGGGCACGCGACTTTGATTCCGTTTCCGAACCAAGCAACCGCCATGCCGTGAAGCCGCGGCTGCCCTGCGCCAAATGCAGGGCTGATTTGCCGTCTTTTGCGGCGGCCTGCCGTAGTCCCGGGCGGCCGATCGCGAAGCCCGGCGGACTTGGCCGTGGCACACCGGTTGCGACACGCCGGTTGTGACAGACACTTCGAACCAGCCGAAACCATCCTGATGCTCGCCACGCGCCAGAAGATCCTCCGTCGCTTCTGGTACCCGGTGATGCCGGAGACTGCGCTGCCGGACGCGAAGCCGGTGCCGTTCCGGCTGCTTGGCCAGGACATCGTGCTGTGGCGCGGGCGCGGCGGGGCCGTAGCGGCACTGGCGGATCGCTGCCCGCATCGCGGCGCGAAGCTGTCCACCGGCTTCATCGACGAGGCGGTGCCGGACGGCCCGGCGCTGGCATGCGGCGACCATGGCTGGGCCTATGGCGCCGATGGCCGCTGCGTGAAGGTGCCCAAGGCCGCCGACCCGTTGCGCGGCCTCAAGGGCGGCGCCCGGCCGCACCACGCCGCCAGCCGCCATGGCTGGATCTGGGTGGCGCTGGAAACTCCCTTGGCGGACATCCCCGACATCCCGGAGGCCGCCGACCCGCGCTTCCGCCGCATCGACGAGTTCCACGAGCCCTGGGCGGTGGCCGGCCTGCGGATCATGGAGAACAGCTTCGACACCGCGCATTTCTCCTACGTCCACGCCGCGACCTTCGGCATTCCTGAGGACCCGCGCCCGGCACCCTCGACCATCGAGCACACCGACTGGGGCTTCGTCATGCGGTCGGAGGCACCAGTTTCCAACCGCGGCATCGGCAAGGAGCTGCTGAAGTCGAATGGCGACCGCACCGTGCGGATCATCGAGGGCCGCTGGTTCCTGCCCTTCTTCCGCGCCAGCCGCATCGACTACCCGACCGGCCTGCCCACATCCTGTGCACCGGCGAGACGCCGATCGACGACGCCACCAGCATGATCTGCCAATGGGTTCTCCGAAATGACACCGAGGCCGATTCACCGGCCGAGAAGGTCATTGCCTTCGACCGCGCCGTGACGACCGAGGATCGCGGCGTGCTGGAGACCACGACCTACGACGTGCCGCTTTCGAGGCAAGCCGAGTGGTGACCGCAGCAACCGCGCTCAGCAGCATGAGCGGGCGCTGGCCATCGCGCTTCTTGGCCTCAAGACCCTGCCCGGCGCGAGCGAGTTGGCCATTCCGCACCGCACTGGCCACCGAAACCTCGAAGCGAGCCGCCGCCACTCGGACGGTCGCACCTTCCGCCAGTGCAGCGGCAACGCGTGAGCGCAAATCCAGGTGCGCCACACCATGGCGACGGAGTTTCTGGTGGAAGACCCGACCGCGGTCCGCATGGCCGGCGCCGCCCTAGGCCACGTCAACGGCCGCAGCGTCAACGAGGTCTATGACAGGTCCGGTTCCGCCGGCCAGCACCTGCTCTGGAAGAAGCTGCTGGCCCGGCAGCTTCGGCAGATCCGGGACAACGATCATGAGGATGAATGGTGAGGCCCGAACGACGGCAGGGAGCTTAGCTCGCGGATCCGCCTGATGCTGGAGGAAGCGCTCGATGAGTGAAGTCCAGACCGGGGTCGGCGGCACCGAAAGGTCCGAGGATCAAACAACCAGGGACCGAGGGCGAGTAGCAGGCTGGTACGGTTAAGTTGGGTACTTGGGTTCACGAGCATCTGCATGAACACGCTGTACCTCTCGACAAGAGGTTGCCCGGCGTCTGCGTGGGCGCCGGCACGCACCTGGGTGCCCGCGTGCCGGGCGTGGTCTCCTCTGCCAAGACCAAGTGGTGCCGCATGGTCGCACGGTGCTGGCGGCAGGCCGGGCAGCGTGGGGGTTTCCCTGCCGCCCCCGGCCTTGCTAGACCTGATCCAATGTCAAATAAGGGCAGCGCGTGCGACCCCCGACTTCGCTTACACCACCGCGTCCAGATGATGAGGTGGTGCGCGCACTGCTTCTGACCGCCCAGATGCGGCGCGACCGGGATCGCCTGGCGGCGGCGCAGGCCGAAATCGCGCTGCTGCAGGCTCGCCTGGCCCGGCTGGAATTGCTGGCCCCGACGCGGGCCTATCGCGGTGCCGTCAGGCTTTACCGCCAGCTTCCCTTCGGGCTGCGGCAAGCCGTGCATCGCCTGCGCGGCAACCAGGCCGCGGCGCTGGCCCAACCCCCTGGGGCAGCGCCGCAAGCCAGCCCGGCCTCGCGCGGGCGCGCCATTGTCATTGATGACAACTGGCCCCGCCCGGACCGCGACTCCGGTTCGCTTGATATCGTCAACCTCGTGCAGTCGCTCGACCGTCTCGGCTTTGAGGTCATCCTCGCCGCGGCGCGGGAACACAAGGCGGAGGCGCCGGCACGCGATGCCCTGGTCGCGGCCGGCCTGCGTTGCCTGCGGCCGGAGGAGGCACCCTCGGTCGAGACGTTCCTCGAGGCCCAGGGGCCGACGCTGGACCTGTGCGTGCTGTGCCGCGTCTATTGCGGAGGCCGTTTCCTGGAGCCGGCGCTGGCGCAGGCGCGCAAGGCGCGCATCGTGTTCAACTCGGTGGACCTGCACTTCCTGCGCCTGGAACGTCAGGCGCACATCGAGAATGACGCCAAGGGCCTCGCCATCGCGCAGCAGGTCCGGGCGCGGGAGGAGGCGATCATCCGCGCCAGCGACGCCACCATCGTCGTCTCCGCCACCGAGCTCGAATTCCTGGCGCGCGAGGTGCCGCAGGCGTTGGCGGTGGAATTGCCGCTGGCACGGCGCCTGGTCCGGCCAGCGACGGGCTTTTCCGAACGTCGCGGCATCGGCTTCATCGGCGGCTTCCAGCACACGCCCAATATCGACGCCATTCGCCACTTCCTGGCAGAAATCTGGCCGCTGGTGCTACGCGACCTGCCGGAGATGGAGCTGAGCATTGTCGGGCCCGACTTCCCCGCCGAACTTCTGCGGGGCGTACCGGGCCGGGTGCGCGCTCTTGGCCACCTGCCGGATGTCGGGCCTTGGTTCGAGGAACTGCGCCTGACCATCGCGCCGCTGCGCTTCGGCGCCGGCGCCAAGGGAAAGGTCGCCTCCAGCCTGTCCGCCGGCGTGCCCTGCATCGCGACGCCGGTGGCGGCGGAAGGCATGTCCCTGACCGAAGCCTCGGGCGTGCTGGTGGCGGAGGATGCCGCCGCCTTCGCCGCGCGGCTACGCGAGGCTTATTCCGACGCCGCGTTGTGGAACCGCCTCTCCGCCGATGGATTGGCCTATGCCGCGCGCACGCTGTCGATCGAGGCCTGGCAGGCGCGGCTCGACCGGATGCTGCGCCGCATCGGACTGTAGCCGCACCGGGTCACTCCCTGCGCTGGTCCAGCGCGCGGGACAGCCGCGCGACCTCGGCCGCCAGCCTGGCCTGATCGGCCTCCAGCCGAGCCAACTTCTCCTGCGTCTCGCGCAGCGCGGCGTGCAGTCGGCGCACCGGCGGCAGCAGAAGGCTCATCCGGGTCGAGAGCGATTGCGGGCGCGTCGCGGGCTCCGGCAGTTGCGCGGTGATGGTCATAAAGTCGCTGCCGATGCGCCCATCGGCCATCGCCGCATCCTCCGCATCGAACAGGCGCTGCATGGCGACGCAGTCCTGCGGGTCGTCGGGGCGGAAGTTCTGGCCGATATCCGCGAGCAGCAGGTGCAGCACCGCGCCACCCAGCCGGCGCTCCTCGATCACGTCGAAATGGGCGCGCATCAGCGGCACGATCTCCGCCGACCGCACCGATTCAGACGGATCGAAGGCGATCATGTCGGCGATGGTCGGCCGCGCGATTCGCGGCTTGGTCTGCCCGTCCGGCAGTCGCTTCAGCCGGTCCGGCAACTGATCCAGCAGCGTGTTGCACAGCTCGAGCTGTGCGTCCGTCCACTGGAAGCGCGTCGGTCCGACGAATTCATTCAGGTGGAACAGTCCTCCCGGCCGCAGCGCCCGCTTCACCGCCGCGAACAACTCCTCCAGCCGCTCCACGTGATGGACCGACGAATGCGCGAAGATGATGTCGAAGCCCGGCGCGAAGGACGCGGATTCCAGGTCGGAGACTTCGTAGCTGATGCGGTCGGCATAGCCCGCTTCCGCCGCCAGGCGCCGCGCCTCCAGGATGGCGCCCTCCGCCAGGTCCAGCGCCTCGATACGCTGCACCAGGTCGGTGGCGATCAGGCCACGTTCCAGGGCGCCGAAGCCGCAGCCGATCGACAGGGTGCGGGCCACCGGCAGGCGCCAGCCACGGGCCCGAAGAAGCTCCGCCAGATGGCCATAGGCGTCGCAGTCGGCGCGGCCCGAGGCCAGCCGGTTCACGCGGTCGCGCACCATTGGGTGGGCCATCCAATAGCGGCCAAGCTCCTGGGTGTCGCGGGCCGCATCCGCGGACCAGACCTCGTTGACCTTGGCCCGGCGCAGATCCTCGTCGGGCGCGTCTGTGGTTTCCATAGAGACGGTATAGCCGGGCCCGCGGAGGGATGACGAGCTAAACGGCGCGCTGATCCGGCAGGATGAAGCCAACGTGAAATGAAACTATGGGCAATTCAACGCAGTTCGGACATGAGTTTGCCCGCTTCGTATAAAGACCATGTTCACGGACATTTGAGGCGTCCTGAAAGCGACAATCTCGTGCCGGTCGATTATCCGGAGAAGAATCGCGTTGGCCTCGACAGGGCTGCGTGACCTTGGAGAACTATTTCCTCGGCCGCATCACGCCATCGGATCACGCAATCCCGTTATCACGCGCTAGTTTATTCTGCGAATGCGGAATGAAACCATGGCGGGTCACGATGTGTTGGGCCGGAGCTGGCGGGAACGCATGGTAATCGACCGGAAGTCTACCGGCGGACGGGCGCGGCCGGTTGGACAGGATCAGGAGACTGGGTCATCGACATGCTGGATCAGATGGCAGGCGTCACCCTCGGCGAGGAGCTGACCTGGGACCCGGTGCGGATTGCCCAGCCCGGTGCCTGGGTGGGCCACATCCCCTTTGCGTTCTGGGTCGTGAAGACGCTGCGGCCGGCCTGCCTGGTCGAGCTCGGCACCCACACCGGCAATTCCTACTTCGCCCTCTGCCAGGCGCTGAACGTGTTCTGCCCGGGCGCACGCGCCTTCGCCGTGGACACCTGGCAGGGCGACGACCATGCCGGCCACTACGGCGAGGAAGTCTTCAACGATGTGACGCGCTTCAACGCGGCGCATTTCGGCCAATTCTCGACCTTGATCCGCAACACCTTCGACGACGCCCGCGCCTATTTCCCCGATGACGGCTCAGCCGGCGGCATCGACCTGCTGCACATCGACGGCCTGCACAGCTACGAGGCTGTGCGCCATGATTTCGAGACCTGGCGCGGCGCCCTGTCGCCGCGCGCCGTGGTGCTGTTCCACGACATCAACGTGCGCGAGCGTGGTTTCGGCGTCTGGAAGCTGTGGGAGGAATTGCGCGGCATCTATCCCGGCTTCGCCTTCGACCATTCCAACGGCCTCGGCGTGCTCGGCGTCGGCCCGGACCAGGACCCCGAGCTGCGCGCGTTGTTCAGCATGGGCGCCGAGGGCGCTGCGCGGTTCCGCCGTCGGATCGCGGCGCGCGGCGAGGCGTTCCAGCGCCAGGCGGATCTCCTGGCGCTGGGGGACCAGATCGCCGCAAAGGACACGCATATCGGTGCGCTGACGGCGCAGCTGGCGGATCTGCCGGCGCTGGTCGCGGAGCATGCGGCTGCCCGCACGGAAGCCGAGACGCTGCGCGCCCGGCTCGCGGAGCTGGAGGCCCGGCAGGAGGAAGCCGGCCGCGCCGCCGCCTGGCAGGCGGACCTGCTGGCGCTGCAACGCGAGCAGGTCAGCGCGCGGGACGCCATGGTTGCAATGCTTGCCGATATCGTCACGGCGCGTGCCGCCGCCATCGCGCTGCGCGATGGCCTGATCAACCAGCGCGACCAGCTGGCGATGCGGATGGCCGCTCAGCTGCACGAACAACGCCACATCGCCCGGCAAGAAGCGAGCGAGCTTCAGAACCAGGTGCTGCAGGCAAAGCAGCAGCGGGACGACATGTCGGGACAGGTCGCCCGGGTCCAGGCTGAGGCGCAGCAGGCGGTGCAGGCCGTCACGCAGCAATATGTCGGCTCCACCTCCTGGCGACTGACGCGGCCCATGCGAGTCGCCGTGCGGCTGCTGCGCGAAGGCCGCCTGCGCCCGCAGCAGGACCTGCTGCCCAGCCCGCCGGCGCAACCGCCGCAATTCGCCCTGCCGCCGCCGGAACCCAGGGCTGAAGACGCGCCAAGGCTTTCGGCCAAGGCGGCGATGCGTGCTACGCTTTCGGCACGGCTCGATGCCTTCCTGGCTACCCCGGCGAAGCTGCGCCTGCCCTGCGCCGAGGCGCCAGATGTCAGCATCGTGCTGGTTCTGTACAACCAGGCCGAACTGACCTTCGCTTGCCTCGCATCGATCGCAGAGACGCTGGCCGGTACCGAGACCGGCGTCCAGGTCATCATTCTGGACAATGCCTCCACCGACCGCACCAGCGAACTCCTGGAACGCGTCACGGGCGCGGAGATCATCCGCAGCGACACCAACCTGCATTTCCTGAAGGGCGTGAACCGGGCCGCGCACGCCGCCACCGGTCGGACGCTGCTGCTGCTGAACAACGATGCCCAGCTGCTGCCCGGCGCTGTCGCCGCGGCACTACGGACATTGGACTCGGCCGACGACATCGGCGCTGTAGGTGGCCGCATCATCCTGCCGGACGGAACCCTGCAGGAAGCCGGGTCGATCCTGTGGAACACCGGAGCCGCCGCCGGCTATGGCCGCGGCCAGGACCCGAACGGGCCGGACGTGATGTTCCAGCGCGACGTCGACTACTGCTCCGGCGCCTTCCTGCTGACGCCCATGGCGGCATGGCGCGGGCTCGGAGGCTTCGACGAGGCTTTCGCACCGGCCTACTACGAGGAAACCGATTACTGCGTGCGGCTGTGGAAGTCCGGCCGACGTGTTGTCTTCGATCCGGACGTGGCAATCCTGCACTACGAATTCGGCAGCTCAAGTTCCACCGAGGCCGCGCTCGCGTTGCAGGAGGCGAACCACCGTATCTTCGTGCAGCGGCACCGCGACTGGCTTGATGGCCAGTTCCCGCCCGACCCGCAGAACGTGCTGGCCGCACGCACCGCACGCAGCGACGGCCCCCGTGTGTTGGTGATCGAGGATCGCGTGCCGAAAGTGGAGCTGGGCAGCGGCTATCCGCGCTCGAACCGGCTGCTGCACGAGCTGGTCGAGGCCGGCGCGGAGGTCACGCTGTTCCCGACACATAGCAAGCCGGAGACCTGGCACGGCGTGCGGCGGGCGCTGGACAAGCGCATCGAGGTGCTGATCAAGGCCGAGGCGGCGCAGCTCCACGCCTATCTCAGCGCCAGGCGTGGGCATTTTGACGCCATCATCGTCTGCCGCCCGCACAACATGGCGTCGCTGGAGGAAGCAGTAGGCTTCCAGCGCGACCTGATCGGCGAGGCCCGCGTGATCTATGACGCGGAGGCGCTGTTCGTGACGCGCGACCTGCAGCAGCGCGCCGCTTCCGGCGACGCGGCCACGGATGCCGAACGCCATGCGCTTGTGGCGAAGGAAGCCGCGCTGACGCGGCTGGCCGACAGCGTGATGTCGGTTTCCGCCGCCGAGCGCGAGACGCTGGAGACCTATGGCGCGCGGGAGGTGTTCATCCTGGCCCATGCGCTGGAAGAGGAACCGCTGGAGAGCGGCTTCGCCGATCGCGAGCGCATCGTCTTTCTCGGCGCCATCCACCAGGAGGATTCACCGAACGCGGATTCGGTGCGCTGGTTCGCGCAGGAGATCCTGCCCGGCATCCGCCGCGTGCTGGACCCGGCAACGCGCCTGACCGTCGTCGGCATGAACCGCGCGCCGAGCATCGCGGCGCTGGACGGCACGGCGCTGGAGCTGCGCGGCATGGTCGAGGACCTGCGTGCGGCGCTGGCCGATGCGCGGGTGATGGTGGTGCCGACGCGGCTCGGCGCCGGCATCCCGCACAAGGTCCACCAGGCCGCCGCGCTCGGTATCCCGATGGTGGTCACGAAGCTGATCGCGGACCAGCTTGGCTGGCAGGATGGGCAGGAGGTGCTGGTGGCCGATGACGGCGCCGCCTTCGCCGCCGCCGTCGCCCGGCTGTACCGCGACCCGGCACTGTGGGAACGGCTGCGCCGCACGGCGCTGGACCGGGTGCGCGTGGAATGCGCGCCGAGCGCCTTCCGGGCTCAACTTCGCTCCGCGCTGGCCAACGTGCCGATCACCCGCCGCCGCGTGCAACACGCGCCGCCACGCCAGTCGCCCGTCGCGCAACGACCTGCCGAACCCGGCACCAGCCGCGCCTTCGCATCGGACCACAGCATGGCGGTGCCGTTCGATTTTCCGCCCATGCAGGCGCCCACGCCGCGCATCGGCGTGATCTGCCACCTGTTCCATCCGGAGATCGGGCCGGAGGTTCGGGCCTATCTGCGCAACCTGCCGGTGCCCGCGAACCTGTTCCTGTCCACCGACACGGCGGAAAAGGCCGCCGCCATCGGTGCTACCTTCGCCGATTGGCAGGAGGGCCGGGTGGATGTGCGCGTTATGCCGAACCGTGGCCGCGACATCGCGCCGAAGCTGGTCGGGTTCAAGGACGCCTATGCCGACCACGACCTGGTGCTGCACCTGCATTCCAAGCAGTCGCACCACGCGCCCTTCCTGATGCCGTGGCGCAGCTTCCTGTTCGAGAATCTTCTCGGCTCCCGCGCCGTCGTGTCCAGCATCCTGGATGCCTTCGCGCGCCTGCCACGCCTCGGCATGCTGGCGCCGCAGCACTATGAGGGCGTTCGCCGGTGGCTCGGCTGGAACGGCAACTACCCGCAGGCGCGCGACATGGCACGACGCATGGGTATCGCCGTCTCGCCGACGAGGGCGCTGGATTTTCCCTCAGGCTCCATGTTCTGGGCACGGCCGGCGGCGCTGCAGCCGCTGCTCGCCCTTGACCTGTCCTTTGACGACTTCCCGCCGGAAGGCGCGCAGCTGGACCACACCACGGCGCATGTGATCGAGCGCCTGTACTTCCTGGCCTGCGAGCGCAGCGGTCATGCGTGGCTGAAGGTGGCGCAGCCGGCGCTGCATGCGGATACCAGCACCATCGTCACCATCCGCAGCCCGATGGAACTGGAACGCTACCTGACGGAATATGGCGTGATGCTGACCGGCCCCGCGGCGCTGCCGGTGACGGAGGGCCTGCCGCCGCTGGTCACGCGCATCCCGCCCGGGCTGGTGCGACGCCTCGCGCAGCGGGGGTTCTGAGGCCGGTGCGATTCTTCCGCAAGCCGGCCGCACCGCGGGCCGGCGCAGGGCGCGTCAGCGTCGTCGTACCGCTCTACAACCATGCCGGCTACATCGCGCCCGCGATCGACAGCGTGCTGGCGCAGGGGGAGGTGCTGCGGGAAGTCATCGTCATCGACGATGGCTCGACCGATGACTCGGCGCGCGTCATGCAGGGCCTGACCGCGCGCGATCCCCGCATCCGCTTCCGCAGCCAGCCGAACCAGGGCGCCCACGCCACCATCAACGCCGGCCTGGCCGAGTGCGGCGCGGACTACATCGCCATCCTGAATTCCGACGACGTCTTCCTGCCCGGCCGGCTGGATGCGCTGGCGCTGCGGCTGGATGCGGAGCCGGATTGCGTGCTCGCCGCCACCGGCATCACCTTCATCGACGGCAACGGCGCCGCCATTGCCAATCCCTGGCATGCGGAGGCGCTGGCCTTCCGCGCCGGGCAGGACTGGGCCACCGCGCTGGTCAACGCGAACTTCCTGATGACGACGTCGAACTTCCTGTTCCGCCGTGACCTGCCGGCGCGGATCGGCGGCTTCGCGGCGCTGCGCTACACGCACGACCTGGATTTCGCGCTGCGGGCGCTGGCGCTGGGCCATCGCATCGCTTGGCTCGACGAGGCGCTGCTGCGCTACCGCATCCACGGCAGCAATACGATCGCAGAGGATCACCGCCGCGTCCGTGCCGAATGGGCCGCCTCCGCCGCCGCCTACCTGACCCTGCTCTGGGACCGACCGGGTGCGGCGGAGCCGGATTGGGACGCGGCGGCCGCCATGGAACAGGTGTTCCAGCGCCACGACTTGGCGCGCGCCGTGCACCCCTGCATGGCCTATCTGCGCCGGCACGGGGAGGCACGACTGGACCTTTCCCCGCTGCTGGCGGACCAGCCCTTCCGCGCTCGGCTGGCGGGCTGGGTCTGATGCGCATCCTGATCCTCAGCAACCTGTATCCGCCCAACGTGGTCGGCGGCTATGAGCGCCTGTGCCACGAGGTCGCGACCGAGCTCGCGGCGCGCGGACACGAGATCACGGTGCTGACCAGCCGCCACGGCGGCAAGGTGGCGGACTACCCCGGCCAGCGCATCATCCGCGACTGGAACCTGCTGACCGGCGCCGAGATCTACGCGCCTTTCCCCGGCACCGCCGAGGACCGCGCCGCCGTGAACGCGGAAAACCTGGCGACGCTGCATCGCGTGCTGGACGAAACCCGGCCCGACATCGTCTTCGCCTGGAACCTGTTCTTCCTTGACGCTTCGATCCTGGCGGCGCTGGAGGCCAGCCCCTGCCGCACCGTGGTCATGCTGACCGACAACTGGCTGCTGGTCATGCGGAACCCGGAATTCGTCGCCGGCTTCTTCCGCGACGTGGTGCATGGCAGTGGCGCCTTCATCCCGCCGCCGCCGCCGCCTGCCTGGCGCGCCCTGGCCGGCCGCACCAAGCGTGCGCTGCAGCGCGCCATCGGCCTCCAGCCGCCGAGGCGGCTGGAGGCGATCTTCGGCGCCCGCTTCATGCGTGACTTCTACGCCGCCGGCGGATCGCTGTTCCGCAGCCACCGCGTCGTCCACAACGGCGTCCGCCAGGCGCCGCGACCAGCCACCGCCGTGCCGGACCGCAGCCGGCTGGTGCAGCCCGGCACGCTGCGCCTGCTGTTCGCCGGCCGGCTGGTGGACCTGAAGGGCGCCGATACGGCGGTGGCGGCGCTGCCGCTGCTGGATCCGGCGGAACTCGGCGTCGAACGCGTCACGCTCACCATCCTCGGCGATGGCCAGGATGCTGCCTATCTCGCACGCTTCCAGGCCGCGGTCGCCGCGAGCGGCCGCGTCGCCGATATCGAGATGCGTGCGCCGGTGGCGGAGGCCGAGCTTCCGGCCTTGTTCGATGCGCACGACATCTACCTGTTCCCTTCGCTCTACGAGCCCTTCTCGCTCACCCTGATCCACGCCTTGGCCTGCGGCATTCCGACCATCGCCTCCGATGTCGGCGGCAACCCGGAGATCGTGCGCGACGGGGAATCCGGGCTGCTGTTCCGCAAGGGCGATGCCGCCAGCCTCGCCGCTGCCATCGGCCGGCTCGCCGGCGATCCGGCGCTGCGCGCGCGGCTGGCGGCGGAAGGGCAGGAGACGGGGCGGCGCTTCACCTTCGAACGCATGGCCAGCGAAATGGAAGCTTTCCTGAAGGCGGCGCCATGAACATGCAGCGTCGCCATGGCGCGGTGCTCGGCGATGGCCTGTCGGGCACGCGTTGTCTGGTGCTCGGCGCCGGTGGCTTCATCGGCCTGAACCTGTGCCGCGCCCTGCTGCGCGCGGGTGCCGCTGTGCATGGCTATGGCCGCCCGCCCGCTTGGCCGGGTGCGCTGCCGGACCTTCGCTGGACGCAGGCTGAATTCGGCGACACGGCCGCACTCGGCGCCGCGCTGGAGGGTGCGGAGGTCGTCTTCCACCTGCTCGGCGGCAGCGTGCCCGCGGCGGCGGAGCGTGACCCGGCGGCGGATCTTCGCATCAACGGTGTTGCCTCGGTCGAACTGCTTGGCCTGTGCCGCGCGGCCGGGGTGCGGCGCATGGTCTTCGTCTCCTCGGGCGGCACCGTCTATGGCGTGCCGCGCATCCTGCCGATCCCGGAGGATCACCCGACCGACCCGATCTCGGCCTACGGCATCCACAAGCTGCTGGTGGAAAAGCACCTCGGCCTGCTGGCTCACCGGCACGGGCTGCATTCGGTCGTGCTGCGCGCCGCCAACCCCTATGGCCCGTTCCAGAGCCCCGATCGCGGCCAGGGTGTCATCGCCGCGCTGATCGCCCGTCGCTTGGCCGGGATGCCGGTGGAGGTGTGGGGCGACGGCCAGGTGGTGCGCGATTTCCTGCATGTGGAAGACCTGGTGGCAGCGATGCTGCGCGCCGCGGTGCATGCGGGGGAGGAGAGACTTTTCAACGTCGGCTCCGGCACCGGCCGCTCGATCCTCGATGTCGTCGCCTCGGTCGATGCGATGCTCGGCCTGCGCGGCGCCGAGATCCACCACCACCCGGCGCGGCCGGTGGACGTGCCGGTCAACGTGCTCGACATCTCCCGCATCCGGCGCGTGCTGGGCTGGGCGCCGCGCACCGACTGGATGGCCGGGCTGCGTGGCACGGCGGAATGGCTGCGCGGCGTGCTGCCGGCGCGGCAGGGCGCGCTGGTGCGGCGATGAGGCGCGAGGCGACGCTGATCCAGTCCCGCCGCCTGGCACCCTCCGCGGAGGGCGGCTGGCACCGCATCTTCTTCGCGGTGGAGGCGCTGGAGGAAACCACGATCCTCTATGTGACCCTGCACGACGCCGCCGGCGAATCGCTCAGCGGCAACCTGTACCTGCACGCGCCACCCGCGCCGGATGGCGGGCGGGAGGAACATCAGCTGATCTGGTACGTGCCCGGCGAGGCCTGCGAGGCGCGGCTTTCCGCGCTCGGTCCCGCCGCGGCCGCGCTGCGGGCCAAGGCATTCCTGCTGCAGCCGCTGAGCCGTGCAGCAGCCGCGGCGCGACTGCTGCGCCACGCCCCGCTGGAGGAGGTTGCCGGCCTGGCGCGCCTAGCGCTGACCCAGCCGCGCAGCCTGCGCCGCCAGCTTCGCCACGTGCTGGCACTGACGGCCAACAAGGCGCAGGTGCCCCGGCAATCCTATGCCGCCTGGATCGCGCTGTTCGACCAATGGTCGGCGCAGGATTTTCCCGAAGGCGCCCCGGTGCCGGACATCGCCTATCTGGTGCTGGCGCGGGATGCGGAATCGCCCGCCCTGGCCGCGACGCTGGCGAGCCTCGCCGCGCAGCCGACCCGGCCGGCCCATGCCGTGCTGCATCCAGACGCGCCGCTGCGGCCGGCCATCGCCACGCTGGATGCCGGCAGCATCGGCATACTCCAGGCCGGGGAGGTGCTGCCGCCGCATGCGACCCAGCTCGCGGCACGGAACCTCGGCGCAGCCGAGATCACCATCGCCGACGAGGATGATCTGGCGGCGGACGGCACCCGCCACGATCCGCGCTTCAAGCCCCGGCCGAACCTGGCGCTGATGCTGTCCGGCACGCAGTCGCGCGGCCTGTGGCTGGTGCGGCGGGACACGCTGCTGCGCCACGCGCCGGAGGCCGTGGATACGGCGGAGGCGCTGCGCCTTGCCACCTGGCTCGCGCGGCATCGCGCAGACCCGCGGCCCTTCAGCCATCGTATCCCGCACATCCTGGCACATCGCCGGCCGGATGCGGAAGCGGCCGCGCCGGAGGCGCTGGCGGCGATCGTGGCGCGGCACCTGGAGGATGGCGGACCGGCCATCACGCCCGTCGCGTCCTGGCCGCTGACGTTCCGGCTCGGCGCCACGGGGAAGGAGCCGCGCGTCGCCGCCATCGTCCCGTCCACGCTGCGTGCGCGCCATTCCCTGGCCTGCATCCGCGCCATCCTGGACGGCACCGACCATGCGGCGTTCGAGCTGCATGTGGTGGTGATGCAGCCCGGCCCGCTGGATGCCCGGCAGCGCGCGGCGGCGGCGGCGATCACGCGCCACCCGAACGCGACGGTGACCTGGCTGCAGGCGCCGGGCTTCAACTTCTCCGCCGCCAACAACCACATGGCGAAGCGTACGCGCGGCGAGCACATCCTGCTGCTGAACGACGACATCTCCCCGATCCGGCGCGACTGGCTGCGCTGGATGTGCGCCTTCCTGGCCGACGAACAGGTGGGCATGGTGGGTGCGCGGCTGCTGTATCCCGACGGCAGCGTGCAGCATGGCGGCATCATCATGGGCCTGTCCGGCCTGTGCGACCACGCGCATCGCCACCTGCCCGGCGGCGACCCCGGCTACATGTCCCGCGCCGTACTGGCGCAGGAGCTTTCGGCGGTGACGGCCGCCTGCATGCTGGTGCGCCGCAGCCTGTTCGAACAGGTCGGCGGCCTCGACGAAAGCTATCCCAGCGCCTTCAACGACGTGGATTTCGCGCTGCGCGTCGGCGAGACCGGGCACGCCATCGTCTATGCGCCGCAGGCGGAACTGCACCACCATGAGCTGCTGACCTACGGCAACCACTATGCCGGCGACCGCGCCGCCTTCCACGCCCTCGAGGTGCATCGGATGCGGCGGCGCTGGCAAGCGGTCTGCGCCAACGATCCCTTCCACAACCCAAACCTCGGCCTGGCGCTTGGCGTTGAATGGAAGCTGGCCTTCCCGCCACGCAACGCCGCGGAACCGGATGCGGCACGCAAAGCTTCAGGCGCGGGTTGCCTGCAGGATCGATTGCATGCCGCCGAGATGCCCCAGTTCCGCTGACCAGTAGAACACCATCGTCGGATCGCGGAATCCGGCCTCGCGCAGATCCTGCATCAGTGCCCAGCCGAAGTGCCGGAAGCAGAGCACGCCGGATTCGTCCAGCGGGTCGCCGTGGTATTCCGGCGGCAGGATGTGGCGGATGGCGCCATCTGGCTGCAGCTCCGCACGCGTGACATGCAGGTGCGATTCCAGCGCGAATGGCACCGTCATCAGCAGCGTTCCGCCCGGCCGCAGGCAGGGCGCGAATTCACGCAGCCCAGCCATGTGATCGGGCACGTGTTCCAGCACGTCGAAGCTTCCGATGCAGGCGAAGGTACCGCTCGCCAGCCTCAGCGCGGCCACGTCCTCATGCCGCACGCCGGCAGCGTTGATCTGACCGGGGGCGGCGCCATCGCGCAGGTATTCGCTGCCGGCCAGACGCGGGAAGCGTGCGGCGGTGGCGCGATACAGCGGCGTCAGCTGTTCGGTCAGGTAGACGGCATCCGCGGGGTTGGTTGCCTCCGTCATGAACATCAGCGCCGCGCGCATGCGGTTGTTCAGGCCGCAGCTCGGGCAGGTCAGGTGTTCTCGCCAGTTCGGCGTGCGGGTGCCGTCATCCGCCGTGAATCCATGCGCGTAGCTGGTCTGGAACTGCGAGGCGCGGTGGCAGACCCAGCAATGGCCAAGCACCACAAAGATCGGCTCCGGCCGGATCAGCGCGCATGACCCAGCCCCCTGCCCCGCTCCCGCCCCGGCACCCCGCCGGCACTGGCCGACCTCGCCGCCACCGCCGACCGCGCCCGCGGCTACGCCCACCAGGCCCGCGCGGACAACACCCGGCGCAGCTACGCCATCGCCTGGACGGATTTCTGCGCCTGGTGCGCCGGCCATGGCCTCGCGCCACTGCCGGCCGCCCCCCAGACCGTCGGGCGGTTCCTCGCCGACCGGGCGCAGACCCACCGCCCGGCCTCGCTGCGGCTGCGCCTGGTCGCCATCGGCCAGGCGCACCGCCTGCAGGGCCACAGCCTCAACCCCCGCCACCCGGCGGTGCGCGAGGTCTGGGCCGGCATCCGGCGGACGCATGGCACCGCGCCGCGCCAGACCACCGCGGCGACCAGCGAGGTGCTGCGCGACGCGCTGCGCGAGTTGGCCCGCCGCCCCGGGGCTGCGGCCGCTGCGCGACCGCGCCCTGCTGCTGGTCGGCTTTGCCGCGGCGCTGCGCCGCGCGGAGCTAGTGGGGCTCGACGTCGCCGATCTTCGGCCAGTGCCGAAAGGCATCTTGCTGACGCTTCGCCGGAGCAAGACCGACCCAGACGGCGCCGGCACCGAGGTGGCGCTGCCGCACGGCCAGCACGAACTCACCTGTCCGGTGCGGGCGCTCGCCGCCTGGCGGGCGGCTGCCGGCCTCGCGGACGGGGCCGTCTTCGTCTCGGTGACCAAGGGCGGCCGCGCCACCGCCACCCGGCTCTCCGACCGCGACGTGGCGCGGGTGGTGAAAGCCGCCGTCGCCGCCGCCGGCTACGACCCCGCCAGCTTTGCCGGACACTCGATGCGCGCCGGCTTCGCCACCTCCGCCGCCCGCGCCGGCGTGCCCGAGGCCGCGATCATGCAGCAGACCCGCCACCGCTCCGCCGCCACCCTGCGCGGCTATGTCCGCCGCGGCGGGCTCTTCCGGGACAACGCCGCCAGCAAGGTCGGGCTGTAGGGCGATTAGCGCCATCTTGTCGCGCGGTGATGTGGCGACGGCCGCCGCGGCGCCCCTTATATGCCCCGGCATGAACCGCCCCGCCGGCCCGCCTGATCTTCTTTGACGAAACCTGGGCCAAGACCAACATGACGCGCACCTGCGGCTGGAGCCCGCGCGGCGCGCCGCTGCTGGCCAAGGTGCCGCATGGGCAGTGGAAGACGCTAACCTTCCTCGCCGGCCTGCGGCACGACCGCATCGTTGCGCCCTGCGTCATCGACGGGCCGATCAACGGCCTCTCCTTCACCGCCTGGGTCAGCCAGCTCCCGGCGCCGACGCTGAGCCGCGGTGACATTGTCATTGCCGACAACCTCGGCAGCCACAAAGGCAAGCCTGTCCGCGCAGCACTCCGCGCCGTCGGCACCAAGCCGTTCTTCCTGCCGGCCTACAGCCCAGACCTGAACCCGATCGAGATGGTCTTTGCTAAACTTAAGACACTGCTCCGCAAGGCTGACGAGCGATCCGTCGAGGCAACCTGGCGCAGGATAGGCGACCTGCTCGGCGCCTTCACCTCCGACGAGTGCGCCGCCGACCTCCGCCATGCCGGCTATGCTTCAATCATGGCCTGACAGACTCTAGGCGTGCGCGTACTGTGCGTGCGGCTCGGTGTCCTTGTGCGCGTTGGGGTTCGGAAGCTGCGCCTGGTAGCCGCCGAGTTCCTCGAACACCGCGAGTCATTGCTGCTGGTGCATCGTGTCGCGCGCGATCAGGAAGGCGCGCATGCCCTTCATGCCGGGATCATCCGTCCTGCCATGCAGCCGCAACGCGAGCGCCCGGCCGGACGCCTCCGCCGCCGCATTCGCATTCGCATCCGCCAGCATGTCGCCGGCGATGTTGCCGCTGGCATAGACATGGCTGGCGTTGAACGGCACGCCGTTCGCACCCCTGGCATCGCCGCTAGGCCGGTGGCCAGGATGTGGCGCAGGTTCATGCCGTTCAGTACCGCGCTGGCTACCGGGTCGCCGCCGCCTCCTCCTGGAACGACAGCGGCGCCTTTTCCAGGTTCAGGGCGACGGCGGTCGCCAGCATCTCGATATGGCCGATCTCCTCCGTCCCCGTGTTCAGCAGCATGTCGCGGTACCTGGCTGGCCCGCGCGCCCCCTGCCCTGGAAGATGTATTGCAGGCAGACCCGGATCGCGCACTCGACGCCGCCGATCGCCTGCTGCAGGATACACGCGAAGGCCGGGCTCGGGCGCTCGACGCGCACCCGGTATTGCAGCTTGCCATCCATTTAGAACATCGCATGCAACCTCCGCGCCGGATTGGACCCGGCGGCACACCTCGATGACGCGAAGTCGGTTCGCGCACGGACGTTGCACGAGGCGCGGGCAGGCGTCGCGAAACGCGCCGTCGCGGCAGGGCTGGCGCCGGTTCGCGTCGTTCGCGCAATCGCGACCAGTTGAGGCGGCGCCGGGGCGTCCTTCCCGGCTGCCCGCGTTGCAGCCGCACGCGCGAAAGAAGGATGAGAAGCATGAGCCAGCCCTACGACCCGGATGGCGAGGTGGACCTCGTCGTCAGCCTGCCCACCATCGTCGCCATCATCGACACCGCCCGCGCCGCCGGGGAGTTGCAGGAGGAAGCGGCGAACGAGGATGTGCAGGACCCGGAAACGCCCGACGAGGTCGACCCGGATGCCATGACCGATACGCTCAAGGGCCTGATCGCGGAGCTGAACGAGGATGAGCAGGCGGCCCTGATCGCGCTCACCTGGATCGGCCGCGGTGACCACGACGCGACGGAATGGGAGGAAGCGCGGCGCCTGGCGCGAGAGCGCAACGCGGATGGCTCGGCACCGGACTACCTGGCGGGGATGGAGCTGCTGGGTGACCTGCTGTCGGAGGGCCTTGCGGCCTTCGGCATCGCGGCGGAGGAACAGGAGCGGTAGCGGGCATGGCCGAGGATGATGCCCTGGATTGCCTGATCGTCGGCGGCGGCCCGGCCGGGCTGACCGCGGCGCTGTACCTCGCGCGCTTCCGGCGGCGAACGCTGGTGGTCGATGCCGGGGAGCCGCGCGCCGCCTGGATCCCCGCCAGCCACAACATCCCCTTCTTCGCCGATGGCATTCCCGGCACGGAGATCCTGGCCCGCCAGCGCGACCACATCGGCCGCTACGGCATGGTGGTCCAGCAAGGCCGGATCAGCATGCTGGCGCGACGGCGCGGCGGGTTCCTGGCGATGGTGGAGAGGGCGGGTGGCGAAGGTGGGAAACTGCGGGCGCGGCGCGTGCTGCTGGCGACCGGTGCGGAGGATGTGGAACCGGCTCTGCCGGACCTGCCGGATGCGGTGCGCCGCGGCCTGGTGCGCTACTGTCCGATCTGCGACGGCTACGAATCGCGCGACCGGCGCATCGCCGTGATCGCCCCGGGCGGCGCCCGCAGCGCGCACGGCTTGGCGGAGGCCGCCTTCATCGCCCGCAGCTATGCCGACGACGTCACGCTGCTGACCCTCGGCGCGAGACTGGAACTGGATGCCGGGCAGCGCGAGATGGCCACCGCGCGCGGCATCAGGCTGGTGGAGCATCCGATCGCGGGGCTGGAGATGGCGGAGGGGCAGATCGCGGCACTTCGCTTCGGCGACGGCGCGGCGCTGCGCTTCGACGTACTGTATTCGGCGCTCGGCCTGGACTACCGCAGCGGGCTGGCGGCCAGGCTCGGTGCGGCGCAGGACCCCTCCGGTGCGCTGCTGGTGGACGAGCATGCGCAGACCACGGTGCCGGGCCTCTACGCCGCCGGCGACGTGGTGCGGGGGCTGGACCAGATCGTGGTCGGCATGGGCCACGCCGCCACCGCCGCGACGCATATCCATAACCGGTGCGAGGCGCCGACCGAGGATGAGCCGGACGGCGCCTGAGCCGGCCGGCGTCCTATCCGGGGTCCTACCGGCGCTCCCCGGTGATCCCGGAATGCGAAGGCGGGTCGCTGGCCGGGAAGCTGTCCGCCACTTCCGCGTCCAGTTGCTGCTCCCGGCGGGAGGCCTCGATTTCGGCGCGGGCCTGCTGCCAATGCGCCTCCGCCCGACCCTCCGGACAGCCTTCCTGCATCCAGATCTCGTAGGCGCGCTGCTGGACCGCGCGCTCGATGTCGTAGGGCATCTCTGGCATGGGCTGATCCTCCCGGCGCGATTCTGCGCCTGTCAGCGGCGTGGCGTCACCGCAAATGCGCGCGCGTGGGCGCGGCTGCGATTGGGGTCGCGCTGCATGGCCGACATGGCGAAGCGGCCGAGCAGGCCGGCCGGTGCATCGTCCTGGTGCCGGCGCGGAATCGGCCCGAGCACCGCATCGCCGCCAAAGGTGGCGAAGCCGATATCCTCGTCATGTCCGGTATAGCCCCGGCGGCCCGGCGCGCCCGTGTCCTCGTCCGGGGCGTCGCCACGCCAATCCTCCTCCCGCACGTCCAGGTCCGCGGCGCCACAGCGCATGAACACCGCCATGGCGGCCTCCGTCTGGCCCTCCGCGAGCCAGGCGGCGACCACGGCACCGCCGCGGCGGATGCCCTGGCGGAACACGAAATCCTCCTCCGCCGGCAGGTTCAGGCGGTCGATCGGCTGCATGGCGCGGGCGCGAGGCACCGGCGTCTCGCCGAACAGGGCCAGTTCCTGGGGGTCGGTGCCGAGGGCGCGGGGCAGGTCGTCCGCCGCCTGCTCGGCGTCGGTGGGGCGGTCGAACAGGGCCACGAGGATGAAGGTCATTCCGGTTGCTCCGCTTGCGCTGGGTTGTGGGTGCAACGCGGCGGGCGGTTCATTCGTTCGCGGTCGCGACCGCGATTCCCTCAGCCAGCCTCGCCGGCCTGCCGCCGCAGCGCCACCAGCACCGCCGCGTCGGCGATGGGCGCGGTGTCCCAGGGCGGTGCGGGCAGCGGGTCCAGCGTCTCGAACACCGTAGCCTGCTCGATGGCGCCGGTCTCGGCGGGGCGGGGGTACGGGGTGGGGTCGGGCTGGCCGGGGCGCTTCGGCCGGCCGATGCCGATGAAGAAATCCTCCAGCCCCGCCGGCACCAGCAGCCACAGGAAGCGGAACGGCCCATCGCCGTCGTTGATGAAGCCGTGCCGGACATGCGGCGGTGCGACCATGAAGGTGCCGGTCTCGATCCGTCGCACCGCGCCATCCAGCCGGCCCAGGGCGCGGCCCGCCACCACCCAGAAGATCTCGGTCTGCGCCGGATGCGCGTGCTCACGGATCTTGCCGAGCGGCGGCAGTTCCTGGAGCCCGGCGGAGAAGCCCTCCGGCGCGCCGGACTGACGTGGCGAGGTCAGCACCTCGATCCAGCCATTCGCGGGCTGCGGCTGCCAGTGCTGGTCGCCAGTGCCGGGCGGCACGAACAGCATGCGGGGTGTCTCGCTCATCCCGCAGGCTTACCCCCCGGACAGCGGCCAGACCAGCGCGATCAGCGGCACGCCGACCGCGACGACGATGACGGACAGCGGCAGGCCGAGGCGGGAATAGTCGCCGAAGCGATAGCCGCCTGGGCCCATCACCAGCGTGTTGCACTGATGGCCGATGGGGGTCAGGAAGTCGCAGGCGGCGCCGATCGCCACCGCCATCAGGAACGGGTCCGGGTTCAGCCCCAGCTTCACCGCGACCGCGGCCGCGATCGGCCCCAGCATCAGCACTGTCGCGGCGTTGTTCAGGAAGGGCGTGATGGCCATGGCGAAGACCATCATCAGCGCCAGCGCGCCGGACGGCGGCAGCAGCTCCACCATGCCGGACAGCCAGGCGGCGATCAGCTCCGTCCCGCCCGTCGTGCGGATCGCCTCGCTGACCGGGATCAGAGCGCCGAGCAGCACCAGCACCGGCCATTCGATGGCGTCATAGGCTTCCCGCGTGCTCAGCGCCCGCAGCAGCATCAGCACCACGGCGGCGGCGAAGAACGTCACCCCGACGGGGGCGATGTTCAGCGCCACGACGGCCATGGCCAGGCCAAGCACGATCACCGGAACCCAGCTGCGCTTGCGGCGGCCGAGCGCCACGTCGCGCTCCGTCAGCGGCAGCACGCCGAGGCTGCCCAGCGCTTCCGGCATGTCGGTCGTGGCGCCCTTCAGGATCAGCACGTCCCCGGCCCGGATGCGCGCCGCGTTCAGGCGCTGGGTGATGCGCTGGCCGCTGCGGCTGACGGCGAGCAGGCTGATGCCGAAGCGCCGGCGCAGGTCGGATTGCAGCGCGGTGCTGCCGATGAGGGAGGATTCGGCGGTGACCACGCCCTCGATGACGCTGATCTCCTCGGCCGCGTCGCCCTCCGCGGGCTTTTCCCCGGCCAGGCGCAGCTTGGCGCGCGCCACCAGGCGTTCCAGATCCTCCGGCGCGCCTTCCAGCAGCAGCACGTCATCGGCCAGCAACACCCATTCGGGCGTCGGGGCGTAGCGGCGGAAGCGCTCGCGGATGATGGTGGCGACGGTGACATGGCCCTCCCCCATCGCCTCCAGATCCGCCACCGTCTTGCCGACCACGGGGGCGTCGGCGGGCAGCCGCGCCTCGGCGGTGTAGGCTTCCATGCTGAATGCGGCGTCCATGGAGGCGCCGCGGCGGCCCTGCGGCAGCAGGCGCCAGCCGAGCGCCAGGAAGACGAAGGAGGCCAGGCAGACCCCGATGCCGACCGGCGCATAGTCGAACATCTGGAAGGGCTGGCCCGTCACCTCCTCCCGCACCCGGGAGACCAGGATGTTGGGCGAGGTGCCGATCATGGTGATCAGCCCGCCGGTCAGCGAGGCGAAGGCCATCGGCATCAGCAGGCTGGAGGCGGAGGTGCCGGTGCGGCGCGCCAGCTGCATCGCCACCGGCATGAAGATGGCCAGCGCGCCGATGTTCTTGGTGAAGACGGAGGCGACCATCACCGCGCCGACCAGCGCCGGCACCTGCGTGCCCGTGGTCTTCAGGTACGGCAGCACCGGCCGCATCATGGTCTCGACGGCGCCGGAGCGGGAGACGGCGGCGCTGACCAGCAGCGCGGCGGCGACGATCACCACCACGTCGTCACTGAAGCCGGAGAAGGCCTGGTCGTAGGGGATGATGCCGGCGACCAGCCCGGCCAGCAGCGCCGACAGCGCCACCAGATCATAGGGAAGCCGCCCCCAGATGAAGGCGAGGATGGTGACCCCGATGATGCCGAAGGCGAGCCCCTGGTCCAGCGTCATGCGGCGGTCGTCATGGTATCGGGGTTCCTGTCGGGCGGGGCGGGAACGCGGCGCGCACCATTCCGTTGCAGAGCGGACAGGGGAACAGCATGACCACCGCGCAGCAATTCATCGGCCGGCTGATGGGCTTCGGCCGCAACCGCGACGGCCAGTTCCATGCCTTGCAGGAAGACGCGCTGGCGGAGGCCGCGCCGCCGGAACCGCCGACCCGCCGCCACCGCCACGGCCCGGAGCCGCAGCGCATCGTGCAGGAGGCGCTGGCCGCCAAGGTACTCGGCGCCTGGCTGCAGAACCGGCACCAGACGCTGTTCCCGCTGACGCTGAACCTCGGAACCCTGGACGCTGGGGGCCGTGCGCTGGTGGTGCGGATGATGGTGGCGGCCGCCGACGCCGATGGCGGGATCGACGAGGCGGAACGGGACCGGATCGGCGCGGCGCTGGACGCCATTGGGGCCGGGGAGGCGGAACGGCGCCTGCTGCCGGAGGCGATGGCCGCACCGCTGCCGCTCGGCGCGCTGCTGAACCACGTGATGGAGGCGCGGCTCGGCCCGCATGCCTATGCCGCGTCGCTGCTGGCGCTGGACCGGCGCAGCCGGGTGAACCAGGCTTGGCTCGATTACCTGGCGGCCCGGCTGGCCCTGCCGGAGGAGGTCACCGCCAGCCTCAACCGGCGCTACCGCGCCTGAGGTCAGGCCGCCTCCTCCGTCACCTCGCGCAGCGCCTGTTGCAGGTGGCCGCTGTCCAGCAGCAGGCGGCGCGACAGGTCGCCGAGGGTGATCCAGCCGACCACCACGCCCTGCGCGTCACGCACCGGCATGCGGCGAATGTGGTGCGACGCCATCAGGTCCATGGCCGCCTGCACGCTGTCATCCTCGCCGCAGGCGAAGACGGGCCGGGTCATCACCTCCCGCACCCGCACGACACTGCAATCCAGGCCCTTGGCAACGACGCGGTACAGGATGTCCCGGTCCGTCAGGACGCCCTCCAGCCGGTCCGCGGTGCCGACCGGCACGGCGCCGACCTCCAATTCCCCCATCATCACCGCGGCCTCGCTGACCGGCACATCGGCGGCCAGGAACTCGACGTCGCGACTCATCACCTCCGACACCTTCATGGCGCGGCCGCCGGAAGCCGCGCCGCGATCTGTTCCAGAAGGCGGGAGAAATCGACCGGCTTCGGGTGGTAGTCGTCGCAACCGGCCTCCAGCGCCTTGTCGCGATCCCCGGCCAGCGCGTGTGCGGTCAGCGCGATGATCGGGATCGCGGCGGTGCCAGGGTCCGCCTTCAGCGCGCGCGCAGCGGTCCAGCCATCCATCACCGGCAGGTTCATGTCGAGCAGCACCAGGTCGGGCCGGTCGCTGCGCACCTTGTCGACGCCCGCCTGGCCGTCATGCGCCAGCACCACGTCGAAGCCGCGCCGGCGCAGGCGGCGGGACAGGAAGTCCCAGATCTCCTCATGATCCTCGACCAGCAGCAGCTTCGGCATCCCGTTCTCCCTTTCCAGCGATGCGGCGGAGTTCGTGCAGCAACTCCTCCGGCACGCCGTCTTCCGCCTGCACGATGCGACGCACCTGGCCGCGCAGGCGTTCCCGTTCACCCGGACGCAACTCGCGGTCCGCGATCGCGATCACCGGAACGCCGCGCCACTCCGCATGCCGGCGCATCGCCTGCAGGAAATCGAGGCCGCCGGGTTCCGGCGCCTGCAGGTCCAGCAATACCACCTGCGGCAGCGTCTCCGCCATGCGGCGCAGCGCGTCCGGCCCGCTCTCCGCCTCGACGACGGACCAGCCTTCCGGCTCCAGCATCCGGCGCAACTCCTCCCGCGTCGCCGCGTCGTGCTCCACCACCAGGGCCAAGCCCTGTGGCGCGCGGAACGGTTCGACCACGCGCTTCAGGCGCTGCCAGTCCACCGGTTTCGGCAGGTAGTCGGCGGCCCCCAGCGAGAAGGCCAGGCTTTTCTCCTGCACGAAGCTGACCATGATGACGGGGATCTCCCGCAATTCGTCATCCGACTTCAGCGCCGACAGCACCGCCCAGCCATCCATGCGCGGCATCATCACGTCGAGCAGGATGGCGGTGGGCCGGATGGCGCGCGCGACGCGCAGCCCCTCGGCGCCGTCGATCGCGGTGCGCACGGAAAATCCCTCGCGCAGCAGGAAGCGTGACAGCAGGTCACGGGTCGGGGCGTCGTCGTCGATCACCAGCACGGTCGCGCCCTCGCCCTGCTGCGGCGCCGGTTCCTCGGCCGGCGTGGTGGCGACGCGGCGCAGGTCGGCGGGCAGCGTCAGGGTGAAGGTGGAGCCCTGGTCCGGCACGCTGTCCACCGCGATGTCGCCGCCGAGCAGGTGGCTCAGCGCCTTGGTCAGAGCGAGGCCCAGGCCGGTGCCGCCGAAGCGGCGCGTGGTGGAGGCGTCCGCCTGGCTGAAGCGGCGGAACAGCTTCTGCAACTGCGCCTCCGTCATGCCGATGCCGGTGTCCTGCACGCGAAACTGCAGCCGCGTGGGCTCGTCGGGCAGCCGGCGGGTAGACAGCGTGATGCGACCACCCTCGGTGAATTTCGCGGCGTTGCTCAGCAGGTTGAACAGGCACTGCCGCAGCTTGACGGGGTCCGAGTGCATCGCGCCCAGGCCACCTTCGGCGAGGTCCAGCACCAGCGTGTTGCCGTTGCGCTGGATCAGCGAGTCCACCGTCTCCGCCACCTCCGCCACCAGCGCGTCGGCGTCGAAGTCCTCCGCCTGCACCTCCATCTTGCCGGCCTCGACCTTGGACAGGTCGAGCACGTCGTTGATGAGGTCGAGCAGGTGGCGGGCATTGCCGCGGATCTTGCGGATGTCCTCCAGCACCGCCTCGGCGGCCTCCACGCCGAGGTCCTCGACCTCCTCCTCCAGCAGCTCCGTGTAGCCGATGACGGCGGACAGGGGCGTGCGCAGCTCGTGGCTCATGTTGGCGATGAACTGGCTTTTCGCCCGGTTGGCTTCCTCCGCCGCCTCCTTGGCGGAGACCAGTTCCTCCTCGAAGCGGCGGCGGTCGGTGATGTCGACGATGGCACCGATCATGTGCAGCGGCTGGCCGCCGCGGCCGCGCGTGGTCTCGCCCTTGCCGGAAATCCAGCGCACCGCGCGGTCATCGGCGCGGATCACGCGGAATTCGAGATCGACGTCGCCGCCCTCCGCCGCGATGCGCGTCATCTCGACGCCGACGCGATCACGGTCCTCCGGATGCACGAAATCCGCCACCGCCGCCTGCACGCCGCGCTGCGGCGCCGTGCCGGCGGCCCCGACCAGCCGGAGAAATCCCTCATCCATCTCGAATTCGTTGGAGAAGATGTCCCAGCGGAAGGTCCCGGTGCGGGAGGCGAGCAGCGCGGCGCGCAGCCGGTCCTGGCTTTCGCGCAGCGCGCGTTCGGTGCGCCGGGTCTCGGTCACGTCCATGTGCAGCCCGACCCATTCGCGCAGGCTGCCATCCTGCGCCAGGATCGGCACCGCGCGGGCCATCATGTGCCGCCATTGCCCATCGCCGCGTCGCAGGCGGTGTTCCGCCTCGTACATGGCGCGCCCACCAAGCGCCTCCCGCCACGCCGCGATCGTCGCCTCCCGGTCCTCCGGATGCACCGCGGCGAGCCAGCCATTGCCCTCGTACTCCGCCGGCGCCTGGCCGGTGAAGCTGGACCAGCTCGGCTGGTCGCTGGTGAAGGCGCCGGACGCCGGCGTGGTCCAGACGATGGCCGAGGTCGCCTCGACCAGGGACCGGAAGCGCTGTTCGCTGAGCCGCACCTCGCGTTCGGCGCGCTTCGCCTCCTCGATGTCGGTGGAACTGCCGAACCAGCGCAGCACACGGCCGCCTCGACCCTTGAGCGGCACGGCGCGGGTCAGGAACCAGCGGAAGCTGCCGTCGCGCGACCGGATGCGGGCCTCGGTGGTGTAGGTTTCGCCGCGCTTCAGCGCCGCGCGCCAATCGGCCTGCATGGCAGGGCGATCCTCCGGGTGGATCACCTCCGCCCAACGGTGGCCGAGCGCTGCCTCCGCAGGCAGGCCGCAATACTGCACCCAGCGTGCGTTGACGTAGTCCAGCCCGCCATCCGGCGCCGCGGTCCAGATCAGCTGCGGGATGGAATCGGCCATGAAGCGATACTGTTCCTCCCGCTCCCGCAACGCCTGTTCGGCGTGGCGGCGGCGGATGAACTGGCCGATCTGCTGGCCCAGCGTCGCCAGCGCGTCGCGCAGTTCCGCATCCAGCCGGATCGGCTCCCGGTCGAGGAACTCGAGCACGCCGAGGGTCTCCTCCCCGGCCTTCACCGGCACGCCGATCGCGGCCTGGCAGCCATCGGCGAGCGCCGCCGCGCGGCGGGCGATGGAGGGATCGGCCGCCAGCACCGGGACGAGTTCCGGCTGGCCCTCCGCCCAGACGCGGCCGGGCATGCCCTCGCCGCGCGCGAAGCGCAGCACCGGGGTCTGTTTCGCCAGGTTGGGGGCGCGAACGTTCGGCGCGGTCCAGGTGGCGGCGGGGGCCAGGGCCGCCTCCTCCAGATCCGCTGTCCAGAACACGCCGATGTTCCAGCCGAAGCCGGTGCCGATGGCCTGCAGGATTCGCGGCAGCGCGGCATCAAGTCCGGCTTCGCTCGCCAGCACCCGGCTGACAGCATACTGCACGGCCAGCCGCGCCTCGACATCGGCGCGGTCCGCCTGGTCGCGGAAGGTGACGATGGCGCCGAGCACCTCCGCGCCGCCCGGCGCACGGATCGGGCTGGCGGCGAATTCGGCGACGAGGAAGCTGCCGTCCTGGCGCCACAGCACCTCATTCGCCAGCCGCACGCCGCGACCGCTGGTCAGCACCTGCCGCAGCGGCCCGTCGGCGGCCGCATGCGGGCTGCCATCGGCGCGGCTCTGCTGGATGCGGGCATGCAGGTCCTGGCCCAGTAGGCCGGCGGCATCCTCGTAGCCCAGCAGGCGCAGCGCGGCCTGGTTGACGAAGGTGCAGGCGCCGGCGCGGTCGGTGCAACAGACGCCGACCTCCATCGCCTCCAGCGCCAGCAGCGGCAGGTCCAGCACCGCGTCCTCGGCCTGCATGGTCAGTCTTCGGGCAGGGTGGGGAACATCGCGGCCAGCGCCGCGGCGTCGGGCGACGCCGGCCCTTCGAAGCTGGCGAGCACCGTGGCGAGGTCGGCGGGCCGCAGCTTCGCCTCTTCCGCCGTCCCACTCGCCACCAGCCGCATCAGGTCGAGCACACGCTCGCGGGGTGGCAGGGCGACCAGGCGCTCCGCCTCCTCCCGGCTCGCGGCCGCCTGCCTGTCCGCCAAATCATCCAGCGCCTCCACCGGCAACCAGCCGGAGGCAGGCAGGGTATCTCGTGCCATGGGGTCTCCTCCCCGGGTAAAGTCCGGCGGAGGGGCGCGGGTTCGCCCTCGGCGCAAATTCCGTTCCGGCGTGGTGCGGCGAACCCGGGGCCGCCGCCCGCGTATCTGGCCCGGTCCTGCCGGAAGCCCCATGAATCCCCCCGCCGCACTTTCACCGCTCCGCCACGACGCCTTCCGCGCGCTGTGGATCGCAAGCCTCGCCAGCAACACCGGCCTCTGGATCCAGAACACCGGGGCCGGGTGGCTGATGACCTCCCTCGACCCCTCCCCCATCATGGTCAGCCTGGTGCAGGCGGCGGCGATGCTCCCGGTATTCCTGTTCGCCCTGCCGGGTGGCGCATTGGCCGACATCCTGGACCGGCGGATGACGCTGATCGGCGCGCAGCTCTGGATTTCGCTCGCCGGGCTGGCGCTGGCGGGGCTCGCCTGGCTCGACATGCTGGGCGCCTGGGGCCTGCTGGCGCTGACCTTCGCCATCGGTGCCGGCACCGCGGTGATCTTCCCGACCTGGGCCGCGGCGACGCCGGAGCTGGTGCCGCCGGACGATCTGGTGCAGGCGGTGGCGCTGAACGGCGTCGGCTTCAACCTGGCCCGCGCGCTGGGGCCGGCGCTCGGCGGCTTCGTGCTGGCGGCGGCCGGGCCGGTGGCGGCTTTCGGGCTGAACGCGCTGGCCTTCCTGGCGCTGCTGTGGGCGCTGGTCGCCTGGCGCCGGCCGGCGCCGCCGAGCACCGGCCTGCCACCGGAACGCCTGCCGGCGGCGGTGCGGGCCGGCCTGCGCTTCGCCGTCGCCTCCCCGGGCATGCGCGCCGCCATCCTGCGCGCCTGCGCCTTCTTCTTCTTCGCCGCCGCCGTCTGGGCGCTGCTGCCGCTGCTGGTGCGGGAGGGGCTGGGCCTGGGGCCGGCGGCCTTCGGCACCATGCTCGGCCTGGCCGGCGCCGGTGCCGTGGCGGCCGGGCTGGCACTGCCCTGGCTGCGAGCGCGGGTGCCGGAGGGGCGGCTGGTATTCCTCGCCTCGCTGGCCGCCTATGCCGCGATGGCGGCTCTCGGCCTGGCAACGCATTGGGCGATGGCGGGGCCGGCATTGCTGGTGTTCGGCGCGGCCTGGCTGCTGGCCGGCAGCACGCTCGGCGCCGCGGCGCAGGTCAGCGCGCCGGGTTGGGCGCGGGCGCGGGCGCTGGGCATCTACCACCTGTCTTTTTTCGGCGCGCTGGCGGTGGGCTCCGCCCTCTGGGGCTGGGTCGGCCTGCGGCTGGGCGTTCCCTCCGCGCTGCTGCTGTGTGCCGCCACCGGGGCGGCCACTGCGCTGCTGGTGCGGCCCTGGCGCCTGGCGCGCTTCATGCGCCGCGGGCGCGTCGAGACAACAGAGCCCGCGCTGCCGGACCCGGAGGCGCCGGCGGAGCACCTGCACAGCCTGCTTCACGAGGATTCCGGGCGGGTGCTGGAAGCCGTGCGCTACCGCATCGACGCAACCGACCGCGCCGCCTTTCTGGAAGCGATGCGAGAGGTACGGGAGGTGCGACTGCGCTCCGGCGCGCTGGTCTGGCGGCTGTACGAGGATGTGGCGCGGCCGGACCTCTGGACCGAGCTTTGGGCGATGGAAAGCTGGACCGACCACCTGCGGGAGGCGGCGCGGCTGGATGCGGCGGACCGCGCGGCACTCGCCGCCGCCGCCGCGCTGCACCGCGACCGGCGCCCGCCGGTGGTGACGCGCCACCTGCATGTGCAGCCGTGAAACGCGCGGCGGCGGCGCTGCGTTGATGCGGCAGGTCAGGCAAGGGAGGCGATGATGTCGGCAACCACTCCGCGCCCAGGCGACGATGCACCACCGGGCACGCCCGGCACCGGCGAGGACATCTACCCGGACTGCGAAGGCACCGGCCGCATCGGCCAGCGCCGCTGCGAGACCTGCGGCGGGTCCGGCAAGGTGAACAAGGGGATCGGCGGCGGCTAATCCCCGGCCAGGACCGGCCGGGCCTGCGGGTTCCAGGACAGCCCGGCCGCCTTCAGCGACTCCGCCAGCATGGCCTGGTCCAGCCGTGCATGGCGGACCAGCAGCTTGACGTAGAGGCCGAGGAAATCCGGCCCATGCCCGGCATGTGGGGTGCCGTCGCCCGGATCGGTCAGCGCATGTGCCATCTCGTGCAGCAGCACCCAGCTTGGCAGCGTGTCCGGTGCCTCGATGGCGAGGCGGCTGCCGGTGGCGATCGTGGCACGTGTCGCCCGGCGGTGGCGGACCCTTGGCGGCCAGCGCAGGCCCTCGGACGCCCAGACATGGTCGACCAGGGACTGCATCTGCGCGAAGGGTACCTCCGACCGGTCGAGCGGCGCCACCACCCGGTCCTCCCAGGCATAGACCCGGCGGGCGCGGGCATCGGTCAACGCCGGGGGCGCGGCAGCGCCGGAGCTGCCGCGCCGGCACCCACCGGCCGCTCCAGCCCGACCCGGCCGCCCGCCGCGACGCCCTGCCGGAACGCCGCGCCATCGCTGACGCGACGGGTGGTGGTGCGCGAGCGCAGGCGGATGCCGAGGCCGCGGAAGGCTTCGCTCAGCCGCGCCTCCTTCGCCACCACCAGTGCGGTGCCGGCGCCGGAGGTGGCATGGGCGGCTTCCTCCGATGCCCGCCGATGCGCCGCGAGTTCATCGAGCCGGTCGGAGACCCGTTCCGCGAAGCCATACCGAAAACTGCGCAGGCGCTGCTGCGGGGCGAGGCGGGAGCGGCGGTAGGATTCGCTCGCGCGGAACAGCGTCTCCTCATGGTCCACGGCGCCGGCGACGACATGCAGCAGGTATTCGCCCATCAGCACGTCGGGCTCCAGCCCGAAGACCACGAACTGGCTGCGGCCGACCATCCAGCCGCGGGTTTCGGTCAGTCGCAGGATCGCCATGAAGATGATGCCGACGGCCTGGAGGCGCGCGCCGGTGATGACGACCTCGCGCTGGATGCAGGCTTCCTCGCGCAGTTCGACCTCGGACATGCCAAGGCCATAGACTTCGAGCAGTTCGCCAACCTTCTGCGCGGCCAGCATCGCCTCGGCCTCGGAACAGCCACGGTCGGTGGTCTTCGCGGCCAGCGCGCGGATGCGGGCCTTGACCTTTTCAAGCTCGGTCTGCTGTCGAGGCTGCACCGTCGATGGATCCTCCGGACCGGCTTCCTAGCAAAGGCCCGACGATTGGCAATGTCGTTGACACCGGCGGCGCCCGCCAAATACCGTCCCGGTCAAGCAACGGCGGTCGCCGGACCTGAAGCGCGACGCCAGGGAAGGATGACCTCCATGCGCGTCGATCGCCGTGCCGTGCTGACGCTCGCCGCCAGCCTGCCTCTGGCCGCCCCGGCCCTGGCGCAGCGGCGCGGTGATCCACGTGTTCTTCGGATCAAGCTGTTCGGCGACCTTCGCAGCATCGACCCCTTCATCAGCCCCGAATACATGGCGCGCAACCATGGCTACATGGTCTACGATACGCTGTTCGCGCTGGATTCGAAGCTGCGCCCGCAGCCGCAGATGGTGCAGGACCACTCCGTCAGCGCCGATGGCCTGACCTGGGATTTCAGCCTCCGCGACGGGTTGCGCTTCCATGACGGCGCGCCCGTCACCAGCGCCGACGTGGTGGCCAGCCTGCGCCGCTGGGCGATCCGCGATGGCCACGGCGCGCAGATGCTGGCCGAGGGCAACCGGCTGGAGGCGCTGGACGACCGCCGCTTCCGCCTGGTGCTGGCGAAGCCCTGGGGCCTGGTGCTGAACGCGCTGGCGAAACCCTCCGGCCTGCCGGCCTTCATCATGCCGGCCCGCATCGCCGCGGCCCCGATTGCCACGCCGATCACGGACCCGACCGGCAGCGGGCCCTACATGCTGCGGCGGGAGGATTGGCGGCTCGGCGACCGCACCACCTACAACCGTAACCCTGCCTACCGGCCGCGGCCGGAGCCGCCGGACGGCATGGCGGGCGGCAAGCACGCCCGCATCGAGCAGGTGGAGTGGCTGTTCCTGCCGGATGCCACCACGGCGCTGAACGCGTTGCAGACCGGCGAACTCGATATCTTCGAGGAGTTGCCGCCCGACCTGTTCGGCGTGGTGACGCGCAACGCAAACCTGCGGCTGGCGGCGCAGGACACTGCCGGCGTCCAGCCGATCTTCCGCATGAACCACGCGGTTCCGCCCTTCAACAACGCGGCGCTGCGACGGGCCATGCTGCTGCTGGTGGATCCGGCGGAGATGATGCCGGCCTACATGACCGACCCCGAGCGCTGGCGCGACTGCCGCAGCTTCTTTCCCTGTGCCTCGCCCATGCATGGCAGCGAGGGCTGGCCAGCGCGTGACCTGGATCGGGCGAAGGCCGCGGTACAGGCCAGCGGCTACGACGGCACGCCGGTCGTGGTGCTGGATGCACAGGACAGCACCATCAGCAGCACCTTCGCCCGCGTCGCGGCGGACCGTCTGCGGCGCGCCGGCCTGAATGTGGACCTCCAGGCGATGGACTGGGCGACGCTGATCACGCGGCGCCTGTCGCGCAACACCGTGCAGCAGGGTGGCTGGAGCCTGTTCGTCTCGGCGCCGGCGGCGGTCGACCTGATGGACCCGGTCAGCCACATCGCGCTGCGCTCCGCCTGCGAGCGCACCGCCCTGCCCGGCTGGCCCTGCGATGCGGAGATGGAGCGGCTGCGCGACGAATTCGCGGTGGTGCTGACGGATGAGGAACGCCGGCGGATCGCCGCGGCGACCCAGGCGCGGGCGCTGGAGGTGGTGCCCTATGTGCCGATCGGCATGATGTCGCTGGTGCGCGGACACAGCGCGCGGCTCAACGGCATCCTGGATGCGGCGGTGCCGGTGTACTGGAACATCGCCAAGGCGTAGCGGCTGGTTCACCGCACCGGCGTTCCGCCTTCGCAGATCAGGCGCTACCCCTCTCGCCCCGCGTGGCGGGACACGCCCGCACGCTCCCCGAACAGCCCACGCGGGCGGGCGACCAGGATGGCTGCGATCAGCACGCCGATCAGCACCACCTGCAACGCCGCGCCGCGCGCCTGTTCCGCCTGCGGCAACAGGTCCCGCAGCAGGCCCCCGGACACCGTCCAGATGCCCCAGACCAGCACCGCGCCGGCCACCGCGCCGAGGTTGCGGCCGGACCCGCCGACGATCAGCATGGCCCAGACCTGGAAGGTCAGGACGGGCAGGAAATCCTCCGGCGCGATGTAGCCGACGAAGTGGGCATACAGCGCGCCGCCGAGACCCATCAGCATGCAGCCCAGCACGAAGCTCTGCAGCCGGAATGCCATGGCGCGCTTGCCGAGCGAGGCGGCGGCGACCTCATCCTCCCGGATCGCACGCAGCACGCGGCCCCAGGGGCTGGCGACCAGCCGTTCCAGCGCCCACCAGGACAGGCCCAGCACCGCCAGCACCAGGGCGAGGTAGACGAGGTTCCAGGCAAGGCCCGCCCCCAGCGCGGCGAAGAAGGGGCGCGGGATGGACTGGATGCCGAAGGGCCCGCCGGTCAGCCACTGCGCATTCAGCGCGACGAGTTGGATGACCACGGCGATGCCGAAGGTGGTGATGGCGAGGTAGTCCTCCCGCAGCCGCAGCGCCGCGAGGCCGACGATGAAGGCGGCGATGCCTGCCGCGGCCATGGCGCCGAGCCAACCCACCGCCACCGGCATCCCGCCCGCGGTGGTCAGCAGGGCGGAGGCATAGGCGCCGATGGCGACGAACCCCGCCACGCCGACGTTGAACAATCCGCAAAAACCCCATTGCAGGTTCAGCCCCAGCGCCATCACCGCGAAGATGCCGGCGAAGGCGAGGAAGAAGGTGCCGTAGGCCAGAAGGTCCATCAGGGCTTCTCCCCGAACAGCCCGTTCGGCCGCAGCAGCAGGATGGCGATCAGCACCAGGAAGGCGGTGGCCGCGCGATACTCCGCACCGAACAGCGGCACGGACAGGCTTTCGGCAAGTCCCACGATGAAGCCGCCGAGCACTGCGCCCCAGACGCTGCCGATGCCACCCAGGATCGCCGCGGCGAACAGTGGCAGCAGCAATTCGAAGCCGAGGCCCGGCCGGATCTGCCCGACCAGCCCGGCGAACACGCCCGCGACGGCGGCCAACGCCGCGCCGATGATCCAGGTGGCCCGCACCACCGCGGCCACGTCGACGCCAGCGACGCGCGCCAGTGCCGGGTTCATCGCGGTGGCGCGCATGGCGCGGCCGAGCGTGGTGCGGGTCAGCAGGATGTGCAGGCCGAGCACGACAACGCCGGTCATGCCGATGACCAGCAACTGGTCCGGCGTGACGCGCAGCCCGCCCATCACGTCGCGCGGCACCAGCCGGATCGCGATCTGGATCTCACGCGTGTAGTATTCCGGCAGCGTGCCGTACAGGAACTGCAGCAGGTTGCGCAGCGCCAGCGCCGCGCCGAAGCTGGCGATGACCAGCGTGATGGCCGCACCCTTCTGCCGCAGCCGCTTGAACAGCAGCCAGTCCACCGCCAGCGCCAGCCCCGCCGTCAGCGCCGCCGCGATCGCCATCGCCACCAGCAATTCCCAACCGAAGGAGAACGGCCCGATCGGCTGCATCACGCCGCCGCCAGTCACCGCGACAATGAAGCCGAGCGCCGTCACGGCGAGGTAAGCGCCCCAGGTCAGGAACTCACCCTGGCCGAAATTGGCGAAGCGCAGGATGGAATAGGTCAGCGTCAGCCCGACCGCGCCGAGCGCGATGACGGAGCCCACCACCAGCCCATCCGCCAGCAGTTGCAGCATCAGTGAATCCCCAGATACAGGCTGGCGAGACGCGGATCGGTGGCGAGGTCGGCGGCACGTCCGACCAGCCTCTCCCGGCCCTCCACCAGCACCACGGCACGATCCGCGATGGCGAGTGCGGCCTTCACGTTCTGCTCGACCAGCAGGATGGTGACACCTGCATCGCGTACCACGCGCAGCCTTTCGAACACCGTGCCGACCAGCAGCGGCGACAGGCCGGCGGAAGGCTCGTCGAGCATCAGCACGCTCGGCGTCGCGACCAGCGCGCGCGCCACCGCCAGCATCTGCCGCTGACCACCCGACAGCCGCCCGGCAGCCAGCCTGCGTTGCCTGTGCAAATCCGGGAACAGCTCGAACAATTTCCCGATGTCGCCACGCCGCGCCTTCGGCACCAGCGCGGCGGCGAGTTGCAGATTCTCCAGCACGCTGAGATTGGCGAAGATGTTCTCGGTCTGCGGCACGAAGCCGAGACCCTCCTGCACCATGCGGTGCGCCGGCACGCGTGTGATGTCGCGGCCACCGAGCAGGACGCTGCCGGACCAGATCGGCACCAGCCCCGCCGCCGCCTTCACCAGCGTCGACTTGCCGGCGCCGTTCGGCCCGAGCAGCGCGACGATCTCACCAGGTGCCACGCTCAGTGAGGCGCCGCGCAGGATCGGCAGGCCCGGCTCGTAGCCGCCCTCGACGGCGTTGAATTCGAGAGCCGGAATCATGCGCCGAGATACGCCTCGATGACGCGCGGGTCCCGCTGCACCTCCTCCGGCGCGCCCTGCATCAGCAGCCTGCCCTGCGCCAGCACCATCACCGGGCGGCACAGGCGGGAGACAAGGTCCATGTTGTGCTCGATGATCAGGAAGCTGGTGCCGGCAGCGTTCAGCGCCGCGATCTTCTCCATGATGATGGCGAGCAGCGGCGGCGCGACGCCGGCGCCGGGTTCGTCCAGCAGGATCAGGCGCGGCTCCGCCACCAGCACGCGCGCCAGTTCCAGCAGCTTGCGCTGGCCGCCGGACAGCACCCGCGCCGGGTCCTGCGCCAGCCGCGTCAGGCCGACGAAATCCAGCCAGTGCAGGGCGCGGTCGCGCAGGCGGCGTTCCTCGGCCGCCACGGCGCCGGGGCGCAGCCAATTGGCCCAGAAGCGCTCACCCGCCTGCGCGGCCGGTGCCAGCATCACATTCTCCAGCACCGTCATGGCCGCGAAGGGGCGCGGAATCTGAAAGGTGCGGGCCAAACCGCGGCCAAAGATCTGGTCGGGGCGGAGGCCGTCGATGCGGCTGCCTTCCAGCGTGATGCTGCCGGCGCTCGGTCGCAGCGTGCCGGCCAGGCAGTTGAACAGCGTGGTCTTGCCGGCGCCGTTCGGCCCGATCAGGCCGGTGATGGCGCCGCGCGCCAGGGTGAAGGACACATCCTGCACCACCGGCGGCCCGCCGAACGCCTTTTCCACGCCCTGCGCCACCAACATCCAGCCGCCCTTCGCCCTGCGCCTCGCATCAACCTGCCGGCCGCCCGCCGGTCAAGGCCCATTCCCCTCGGGGCTTGACTTGCGGCAGGCCGCCCTTCCCCCTGATATGGCGCCAGGCACCAGGATGGGCGGGATGGACGACAGCTTCGAGCTTTGGGACCTGCGGGTGGAGGTGGTGGCGCCGCGGGGCGCGAAGCTGTGGTGCGGCGCCGTGCCCGGCGATCATTTCGAGGTCCATGGCGAGATGCTGCATTTTCCGCCGAACCAGGGCTTCTCGATGTACTCCCTCGCGGCCCTGCTGCCGCTGCTGCCGGCGAAGCAGCGGCCGAGCCATCCGCAGGACTGGATGAGCACGGATGCGGAGGTCGCCTGCCCCGACCCCAACTGCCCGTCCCGCTTCCGCATCACCCGCACCGCGCTGCGCCGCTTCCGGCATGGCGAGACCACCGCGGTGCCGGCACCATGAGCGTTCCGCGGTTCGAACTCGCCCCGGGCTACACCATCTCCCGCCTGCTGCGCGGCGGCTGGCAGCTGGCCGGCGGGCACGGCGCGGTGGAGCGCGCGCGGGCCATCGCGGACATGCAGGAATTCGTCGTTGCCGGCGTCACCACCTTCGACTGCGCCGACATCTACACCGGCGTCGAGGACATGATCGGCGAGTTCCGCGCCTCCCCCACCCGCCATGGCGAATTGCAGGTGCATACGAAGTTCGTGCCGGACTGGTCCGACCTGCCGCGCGTCGACCTGGGCTATGTCACCCGCATCATCGACCGATCGCTGGCGCGGCTGCGGGTGGAGGCGCTGGACCTCGTGCAGTTCCACTGGTGGAACTACGCGGTGCCCGGCTGCATCGAGGCGGCGCAGCATCTGCACCGGCTGCAAGTTGCCGGCAAAATCCGCCACATCGGCGGCACCAACTTCGACACGCCGACCACGGCGGCGATGCTGGATGCAGGCGTGCCGATGGTGTCCATGCAGACGCAGTACTCGCTGCTGGACCGCCGGCCGGCGGGCGCATTTTCCGGCCTGTGCGCGGATCGCGGCACAAAGCTGCTGTGCTACGGAACCGTCGCCGGCGGATTCCTGTCCTCGCGCTGGCTCGATCAGCCGGCACCCGCAGAGCCACTCGCCAACCGCAGTTTGACGAAGTACCGGCTGATCATCGAGGAATTCGGCGGCTGGGACGCATTCCAGGCGCTGCTGCGGGCGATGGACGGCATCGGCCGCAGGCACGGCGTCTCCATCACCGCCGTCGCCACGCGCTGGGTGCTGGACCAGCCGCATGTCGCCGGTGCCATCGTCGGTGCGCGCTATGCGGAACACCTGGCGGACAATCTTACCGCCTTCGACTTCGCGCTGGATGCCGAAGACCATGCCGCGCTGGACGCCGTGCTGGCGCAGGCACCTGGACCCGCAGGCGACACCTACGCGCTGGAGCGCGATCGCGACGGACCGCATGGCCGCATCATGAAATACGACCTGAACCGTGACTGACGCCGAAGCCTGCGCTACCGAAATCGTCGCCCTGCACCAGCTTTTCGAAAGCTGGCTCGGCGCCCCCGGGCATGGCGACTTCGCACGGTTCCAGGCGGCCTTCGCGCCCGGCTTCGCCATGGTGATGCCGGGCGGCGCGCGGCTGGACCGCGCGGCGGTGCTGGCCTTCCTGGAAGGCGCCCGCGGCGGCCGGGGCGAGGGCTTTCGCATCGCCATCGAGGACTGCTTCGCGCAGCACGAGGCCCCCGGCCTGGTGCTGATGCACTATGTCGAGCGGCAATGGCTGCGCGGGCAGGAGACCGCCCGCCGCTCCGCTGCGCTGTTCCGAACCGGGCCGGACGGCCCGCGCTGGCTGTTCGTGCAGGAAACCTGGGTCACGCCACCGGTTTGATGCTGGACAGATTTTCACGCTGCCCGGACAGTGCGGCAAATCCGGGAGACCAACCATAATGCCGATCCTCCGCCGCGCCGCGCTCGCAGCCGCGCTCGCCACCACCGCACTGGGTATGCCGGCCCCGGCCCCGGCCCAGGCCCAGGCCCAGGCGCCGGCCTGCACCCACAATGTCGGCATGGTCGTCTCCCTCACCGGCCCGGCCGGGCGCTTCGGCCAGGCGGCGGCGAAATCGGTGGAACTCGCCTTCAACGAACTGAATGCCGCGGCCGGCGCCCAGGGCATCGCCGGCTGCCGGCTCGGCTTCGACCTGCGGGACGCGCAATCCCAGGGCAGCGTCGCGGTGGACCAGGCACGGCAGCTGGTGGATCTGCGGCGGGTGCCGGCCATCATCGGTGGCATCATCTCCTCGGTTTCCATCCCGATCGTCACCAGCGTGACCGGGCCGGCGGGGGTCGTGCAGGTCTCACCGGCCTCCTCCTCCCCCACCCTGACGCGGATGGCGACGGAGGGGCAGACGCGGGGTTGGTTCTTCCGGACCATCACCTCGGACGCGCTGCAGGGCACGGCGGCGGCGCGCTATGCCATGGATCAGGGGCTGCGCAAGCTCGCCATCATCCACGTCAACAACGATTTCGGCGTGAACATGGTGGCGGAATTCCGCCGCGCCTATGTGGCGCTCGGCGGCGAGATCGTTTCCACCACGCCCTACAACCAGGGCCAGGCGAGCTATGCGCCGGAAGTCACCAACGCGCTGCGCAGCGATCCGCCGGCGCTGTACCTGGTGAGCTATCCCGGCGACGGCACCACCATCGCCCGCACCTGGATCCAGCAGGGCGGCCCGGCGACCTTCCTGCTGAATGACGGCATGAACAGCGCCGACTTCATCCGCGATGTCGGGCCGCGCTTCCTGAACAACGCCTTCGGCACGTCATCGGGTACCGTCACCACGCCCTCCACTGAATATTTCGCCCGCGCCTACCCCGCCATGTCGGGCGGCTTCGGCGCCGGCGCGCCGGCGGCGGACCGGGCCTTCGATGCGGCCGCGATCCTCGGCCTTGCCATCGCCAAGGCCGGCAGCTTCGAGGCGCCGGCGATCCGCGACGCCATCCGCGCCGTGACGGCACCGGGCGGCACCGAGATCCACGCGGGGCCGGAGGGCTTTGCGCGCGCCCTGGCGGAACTGCGCGCGGGACGCGCCATCCGCTATGTCGGCGTGATCGGCGCGGTGGAATTCGACGGCAACGGCGACATCACCGGCCCCTTCCGCAAGTGGCGCATCCAGAACGGCGAGATCACCACGGTCGGGCAGATGACGGTCGAGGAAGTCCAGGCGGTGCAGCGGCAATTGCCGTCGCGGTGATATCTGGCGGCGAGACCCCCCTCACCCGACCCTCTTCCCCTGATGGGGAGAGGGAACAGAAAGGCGCAGTCCTGCACACGATGACAAAGCCACCCCGCATCCTGCTGGCCCCTGGCCTGGAGGCCAGCCGCATCGTCACCGGCCTGTGGCAGGTGGCGGACCAGGAACGCGAGGGCCGGGTGCTGGACCACGCCGCCGCCGCCGCCGCCATGGCGGAGTACGCCGATGCCGGCTTCGACAGCTTCGACATGGCCGACCACTATGGCGGCGCCGAGCAGATCTTCTCCCGCTTCCGCCATGCCGACGGCCAGGCGCAGGTCTTTACCAAATGGGTGCCGACACCCGGGCCGATGACGCGGGAGGTAGTGCGCGAAGGCGTCGGCCGCAGCATCGCCCGCCTCGGCTGCATCCCGGACCTGATGCAGTTCCACTGGTGGTCCTTCCACCACCCCGCCTGGCTCGATGCGCTGCGGGAGATGGCGGCGATGCGGGCGGAGGGCGCGCTGCACCACATCGGCGTGACCAACTTCGACACGGACCATCTGCGCGTCGCGGTGAAGCAGGGCATTCCCGTCGCCACCAACCAGCTGTCCTTCTCGCTATTGGACCGACGCGCGGCCGGCGACATGTCGACGTTCTGCCTGGCGCATGGCGTGAAGCTGCTGGCCTACGGCACGCTCGGCGGCGGGTTCCTGTCGGAGCGCTGGCTTGGGCGCGACGCGCCGGCGGAGATCGCCGACTGGTCGAAGATGAAATACCGCCGCTTCATCGCGGCCATGGGCGGCTGGGACGCGTTCCAGCGCGTGCTGCGCGCGGCATCGGAAGTCGCGCGCCGGCACGGCGTCTCCCTCAGCAACGTGGCCACGCGCTGGGTGCTGGACCAGCCGGCGGTCGGCGCGGTGATCCTGGGCGCACGGCTGACGGAGGCGGAGCACCGCGCCGACAATCTGCGCCTGTTCTCCTTCGCGCTGGATGCGGAGGACCACGACCGGCTCGGCCACGCCTTCGCCGCCACCAGGCCGATCCCGGGCGATTGCGGCGATGAATACCGCAGGCCGCCCTTCCTGACCGCCTCCGGCGATCTCAGCCACCACCTCGATGCGCTGCCCAAGGCCTACACCGCCACCGAGTTCCGCCCCGGTCGGCTGCGCGTGGACAGCGGCAGCACCTGGGAAACGCTTTGCGGCTACAGCCGCGCCGTGCGCGTCGGCACCCGAATCCTGGTCAGTGGCACCACCGCGACCCATACCGATGGCAGCGTCGTCTCCCCGGGCGATGCGGCGGGCCAGGCGGTCTATATCCTCGACAAGATCGCGGCGGCGATGGAAGCCCTCGGCGGCACGCTGGACGATGTCGTGCAGACCCGCATCTGGCTGCGCGACGCGAATGACTGGGAAGGGGTCGGCCGCGTGCATGGCCGCGCCTTCGCCGCCGCGCGCCCCGCGAACACGCTGGTGGAAGTGGCGCGCCTTGTCGGACCCTACCTCGTGGAGATCGAGGCGGAGGCGGTGGTGGACGCAGCCTGATTGAACGGCGGATCACGGCGCGCGGCAGGGGCCGAGGCGTCGGCTCGCGCCGCGCCAGCCACAGCGCCGCGGCGGGCAAGGGCCAATGCAGTGGCAAGCCCCATGCCGCTGGAGGCGCCGGCCACCACCACGGTCGCGTTGCGAAGCCGTTCCACCATGATCCATGCTCCCCGGATGCGGGGCGTAGCGTTGCCACGGCATCCCGGTTCCGCCTGGCGCGGCGGAACCGGGATGCCTACGCGATGACGGCACGGGAGGCGACGCCGCATGGACCTGTCAGCGATTCCAGGGGCCGAGGCGCGGCACCTGCGGACCAACGGCATCACCCTGCACGCCATCCTGGCGGGGCCGGCGGAGGGCCGGCTGGTGCTGCTGTTGCACGGCTTCCCGGAGTTCTCCTGGGGCTGGCGGCGGCAGATCGTGGCGCTGGCCGCGGCGGGGCTGCGCGTGCTGGCACCGGATCTGCGCGGCTACAACCTGTCGGACAAGCCAGCGGAGGTCGCGGCCTATGGGCTGGATACCGTGGCGGACGACGTTCTCGGCCTGGCGGACGCGCTGGGGCGAGACCGCTTTGCCGTGGTCGGGCATGACTGGGGCGCCATCCTGGCCTGGCACCTGGCCAGCCGGAACCCAGGGCGGCTGGATCGTGTGGCGATCCTCAACGGGCCGCACCCCGCGACGCTGGGCCGGCACATGCTGCGGCATCCGTTGCAGGCGCTCCGCGTCGGCTACATCGGCGCCTTCCAGGTGCCGGCGCTGCCGGAGGCGGTGCTGCGGGCCTTCGATTTCGCGGCCCTGCGCACGGCCATGCGCGCCACCGCATCGCGCGGCAGCTTCACCGCCGAAGGTTTCGCCGCCTACCGCGCCGCCTGGTCGCAGCCCGGCGCCCTGCGCGGCATGCTGAACTGGTACCGCGCCCTGCTGCGCCATCGCCCGGCGCCGACACCCGGGCGCATCGCCGTCCCGCTGCGCATCATCTGGGGCGACCGCGACATCGCGCTGCACCGCCGCCTGGCGGAGGCCGGCTTGGCCCTATGCGACCAGGGCGAGGCCTTCCACCTGCCGCGGGCCACGCATTGGGTGCAGCACGACGCGCCGGACGAGGTGAACCGGCTGCTGCTGGACTTCCTCGCCGACTGATCAGCGTCCGCGCCCGCCGCGCCCCTTGACCTTCGGCCGCGGCATCTCCCCGCCGCCGGCCACCGCGCGAACACGGTCGGAGGGCTGCGCCGACAGCACCGCTTCGATCCATTCATTGAGCCGCCGGCTTTCCGCCAGAGCGCCGTCGAGGTCGCGAAAGGTCTGCGGGAAGCGCATCGCCATCCAGCGCCAGGCGACCAGTCGGCGATGCACCCGTTCGGCCAGTTGCAGCGCATCCTGCCCGGCACGGTCCGGCGGCGGCAGGCGGCCGGCGAGTGGCGGCGCGACGGCCAGCCCCATGCCCTGCGCCACCGCCCAATCCGCCAGCCGCGCCACGCCCTGGTCCCGCACATCCACCGGGCACAGCGCATAGGTCCAGCGGTCCAGCAGCGGCAGTTCGCGCACGCCATCGACCGCCGCCGCGATCTCGATCTGCGTCGACAGGTCGCCGAGGCGGTAGTTCGGGTCGTCGCGCCGCAGCACCGATCGTTCGATGCGGCGCAGCGTGCCGAACAGGCTCTGCGTGCCGATCTCGGCGGCGACGGCCGCGACGATGTCGGCATCGGGCGCCACTGGCGGGCGCAGATCCACCGGCGGGGTCGCGCCCGCCGCCAGGGCACGGGCGATCAGCGCCGGGTCGCCGCCGCCCGCGAGTACTGCGACCACGCCTTCCGCATGGGCACCGCCGAAACGCCCGGCGCGGCCGCCAATCTGCTTGATCTCCTGCACCGTCAACGGCCGGTCCTGCGTGCCGTCCCATTTGCTGAGGGCGGAGAACACCACGCGGCGCAGCGGGCCGATGTTGAGCCCCATGCCGATGGCATCCGTCGCCACCAGCACCTCCGCCTCCCCGTCCCGGAAGCGCCGCGCCTCCGCCCGCCGCACGGTGGGGCCGAGCGCGCCGTAGACCACCGCGACGCTGCGGCCGCGGCGCAGCAACTCCGCCCGCAAGGCAAAAACCTCCCGCCGCGAGAAGGCGATCAGCGCATCGCCGCGGCCGATCTCCGCCAGCGGCACCGGGGTACGCGCCGCGGTGAGCGGCCCCATGCGCTCCAGCCGCATCTCCTCCAGGGGGTCGCCGCACAACTCTGCGATGCGCCGCAGCATCGGTGCCGCATCGGGCGCGCCGAGCACGATGACGGTACGCGCCGGCACGCCCATGATCGCCGCCGTCCAGGCCGGGCCTCGATCCGGGTCCGCAAGCATCTGCGCCTCGTCCACCACGGCGACGTCGACCGGCGTGCGGAACGGGCACATTTCGACAGTCGCGGCGGTGTGGCGGCTGCCGGGGCTTTCGATGCGTTCCTCGCCGGTCGACAGGGCGGTGGGCACGCCGAGCGCCTCCAGCGCTTCCCGGTACTCATGTGCCAGCAGCCGCAGCGGGCCGAGCGCCACGCCGGACTCCGCCTCCGCCAGGCGGGACAGGCCGAAGTAGGTCTTGCCTGAGTTGGTCGGGCCGAGGCAGGCGAGGATGCGGCGGTCCAGCGCGCGGGCGGTGGCGAAGTGTGCGGCGTAGCGGTCCAGCCCGGCGATGCGGGCGATGGTGGCGTGGCTGGTGCGGCGCAGATCCTCCCGCGGTGCGGCCGGCACGCCAGCTGGGGCGCGCGGGGCCGCGGGCGCGCGCCAGGATCGCGTCGTGGGGGCCAGGGCACGCAGCACCGCCGGGTCGAATTCCGGCACGCGGATGCGGCGGCCGCGACGGCGGACCAGGACGTGGCGGGCGATCGGCAGGCGGCCCTCGGTGACCCAGGCCTCCGCCTCGGCGGGCGAGCAGCCAAGCAAAGCGGGCAGCGCCTCGGCACCGACCAGGGAGGCTTCCCACTCCTTGAGCCGCGCCTCCTCCGCCACCGTAGATTCCCGGGCCGCACGGGCCGCCTCCCGACGCGCGGTGCGGGCGGTGCGCTCGGCGGCGACGGCGCGGCGGGCGAAGGCCTCGGCCTCGGCGGCCGGCATGGCGACGGCCTCGGCCACCAGCATGGCGCAGTGGCCGATGGCATCGAGCGTCGGCTCTCCGCCGGCGGGCCGTGGCAGATCCTCCAGCGCCACGGCAAGCGCAATCGCTGCGGTGCCGTGGCCACCGAGGCGGGCGAGCACGGCCTGGCGCAGCGCCTCCCGCAGCGCGGGCTCGTCGGGGTCCGGGTCGGTGATGGAGGCGGCCGCGGCGTCCAGATCCTCGGTGCGGGCCGGCAGGGCGGCGGCCTGGCGCGCCAGCTCGCCGATGCGGCGGCGCCAGCTGCGGCGGCGGAGCGCGAACAGCGCCTCGCGCAGCACATCGGCCGAGGCCGGCGCGGCGCCACCCAGGGCGCGCAGCAGGGCCGGCCGCTCGGCGGCCGCGAGCGTCAGCCCGGCGTCGCGGGCCAGTTCATCGAGGCTGTAGTCGGTCGGGATGGCATCGGACGGGTCGGCCGGCATCGGGTCTCCTCGGCGCCAAGCGCGCGCCAGGTGCCGCGGTTGCCGGCGCTCGGCCATCGGGACGGAACCGAACAGGATCAGGTGAGTGGCGGACCCGAAAGGATTCGAACCTTCGACCTCTGCCTTCGGAGAGATTTCAACTGGGCATACCGAGGGCGCGACAGAGCCTGCCGAAGCACTACGATCTCCGATAATTCAAAAGCTTAAGACCGCCGCTGACGCGACGATGCTTCGCGGGATTTCCGTGTTCGTGCTACCTATCTGCTACCTAGCCAGATGGTGGAGGCACGTAGCATGGCGATCGAACGTCGGCGGATCGGGCTCCGAGAGGTGGCCGCGCTCGCGCCGAACCAGGAGGTCTGGGATAGCGCGGTGGCAGGCTTCGGCGCCCGGCGGCAGCGCAGTAAATCCATCGCCTACGTGGTTTTATATCGGACGCGCGACGGACGTCCCCGCCGCTACACAATTGGCCGCCATGGCGCCCCATGGACGCCGGAGACGGCGAGGATCGAAGCGAAGCGGCTGCTCGGTCTCGTCGCTGATGGCGCGGATCCCGCAGGCGACAAGCGCCGGCAGCGTTCCCAGATCACGACCGTTGCTGAACTCTGCGACGAGTATCTGCAGGAAGCCGAGGCTGGTCGCCTTCTCACGCGACGCCGGGCGGGGAAGAAGCTGAGCACATTGATGACCGATCGCGGCCGAGTGGTTCGCCACATCAAGCCGCTGCTCGGCAAGCTGTCGGTGGCCGCTGTTGCGCGGGATGACGTTGAGCGCTTCATGCACGCGGTCGCCGAAGGTAAGTCCGCGGTCCGCGTCAAGACAAAGGCCCGAGGTGTCGCGAACGTTCGCGGTGGCCGCGGCACCGCAACGCGCACTGTGGGCCTTCTAGGCGCGATCTTCGGCTATGCCGTGCGACAGGGCCTTCGCGTCGATAATCCCGTGCACGGCGTGACCCGCTTCGCGGATGGGAAGCGACAGCGTCGTCTGATTGATGCGGAATACGCGCTGGTCGGCATGGCTCTGTCGAGGGCAATCGAGCAGCAGATCTGGCAGCCCGCAGTCGATGCAATACGCGCTCTTGCCCTCACTGGGTGGCGTCGCGGCGAGGTGCTGGCGCTGAGGTGGTCCGAGCTCGACCTTGCTCGTCGCACCGCGTGTCTGGGCGATACGAAGACCGGCGCATCGATGCGGCCGCTGGCCAGACCGGTTATCGCAATTCTGGCGGCCCGCGAGCGTGACCGCGAACTTGTGTTTCCCGCATCGAGGGGTGACGGGTCGCTGACCGGGTTCACCGGTTTTTGGGAACGCGTCATGAAGCTCGGCGATGTGCCGCGAGACATCACGCCGCACCTGCTTCGCCACTCGTTCGCGTCTGTAGCGGCCGATCTCGGTTACGGTGAATCGACGATTGCCGCGCTGATCGGCCATCGCAGCGGGTCGATCACGGCACGGTACATCCATTCGGCGGACGCTGTCCTTCTCGGCGCAGCCGATAGGATTGCGGCCCATATCCAACAGCTGATGAAACCCGTCGGCCCCAAGCGGGCCCGACGTCGGCGCATTGAAGCTCAGGGGCTCGCCGGTCCAAGCGTTCCACTCAGTTCGGCGGCCCCCGCACCTTCTTCGTAGGGACGCGCGTCTCGTTCAGGCTGGTCGTGAAGCCCGAGCCAGGGTTGACGTTGACGATGCTCGCGATTCACCCCCGACGGTGCGTGCAGCTTGCGAGCAGCCTCGACCTGCGCACGGGATTTGCGACCATGACCGAGGCTGTTCATTCACCGCGGCTCGTGCCGCGAGGAAAATCGGTCCGATAACAAATTGCCGGTTCAACTCGGTCTCCCTGTACCGCATCGAAGCCTGTCACGTCGGGCGCTCGGTTCCCGAAATGTGATTGCAGTTCGGCGGTTGGCTCAGGCACGCTGCCCGCATTGATTGCAGAAAGGCCCGGTCCTGCGCGCTTGAGGCGCGCTCCAAACTCCGTGCGCGACCGGGATCGGGGTCGGCCGGCAATGGAGGCTGGCCTAGGTGCCGCGACAGCCTGAAAGGTGGGGAGCGAGCGCTGGCCTCCTGGGGGCAATCGACCTGCGTGGCCTGACGCTGGCGATCGCGGTGGCTCGAAGCGGCAGTATCCGCGTGGCGGCGCGCGGGGTGGGTCTGACACCATCGGCGGTCAGCCGGCGGCTTCGTGCTCTGGAGGATGGGCTCGGCGTGTCCCTTTTCGAGCGGCGATCATCGGGCGTAAAGCTGACAGAGGCGGGCGAAAGGTTCCTCGCGGACGCGACGCGGCTGCTCGACGAGGTGCGCGACGCGGCGAGCCGCGCGCGGGACGCCGGATCGGCAGCGACCGGACGGCTAGTGATCGGCACCTACTTTTCGGCTTCAACTGGCCGCTTCCGGGACTCTTTGGTCCGATTTGTCCGGCAGCGTCGACGAATCGAGGTGTGGCTTCGGGAGGGAGGGAGGCACGACCTCCTGACCGCGGTTCGTCGCGGAAATGTTGACCTCGCCCTGCTGCTGGGCCCGAACGACGAGCCGGGGCTCGACCGTCTGGCTCTTTGGCAGGAGGCCGGCATGGTCGCCCTACCCGAGCGGCACCGCCTTGCCGATCGATCGATCGTCCCATGGCACAACCTGTCTGGTGAGACCTTTATCGTCACGTCCCGCGGCTCCGGGCCGGAGGCGCGCGCAAAGGTCGAGGGGTTGCTGCCGGCTGGTCACGGAGCACGCTTCGCAGCGCACGATATCGGCCGCGAGGCGCTGTTCAACCTCGTTGGCGCCGACCTCGGCGTCGCGGTGCTGGCGGAATCCGCCTCGGGAGCGTCATACCCGGGTGTCGTCTTTCGGCCGGTCGGCGACGAAAACGGCCCAACGATGGTGGAGGCTGCGGCATATTGGGATCCCAAGCGTGACAATCCGGCGTTGCGTCGGTTCCTTGCGTTGCTCCGCGCGATTCAGGATCCGCCTTCGCGCGGCGGCGCAGACTGACGCTGCGGCGCGAGCATGGGAGGCGCGGCCCGTCGCGCTGAGCGGAACCCCCGGTCGCTCGCGAGGAATCGCGCCAGCATGGGCGCGACGAGCTTCGTGGGCTCCACCTGCTGCCCTGTCTCACGCGAAAGGGCCTCGGCGTAGGCGACCAGGTCGCGGTGAAGCTCGGCAGACAGTTCCACGGTGAGCTTCACCGGACGGTCGTCGATGATCGGGCCAAGCTTCAGCTTCCGCATGGGTCAGTCTCCGTAGGGCTCGAGCACGAGGTCACGGTGGACGATGACGCGCACCGGAAAGCCGGGGCGCACGGTCAGCGTCGGCGGGACGGAGAGCTGCCGGCGGACGATCTCCTCGCCGGCGCGGCCGACGGTGTCCTGGCCGCTTTCGCGGATGGCGCGGGCGATGTCGCTTTCGTCGTCGCGGCCGAGTTCCAGGCCAAGGTTCAGCAGCGTCGCCAGGCCCGCGGCGAGGAAGAGCCGCCCCCAGTGGTAGTCAACGCCGTCCTCGAGCCCGGCATAGCCCGCCTCGTCCGTGCCCGGCATGCGCTCCAGCACGATGGAGCGGCCGTTGGGCAGGATGAGCCGGTTCCAGACCAGCAGGATGCGGCGCTGCCCGAAGCTGACGCGGCTGTCGTAGGCGCCGATGAGGCGCGCGCCCTGCGGGATGAGCAGGTGCCGCCCGGTCGGGCTGTCGAAGACATTGGCCGTGACCTGGGCAGTGATCTGGCCCGGCAGGTCGGAGCGGAGGCCCGTGAGCAGCGCTGCGGGAATGACGCTACCGGCCTGGATGACGAAGGGGCTCGCCGGTGTCTGGAGGCGGTCCGGCGAGGTCGTGCGGCGGTCGGCAGACCCGCCCAGGAAGGCGAGCCGCCGGTCGGTGGCGTCGGGACCGATCGGCATCGCGCCCGGATCCGCTGCCAGCGGTCCAGCGGGCGCAGCACCGCGCGGTTCGCCGCGTGCTTCGACCTGCACGAAGAGTCGGCTCGTGCGCGCCGCCTCGATCTCCTGCAACCGCCGCTGCTCCGCGGGATCGGCGGTCGTGGGCACCGCCGGCGGCACGACCGGCTGGCCGCGCTCCTGTGCCCGCACGATCGGCCGGCCGAGATCGCCCGGCAGCGGCGGCCCCAGCTGCGGGATGCCGGCATAGTCGCGCGGCAGCGTGGCGAGGCCATCGGCCTGCGGGTTCCGGTCTGTGCTGTAGAGCTCGCGCGGCCCCTCGCCACCGCTGCGGTCCTGGAGGGCCACGATCAGCGCCGCACCGATCCCCAGCCCCGCCGCGACGCCGAGGCCGATCAGCACCCGGCGGGAGAGTCGCACCACGCGCGGCGGATCGGGGCGCAGGCGCAACGCCGCGGCGATGTCGCGCTCGCTCCCGCCCCGTTCCGGCGCCGCGCCGCTCATCTCGCCCGGCCGTCGCTGCGCACGATGCGCACGCGCTGCTGCCGGTCGCCGAGGCGCAGCTCGGCCGCGGCGAAGAGCCGGTCGACGATGACAAAATTCTGCCGGACGCGGTAGTTGACGAGCTGCCCCTCGCCCTCCGGCCCGATGACGAAAAGCGGCGGCATCTCGCCCTGGCCGATGCCGCGCGGGAACTCGATGAAGACCTGCCGCCCGTCGTCGAAGGCGCGCAGCGGCCGCCAGGCCGGGCTGTCGCCCTCGATGTCGTAGCGGAAGCGCAGCCGCGCGAGATCGAGCCCCTGCTCGACGGGGGCCGCCGCGTTCTGCCGGCGCAGCGCGAACAGCGCGTCCTGCGGATACTGCCAGGAGACGGAGGCCATGTAGGTGCGCTCGGTCGAGCGCAGCTCCAGCAGGTAGGTGCGGCGGTCGGTGTTGATGATGAGGTTGGTGGTGAGGTCGGGGCGCGTCGGCTTGACGATGATGTGCACGCGGCGCGTCGGGCCGGTGCCGCTCTCGGTGTCGCCGATGATCCAGCGCACGGTGTCGCCGGCTGCGACGGGGCCGTTGCCGACCAGCGTCTCGCCCTCCTGCAGCATGATAGCGGTGACCTGCCCGGGCGCAGTGTAGACCTGATAGAGCGCGCCGGGCGTGAAGGGGTAGACCTGCACCGCGTTGATGAAACCTGCGCGGACCGGCTGCACCCGCGCGGCGGCATTGGCCTGGTTGACGCGGATGGTGGGATCGGGCGGTTCGGGCGTGCGGTGCGAGGGTGGGATGCGCTGGAGCTGGCCCGGCAGGGGCAGCGGCGTCGGCACCTCGACTATCTCCACGGGCCGCGGCGGCTCGGGGATCTGCGTCGCCTGGATCGGCTCGTCGTCGTGGCTGATTTCGGGCGGTCGGAAGGCGCAGGCGCCGAGGCCAAGCAGGACGAGGGCCAGAGTCGGATGTGCATGCCTCATTGCCCGAGTTCCCGCGACCAGTTGATGGCGTGGACGAAGATGCCGAGGGGGTTCTTGCGCAGCCGCTCGGCGTCGCGTGCGGGCTGGACGACGATGGTCAGGATCGCGGTCCAGCGCTCGGTGCGCGCGAGTTGGCCGTTCTCGTAGGTCCGTTCGACCCAGGCGACGCGGAAGCTGTCCTCGGAGGCACGGATGACGCTCGAGACCTCGACGGCGACCTGCTGGCGCCCGACGCGGCCGAAGGGGTCGCTGGCGCGCGCGAAGTCGTTCAGGGCCAGCGCGCCGCGGTCGGTCGCGAAGTCATAGGCGCGCAGCCAGTTCTGGCGGACGATGATCGGATCGGCGGCGATGCCGCGCACCTGCTCGATGAAGCGCGCGAGGTGCCAGGCGATCTGCGGGTCGGTCGGGCGGAAGTTGGCGATGGCGGGGACGACGGCCTGCGCCTCGCCAAGCCGGTCCACCTGCACGACCCAGGGCACGACGGTGCCGCGGGCGGACTGCCAGACCAGTGCGGCGGCGAGCCCGGCGATCAGGGCGAGCTCGCCCAGCGCCATGAGCCGCCAGTTGCGCGCCTGGACGCGGGCGGAGCCGATGCGCTCGTCCCAGGCCTGGGCGGCGCGCTGGTAGGGCGTCTCGGGTTCCGGCGTGCGGCCGTAGCGGACGGAGGGACGCCGAAAGGGAGAGGATGACATCAGCGATCCTCCGAGAGGTGGATGGAGGAGCCGGCGCCGCCGCCATCGCCGGAGCGGATGGCGTGGCCGAGGGTGGTGACGCCGTGGGTCAGCGCCTGGCCGCGTCGCATGCGGCGGGCCCAGGCGGGGGCGCCGGAGGACGGCAGCGGATCCGCGGGCGGCGAGGCGCCGCCACTGACGGCCGCGCTGCCTGCTGCGTGGCTGACACGAAGGCTGCCTGCCGCGCTGCGCAGCGGGCTGAGCGCGGCGGAGCCCCCGGCCATCGCCACGCCGGACGCACCGCCGCCGCGATAGGCGGTGCTGGTGGCGCCGAGCGCATAGGCGGAGCCCCGCGCGCCGGCGCCGATGGCTGAGCCCGCCGCGCCGACTGCGGCCGCACCCGCGCGCACCGCTGCTGCGCCGGCGACCATGGCGCCGCCTGCCGCCAAGCCGGTGCCGACCGCCGCGCCAGCGCCGAGCTGCGGCCCGCCGGAGATCAGCCCGTTGGCGATGCCCGGCCCGAAGATCCCGAGCGCCAGAAGCGCCAGCGCGGCGAGGACGATGGACATCGCCTCGTCGATGGTCGGCTGGTTGGCGCCGAACCCCACGGTGAACTGCGCGAAGAGGGTCGAGCCAATGCCGACGATCACCGCCAGCACCAGCACCTTCACGCCGGAGGAGACGACGTTGCCGAGCACGCGCTCGGCGAGGAATGCGGTCTTGCCGAAGAGCCCGAAAGGCACCAGCACGAAGCCCGCCAGCGTCGTCAGCTTGAACTCGATCAATGTGACGAAGAGCTGGATCGCCAGGATGAAGAAGGACAGCAGGACCACCGCCCAGGCGAACATCAGGATCGCGATCTGGACGAAGTTCGTGAAGAACGAGATGTAGCCCATCAGCCCGGAGACGGCCTGGAGCAGCGGCCGCCCGGCATCAAGGCCGACCTGCGCGACGCGTCCCGGCTGGAGCAGCTGCTGTGCCGTGATGGTCGATCCCGAGGCGACCAGGCCGAGGCCGGCGAAGCTGTCGAAGATGACCTGCGCGAGGAAGTTCCAGTTGCCGATGATCCAGGCGAAGACACCCACGAAGAGGGTCTTCCTTATCAGGCGCGCGATGATGTCGTCGTCCGCACCCCAGGCCCAGAAGAGCGTGGCGAGGGTGATGTCGATGACGATGAGCGTCGCGGCGAGGAAGGCCACCTCGCCGCCGAGCAGTCCGAAGCCGCTGTCGATGTAGCGGGTGAAGACGTCGAGGAAGCGGTCGATGACGCCGGTGCCGTTCATGGCACGTCCCGAGATGTGCGGAGATGCGGCGCCACGACCACGGCTCAGCGGCCATGGAACATCTGCGCCGAGCCCGGCTGGTAGCCGGCGCCCGGGGCGAGGAAGCGCTCCAGCTGCTCGCGCGCCTGCTCCTCGCCGCTGGCCACGCGCGCGGCCTCGAGCGCCTGGGCGCGGCCCTGCGCGGCAAGGAGCGCGGTGAGGTCGGCGATCTGCTGCGACTGCAGGGCGAGGAGCTGGTTGCCCGCCTGCGCCGCCTGAAGCGCGCCGGTCGCGCCCTGGCTCTGGCCGATCAGCGCCTCGATCTCGGCGCGGGTGCCGGTCAGGTTGCCGACCACGGTCGCCTGGGTCATCAGCGCGTCCTGGAAGCCGGCGACGGAGGTCTGCCAGCGCTCGCGGGCATTGGCGAACATCTGTTGGCTGGAGCCGAGCGAGGCCGCGCTGCCATAGCCCTGCGTGAAGGCGCGCTCGATGTCCGTGACCTCGTAGGCGAGGCGCTGGGCGCGGGCGATCAGCTGCTGCGTGCGCGCGAAGGACTGCTGCAGCCGCATGAGCGAGGAGTAGGGCAGGCTCGCGAGGTTGCGGGCCTGGTTGATGAGCATCTGCGCCTCGTTCTGAAGCGAGGCGATCTGGTTGTTGATCTGGTCGAGCGCGCGGGCGGCGGAGAGGATGTTTTGGGCGTAGTTCCACGGATCGAAGACCGTCCACTGCGCTTGCGCGGGCGTGACCGTGACGGGGAACGGCAGGGCGAGGAGGGCGGCGGCGAGCAGCGCGGCGCGGAGCGGGCGGCGGATCATGGCGCGGTGGCCTCCGGAGGGTCGGGCAGGAGCTCGGCGGCCCAGTCGAGGCCGCGGCGCAGCAGCCAGGCGCGCGCGAAGCCGGCGCGGCCATGGGTGGCGAGGGTCTCGGCGAGGGCGGCCTGGTCGGTCTTGGAGGAGGCCGCGCAGAAGGCGAGCGCGACCTCCGACAGCCCCAGCTCGAAGAGCCGGTTGCCGCGACGGGACTGGCAGTAGTAGTCGCGCTTTGGCGTCGCCCGGGCGAGGATCTCCGTCTGCCGGTCATTCAGCCCGAAGCGCGCGTACATCGCCGTGATCTGCGGCTCGAGCGCGCGCTCGCTCGGCAGGAAGATTCGCGTCGGGCAGCTCTCGATGATCGCCGGCGCGATGGCCGAGCCATCGACGTCCGCGAGCGACTGCGTCGCGAAGATCACCGAGGCGTTCTTCTTGCGCAGCGTCTTGAGCCATTCGCGCAACTGCGCGCCGAAGGTGGCGTCGTCCAGTGCCAGCCAGCCCTCGTCGACAATGATCAGCGTCGGGCGGCCGTCGAGGCGCCGGCCGATGGCGTGGAAGAGATAGGCGAGCACCGCGGGGGCGGCGGCGGTGCCGATCAGTCCCTCGGTCTCGAAGGCCTGGACCTCGGCCTCACCCAGCCGCTCCGCCTCGGCGTCGAGCAGCCGGCCCCAGGGGCCGGCGAGGGTGTAGGGCTCGAGCGCGCGCTTGAGCGCCTGGGATTGCAGCAGCACGGCGAGGCCGGTCAGCGTCCGCTCGTTGGTGGGCGCGGAGGCAAGGCTGGTCAGCGCGGACCACAGGTGATCCTTCACGGTCGGGTCGATCGCGACGCTCTCGCGCGCGAGCATGCCAGCGATCCATTCCGCCGCCCAGGCGCGTTCCTCCGGTGCGTCGATCCGCACCAGCGGCTGCATCGCGACCGGCTCGGCCATGTCGCCGGCCAGCGCGCCGCCGAGATCGTGCCAGTCCCCGCCCATGGCAATCGCGGCGGCACGGATCGACCCGCCGAAGTCGAAGGCGAAGACCTGGGCGCCCGCATAGCGGCGGAACTGCAGCGCCATCAGCGCCAGCAGCACCGACTTGCCCGCGCCGGTCGGGCCGATCACCAGCGTGTGCCCGACATCGCCCACATGCAGCGAGAAGCGGAACGGCGTCGCGCCCTCCGTCCGCGCATGGAAGAGCGGCGGGCCGCCGAGATGCCCGTTCCGCTCCGGCCCGGCCCAGACGGCCGAGATCGGCACGATGTGGGCGAGGTTGAGCGTCGAGATCGGCGGCTGCCGGACATTGGCGTAGAGATGGCCGGGCAGGCTGCCGAGCCAGGCCTCGACGGCGTTCACCCCTTCGCGGATGACCGCGAAGTCGCGGGACTGGATGACCTTCTCGACCAGGCGGAGCTTGTCGTCGGCGGCGCGGGCGTCCTCGTCCCAGACCGTGACGGTCGCAGTGACATAGGCCCAGCCGGCGATGTCCTGGCCGAGCTCCTGCAGCGCCTCGTCGGCGTCGGCCGCCTTGTTGGCGGCGTCACTGTCGAGCAGGACGCTCTGCTCGTTGGTCATCACCTCCTTGAGGATCGCGGCGATCGACTTGCGCTTGGCGAACCACTGGCGGCGGATGCGCGTCAGCAGCTTCTGCGCGTCCGTCCGATCGAGGCAGATGGCGCGGGTGCACCAGCGATACTCGAAGGCGAGCGCGTTCAGCTCGTCGAGAATCCCGGGGAAGGTGGCGCTCGGGAATCCGATGATGGTGAGCACGCGCAGATGCGCCTCGCCGAGCCGCGGCGCGAGGCCGCCCACCAGCGGCTGGTCGGCCAGCAGCGCGTCGAGATGCATCGGCGTCTCGGGCACGCGCACAAGGTGGCGGCGGGTAGAGACCGTCGAGTGCAGGAAGGTCAGCGTCTCGGCATCGTCGAGCCAGCGCGCCTCCGGCACGAAGGCCTCGATCTGGTCGAGCACGCGGTCGGTGCGGTCGATGAAGTTTCTGAGCGCGTCGCGGCCACTCGTCACATCCGCGCCCTCGGTGCCCTCATAGAGAAAACCCTCGGCACGGGCGGCGTCGTCGGCCGGCGGTAGCCAGGCGAAGGTGAGGACGTAGCTGCTCTCGAAATGCGCGCCGGCCTCCTCGAACTGGGCGCGGCGTTCGGCGTCGACCAGGGCCGAGACGGGATCGGGGAAGGTGCTGGCGGGGTAGCCGCGGGCCGGCACACGCTGCGCCTCCGCGAAGACCGTCCAGCCGGAGCCGAGGCGGCGCAGTGCGCCGTTCAGCCGCGCGGCGGTTGCGGCAAGCTCGGCCGGCGTGGCGCTGTCCAGGTCCGGGCCGCGGAAGCGGGCGCTGCGCTGGAAGGAGCCGTCCTTGTTCACCACCACGCCCGGCGCGACCAGTGCGGCCCAGGGAAGGAAGTCCGCGAGCGTCTGGGGCTTCCGGCGGTATTCGGCGAGGTTCAGCATCGCCGCCTCACGCGCGCAGCCAAGCGGGGTAGCGCAGGTGCCGGCGCACGACCTCGACGAACTGCGCGTCGCGCCGCGCGGCCCATACGGCTGCGAGGTGGCCGACCAGCCAGATCAGCACGCCCGCGACCCAGAGCCGCAGCCCGAGCCCGATCGCCGCGGCGAGCGTGCCGTTGGCGATGGCGACCGCGCGTGGCGCGCCGGCGAGCAGGATCGGCTCTATCAGCGCGCGGTGCACCGGCGCCGAGAAGCCCGGAACCGGATCGGGCAGCGCGGCCATCAGATCAGCGCCCCGCCACCGAACTGGAAGAAGGACAGGAAGAAGCTCGACGCCGCGAAGGCGATCGAGATCCCGAAGACGATCTGTACAAGCCGCCGGAACCCGCCCGAGGTGTCCCCGAAGGCCAGCGTCAGGCCGGTAACGATGATGATGATCACGGCGATGATCTTGGCAACCGGCCCCTCGATCGATTCCAGCACCTGCTGCAGCGGCTGCTCCCAAGGCATGTTGGAGCCGGCGGCGTGTGCGGGCGCCGTGAGCGCGAGGCACAGCGCGAAGGCAGCCGCGCCGGCGAGGCGCGTGCGCAGCGTGGACGTCATGGGGAGTCTCCTGCTGGGGTGAGGTCGTAGTCGCCGGTCGCGGTCAGGCCATGGACCTGGGCGAGCTCGGCAAGACGGCGGTCGGCACCGCGGCCGGCGAGTACGGCGATGACGTCGATCGTCTCGGCGATCAGCGCGCGCGGGACGGTGACGACGGCTTCCTGGATCAGCTGCTCGAGCCGGCGCAGCGCGCCGAGGGCGGAGCCTGCGTGGATGGTGCCGATGCCGCCGGGATGGCCGGTGCCCCAGGCCTTGAGCAGGTCGAGTGCCTCCGCGCCGCGCACCTCGCCGATGGGGATGCGGTCGGGGCGCAGGCGGAGCGCACGCCGGACGAGTTCGGAGAGCGAGGCGACGCCATCCTTGGTGCGGAGTGCGACCAGGTTCGGGGCGTGGCATTGAAGTTCACGCGTGTCCTCGATCAGCACGACGCGGCCGCCCTCGCGCGCGACCTCCGCGAGCAGGGCGTTGGTCAACGTGGTCTTGCCCGTGGAGGTGCCGCCGGCGACGAGGATGTTTCGACGGTCCGCGACGGCGGTGCGCAGCGCGGCGGCCTGCCCGTCCGTCATGATGCCGGCGGCGACGTAGTCCTCGAGCGTGAAGACGGCGACGGCGGGCTTGCGGATCGCGAAGGCCGGGGCCGCGACGACCGGCGGCAACAGGCCCTCGAATCGCTCACCCGTGTCGGGCAGCTCCGCCGAGACGCAGGGGCGGTCCGCATGCACCTCGGCGCCGACATGGTGCGCGACGAGGCGGATGATGCGCTCGCCGTCGGCGAATGCAAGGCGCTGGCCGGTGTCGGCGAGGCCCTCCGCGAGGCGATCGATCCACAGCCGGCCGTCGGGGTTCAGCATCACCTCGACGACGGCCGGGTCCTCGAGCCACGTCGCAATGCCCGGGCCGAAGGCCGTGCGCAGCATCCGCGCGCCCCGGGCGGTCGTCTCGGCCTTGAGCGGGTGCAGCGACATGCGGTCCCCGTGGTGATGCCGCGGCGGAGGCGCCGAAGCGGGCGGGGACGATTAGAGAGCGGCAGGTAGGGGCGGGTTCAACAAGCACGACGGTCGCGTAGTGGCGTGGCGCATGACGGCAGGCGAGTGGCGACCTCAACCCGATCCAACAGCGCGTCCGGGAAGTTCGAATTCGAGCTACGGGTTTTGCGGGCGGGCGCCGGCGCACGGTGAGCATCATGGACATTCCGACGATGGCGGTGGCGATCCTGCAATGAACCGATTGACGTCACGAGCGAGGCGGCCGTTGCAGTCAGCCCACAGGTGTTGCAGAACCACGGCGAGACGGCGTGGGCCTCCGGCCGCCCCGTGCGTCAGGCCGGGGCGCGTCTCCAAGCGACAAGCCGCAAGCGTCAAGGCGCAACCGCCGCAAAGGGAGAAGCGCCAAGCGGAGACAGCCTCGCTCGACCTGTGCTTGCGTGGCATCTGGCTGCGTTGGACCCAGATGGTTCTCGACCTCGGGACGCGTTAGCGCCGGTCATCCGTCGTGCGGAAGAGGACCGCGAGGACTGGGCCCATCACGGGGGCCGTCGTCACGGGGCGAAGTTTTCGGAACCCGCACATATCCCCACGTTCCGGCGCCAGCGCCGTTCGAAAGCAGAAGCGGCATCCGCATGGCTTCGTATCGCGGTGCGTCCTTTACCTGCCGGTGCGAAGCCTGCAAACAGGCGGCATGCTCGCGCTGCCCGCCATTCCGCTCCTTGCCCTGGCCTGCGTCCCGCTGGTTGGCTGGGGGCTGCGCCGTGCCCCCGTCATGGCGCCCTGGCTCGCCGCGCTCCCGGCGGCGCTGTTCCTGCTGGTCCTCACGACCCCCGACGGGGCCATGTTCAGCCTGCCTTGGATCCCGACGCTCGGCGTAGAGCTCGCTTTCCGCCTCGACGGCCTGTCGCGCCTTTTCGCGCTGCTGATCGCCGGCATCGGTGCCGGCGTGTTCCTCTACGCTGCCGCCTATCTTGAAGGGCACCCGCTGCTGCACCGCTTCCTCGCGGTGCTCACGCTGTTCATGGCGGCGATGCTGGGCGCGGTTCTGGCCGACGACCTGCTGCTGCTGTTCGCCTTCTGGGAACTCACCAGCCTCGCCTCCTTCATGCTGATCGGCTTCGACGCCCATCGCGCCGAGGCGCGCCGTGCCGCGCAGCAGGGGCTGATGGTGACGGTGGCCGGCGGCCTCGCCATGCTCGCAGGGCTCCTGCTGCTGGGGGATGCCGCCGGCACCTTCCGCATTTCCGCCATCCTGGCGCAGGGCAGCACCCTCGCCGCACATCCGGCGGCGCCCTGGATCGTGGTGCTGATCGCAATCGGTTGCTTCGCCAAGAGCGCGCAGTGGCCGCTGCATTTCTGGCTGCCCAACGCCATGGTCGCACCCTCGCCGGTCTCGGCCGATCTGCATTCGGCCACCATGGTGAAGCTCGGGGTCTATCTGCTGGCGCGGCTGAATCCCGCCTTCGAGGCGCTGGCGCTGTGGCAGGGGCTGCTCATCGGCGTCGGCACCGCCACCATGCTGGCGGGCGCGGTGCTGGCGCTGCGCGAGCGCGACCTCAAGCGCAAGCTCGCCTGGTCCACTGTGGTGGCGCTCGGCACGCTGGTCGCGTTAATCGGCATCGAGGACCCGCTCGCCGCGACCGCCGCGGTCGTCTTCCTGCTGGTCCATGCGCTTTACAAGGCGAGTCTTTTCCTGATCGCCGGCATCGTGGACAAGAAGGCCGGCACGCGGGACGCGATGCAGCTGCGCGGCCTGGGCCGCCGCATGCCCATCACCGCGGCCGCGGCGCTGCTGGCGGGGCTCTCCATGGCGGGTGCGCCGGGCTTCATCGGCGCCTTCGCAAAGGACCTGCTGTTCACCGTGCAGCTCGGCGTGCCGAGGCTGCTGCCGGCGGTCGCGCTGCTGGTGAACGCGGCGATGGTGGTGGTGGCGGGCGTGGTGGCGGCCCGGCCATTCATGGGCAAGCCGATGGAAACCGGGGGCGTCGCGAAGGACCCGGCGGTTGCGCTGCTTGTGGCGCCGATCGTTCTGGCAACGCTCGGGCTCGTGTTCGGCATGGCGCCGCACCTCATCTCAGCCGCCATCATCGAGCCTGCGGCCGGCGCCATCCTCGGCCGGCCGACGGGCATCGCACTCGGCGAGAAACAGGGCGGCACGGTGGTGATGACCATGTCCTTCGCCGCGCTCGGCCTCGGCCTGCTGATGTTCCTGGGCTGGCGGCGCCTGCAGCCCACGCTGGCTGGCCAGACCTGGCTCGACACCTACGGTCCGGACGCCGGCTATGGCCGCGCGATGCGCGCCGTCTCGGCCGTCGCCGTGGCGCTCACGCGCCGGGTGCAGGGCGGCAGCCTGCGCGGCTACCTGGCGGCGAACCTCGCATTGGTCTTCGCCGGCGCGGCGCTGGTTCTGGTGGCTCGCGGGGGGCTCGCGCTGCCGCTGCCCGGTCCGTGGGCCGGGCCGGCACAACTCGCGCTCGCGGCCGTCATCCTCGCCGGCGCGCTGGCCGCCTGCCGGCTGCGTGCGCTGTTCGGCCAGGTGATGGCGGCAGCACTCGTCGGTTTCGGCGTCGGCATCCTGTTCCTGACGCTGGGCGCGGCCGACCTCGCCTTCACCCAGTTCACCGTCGAGATCCTGGCCATCGTGCTGCTGGTCGCGATTCTGGCGCGGCTGCCCTTCCACGCGCCGGACGCGCGGCGCGCGCCGGAGCGCCGGCGCGACGCGCTGCTCGCCGCCGGCGTGGGCGCGGCCGGCACCGCCATCCTGCTCGCAGTGCTGTCGGTGCCCTTCGACCCCTTCATCACCGAATGGATGGGTAAGGCCGCCGTGCCGGAGGCGAAAGGCCGCAACGTCGTCAATGTCATCATCGTGGATTTCCGGGCGCTCGATACGCTGGGCGAGATCGCGGTGCTGCTGATCGCAGCACTTGCCGCCACGGTGCTGCTGCGCCGGACCGGGAAGCCGGGCTGATGCTGGACAGCCTGATCCTGCGCGCCTCGGCGCGCTACGTGCTGTGGGCCTGCGTCGCGCTGTCGGTCTTCGTGCTGCTGCGCGGCCACAACGAGCCGGGCGGCGGGTTCATCGGCGGGCTGATCGGCGCGCTCGGCTTCGTCTTCCACGCCCTGGCGCGGGGCCCCCCGGCGACGCGGCGCGTGCTGCGGCTCGACCCGCTGGCCTGGGGCGGCATCGGGCTGCTGCTGGCCGCCGGCTCCGGCCTGCCGGCGCTGCTGCTGCACGCCGAACCGCTGCTGACGCACCAGTGGATGGAGGGCCTGCCGATCGGCACCGCGATCCCCTTCGACATCGGCGTCTATCTCGTGGTGCTGGGCTTCGCGCTGGCCTTCGTGCTGCCCTTCCTGGGCGAGGACGCGGCATGAAGGCGGCACGGTTCGCACGGGCGGGGCGGCTCTAAGATGGAAACGCTGCTCGCCCTGCTGTTCGGCCTGCTGCTGGCCGCCGCCTGCTACATGCTGCTGGCGCGCTCGCTGCCGCGCGTGATCCTCGGGCTGATGCTGCTCGGCAACGCCGCGAACCTGTCGATCATCGCCGCCGGGCGCGTGGCCGGCACGGCGCCGCCGCTGGTCGAGCGCGGCGCCCAGGCGCTCGCCGCCGGCGCCTCCAACCCGCTGCCCCAGGCGCTGGTGCTCACCGCCATCGTGATCTCATTCGCCCTCACGGCCTTCGTCATGGTGCTGGCCTGGGCAACCTGGCGGGCCGAGGGCACGCTCGACCCCGAGACGCTGCGCCGCGCCGAACCGCCGGCGCTGCCCAGCACCGACAAGGAGGCCGCCGCCGAGGCGGAGGCGCGGCCATGATCGCCTCGCGCGCCGACTGGCTGCTGGCGCTGCCGGTGCTGGTCCCGCTGATCGCCTGCGCGCTGTCCGCGGCGCTGCGCGGGCGGGCGCGCGCGCAGCGCCTGGTCACCGGCAGCGCCGCCGCCGCGATGCTGCTGGCCGCCGGCGCGCTGGTCGCAGAGGTGGTCCGCCGCGGCGTGATCGCGACCCAGATGGGCGACTGGGCGGCGCCCTTCGGCATCACGCTGGTGGCCGACCTGTTCTCCTCCGCGATGGTCGCCATCACCGCGCTGATCTATGCCGTGACCGCCGTCCAGGCCCATGCCGACCCTGGCGTGCGCGCTGAGGAAGGGCTGTGGCACCCGCTGCTCGCGGCGCTGGTGCTCGGCGTGGCGGGCGCCTTCCTGGCCGGCGACCTGTTCAACCTCTATGTCTGGTTCGAGGTGATGCTGATCGCCTCCTTCGGCCTGCTCGTGCTGGGCGGCGGGCGCGCGCAGCTCGACGCGGCGGTGAAATACGCGGTGCTGAACCTGGTGGCGACGACGGTGTTCCTGATCGCCGTCGGCCTCGCCTATGGCCTCACCGGCACGCTCAACCTCGCCGACATGGCGCGGCGGATGCCCGAGGTGCCGAACCAGGGCGCGGCGGCGGCGGTGGCCTTCCTGCTGCTCGCCGCCTTCGGCGCCAAGGCGGCGGTGTTCCCGCTGTTCTTCTGGCTGCCGGCCTCCTACCACACGGCGGCCGCACCGGTCGCGGCCATCTTCGCCGGGCTGCTCACCAAGGTCGGTGTCTATGCGATGATCCGCGCGGTCACGCTAGTCTTCCCGGCGGGGCAGGACTGGATGGCGCCGCTGCTCTGGGCGGTGGCGGCCGGCACCATGGTGGTGGGCGTGCTGGGCGCGGCGGCGCACTGGGATCTCCGGCGCATCCTGTCCTTCCACATCATCAGCCAGATCGGCTACATGATCGTGGGCCTGGCGGTGGCCACGCCCTTCGCGGTCGCCGGCGCGGTGTTCTACATCATCCACCACATCATCGTGAAGGCGAACCTGTTCCTGGTGGCGGGCGCGATCCGCCGCGCCGGCGGCAGCTTCTCGCTGGCCGCGCTCGGCGGGCTGTGGCGGCGCGACCCCTGGCTCGGCATCCTGTTCGCGATCCCGGCCCTGTCGCTCGCCGGGCTGCCGCCGCTGTCGGGCTTCTGGGCCAAGTTCATGGTGGTGAAGTCGGGCTTCGACGCGGGCTGGTACGCGCTCGCCGCGGTGGCGCTCGGCACCGGCATCCTCACCCTCTACTCGATGCTCAAGATCTGGATCGAGGCGTTCTGGAAGGAGCCGCCGGAGGGCGCCGCCGTGGTCGCGCTGGCCGGGCGCGAGCGCTGGCTGCTGCTCGGGCCCGTCGCCGCGCTGGCGCTGGTCACGCTCGGCATCGGGCTGTGGGCCGAGCCCTTCGCCGCCTATGCGCTGGCCGCCGGCGAACAGCTCACGAACCGCGAGGCCTATATCGCCGCCGTGCTCGGAGCCCGCCCGTGAGCCGGCCGCGCCCCTGGAACCTCCTCGCCTGGCTGTGGCTCGCGGCGCTGTTCCTGCGCGAATTGCTGCTCTCGGCCGCCGCGGTGATGCGCGCCACGCTCTCGCCGCGGCTCGAGCTGCGGCCGGGGATCGTCGCGGTGCCGCTCCGGCTGCGCTCGGCGGCCGGCGTCACGCTGCTCGCCCACATGGTGACGCTCACCCCCGGCACCACGGCGCTGCATGTCTCGCGCGACCGCAAGGTGATGTATGTCCACGCGATGGACGCGGCGGATCCCGACGCGGTGCGGGCCTCCATCGCCGAGCGGCTGGAGGCGCCGGCGATGCGCGTGCTGCCATGACCCTGATGGGCGCGGCCCTCGCGCTCTCGGCGCTGCTGCTCGCCGCCGCGGTGGCGCTCACCGGCTGGCGGATGCTGCGCGGCCCGGGTATCGCCGACCGCGCGGTGGCGATGGACCTGCTCGGCCTGCTCGCGGTCGGCGCCACCACGCTGGCGGCGGTGGCCGGCGGGCATCTCGCGCTGCTCGACATCGCGCTCGGCCTCGGGCTGGTGGGCTTCGTCGGCGCCGTCGGCGTCGCCGCCTTCATCACCCGCGCCTCGCGCCCGCCGGAGGCGCGCGATGACTGAGATCCTGGCCGCCCTGCTGCTGGTGCTCGGCGCCGCCATCGCGCTGATCGCGGCGATCGGCGTGGCGCGGCTGCCCGACGCCTTCCTGCGGATGCACGCCGCCACCAAGGCCGGCGTGGTCGGCGCCGGGCTGATGCTGGTCGGCGCCGGGCTCGCCTTCGGCGGCGGCGATGCCTGGCTGCGCGTCGGCCTGATCGTGCTGTTCCTGCTGGTCACGGTGCCGATCTCCTCGCATGCGCTGGGGCGCGCGGCCTATATCGGCGGCGCGCCGCTGTGGCCCGGCAGCGCCGATGCGCTGGCCGGCGTGCTGCCGCGCCGATCCATCGACGAGGACGACGGCTTGCCCGTCGCGGCGAAGCAGGCCGCCGCCATACCCCCGCCGGCCATCGAGACCACGCCCACCCCGCCCGGAGGCCTCGCGCGCCCCGCATCCACGGGCGGGACAAGCGGCACGCCAGCCTGACCGGCCCGTTCCGCAGGGGCAATCCTGCCACTCGACAGATGCCGTTCTCCCCGAGTGTCCCACGAGCGGCTGCCTTGCCGGGCAGAGCCTGCGCGAAGGGGCTTCCGGCAGTCAGGCGCCGATGGTGCGCCGTTGCGGCACATCCGGCCCCGCTTGCGCGCCTGCGGATGCCGACCGGAGGTGGAGCCGCGCGCGCGCTCAGAACCGCACGATCATCTCCACCCAGGCATCCGGAAGTGCCGCGGTCACCACGGCCTCGATCTGCTTGTCGAGGCCGGTCAGCACCAGCACCCCGAACAGCGCGAGCGCACCACCCAGCACCGGGCGGATCGCCCCGCCCGCGCCGCCCAGCCGCCGCCTGAGCGCCGGCACCGACCCGCGCGCCGCATAGCCCAGCGCAACCAGCGGCAGCGCGGCGCCGATCGCGAAGGCGAGCATCGTCGCCGCCGCCTGCGGCGCCGTCGCGGCCTGCGCCGACAGCGCGACCGCGGCGCCCAGCGCCGGCCCGGTGCAGGGCGCCCAGGCCAGGCCGAGCACGGCGCCGAGCGCGAACTGCCCGCCGATGCCGCGCGCCGACATCCGCGCGGCATGGGCGGCGACCGGCCGCAGCGCGTGCTCCGCCGCCGCCGACAGCCGGGCCGCCACCGACGACACCAGCAGCGCCGCCCCGGCCAGCAGCATCAGCACGGCGGCGCCGACGCGCAGCACCTCGCCGTCCAGCCCGAGCGCAAAGCCGGCGAGGCCGAGCAGCATCCCCGCACCCGCGAAACTCAGGGCCAGGCCGTCGGCCAGCGCCAGCGGGCCGAGGCGATGCTCGGCGCCGGCCGCGGCCAGCACGATCGGCAGGATCGGCAGAACGCAGGGAGAGAGGCTGGCGAGCATCCCCGCCAGCCCCGCCAGCAGCAACGAGACCATCGGCGCGCTACAGCGCGCGCAGCAGCAGGTCGCGAATGGCCGCGCCATCGGTGATGCCGGTCGCGCGCCCGCGCTCCTCGCGCCCGCGCAGCGCGATCAGGGTGGACTGGCTGCGCACGTTCAGCCGGCGCAGCGCGTCCTTCTGGCTGTCGAAGTCGATCGAGAGCAGCACCGCCTCGCGCATGCGCGGATCGGCGGCGACGGCGTCCACATGCGGCTTCTGCGCGCGGCAGGTCGGGCACCAGGGGGCGGTCACCTCGATCAGGATCGGGCGCCCGGCCTCCTGCGCCGCCGCGAAGGCCGCATCGGTGAAGGGCTGGCGCTCGGCGGCGCGGGCCGGCGGCGCGGCGAGCAGCGGCAGGGGGGCGAGAGTGGCGAGGGTGGCGAGGGTGCGACGGCGCAGCATGGGGTTCTCCGGCGGATGGGCTCGCCTCGTCCTTCGTCGGGCGGGCAGCGGCGGTTACGTCCCGGCCTGCGCGCTGGCCGGAAAAGCAACGCAGGCGGTCGGCGGGGCCACTCGCCTCCCGGCGGTTCGCGTGCGGAACAGCCCGCCGCGCGTGACTCGCGCGGACGAATCGGCTCAAACTCCGCGGGCCGGATTTGACCGCCGCCCGCCGGGCGGAAGCTGCACACCTGAGGACCACCCATGCATGACGCTCTTCTGATCGCAGGCGGCCTTGTCCTGCTGGTGGCGGGCGGCGAGCTGTTCGTGCGCGGCGCGGTGCAGATCGCCGAGCGTATGGGCGTGTCGCCGCTGCTGATCGGCCTCACCCTGGTCGGCTTCGGCACCTCGACGCCCGAGCTGGTGACCAGCGTCAAGGCCTCCCTGGCGGACTCGCCGGGGATCGCGGTGGGCAACATCGTCGGCTCCAACATCGCCAACATCCTGGTGATCCTCGGGCTCGCCGCGCTGATCACGCCGATCGCCGTCGGCCGCGGCGCGCTGCGGCGCGACGGGACAATCGTCGCGGCGGTGGCGCTGGCCTTCACTGGCGTCAGCCTGTTCGGCACGCTCGACCGCGCGGTGGGCACGCTGTTCCTGCTCGGGCTGGTCGCCTATGTCGCCTATGCCTGGCGCGAGGAGCGCCGCGGCGAACCCGACCACGCCGCCGCCTTCGAGAAGGCGCAGGCCTTCGAGGAGGTCCACCCGAGCGGGCTGCATGCGACCAACGCCTCGGCGCCGGGGGCGGGCTGGAAGGGGGTCGCGATCTCGGTCGGCTTCGCCTTCGGCGGGCTCGCGGTGGTGGTGCTCGGCGGCGGCCTGTTGGTGGACGGCGCGGTCGGCCTGGCGCGCGGCCTCGGCGTGTCGGAGACGGTGATCGGGCTGACCATCGTCGCGGTCGGGACCTCGATGCCGGAACTGATCACCTCGGTGGTCGCCGCGCTGCGCCGCCACGCCGATGTGGCGCTGGGCAACGTGCTCGGCTCCAACATCTACAACATCCTCGGCATCGGCGGCATCACCGCGCTGATCGCGCCGACGCCGGTGCCCGAGGCGATCGTCAACTACGACAACTGGGTGATGGTGGCGGTATCGCTGCTGCTCCTGGTCGTCGCCCGCACCGGCTGGCGGATCGGCCGCCGCGAGGGGGCGGGGTTGATGGCGCTCTATGCGGTGTATGTCTGGTCGATCTGGCCGGCGGCGTGACGCTGGCCGCGTTCAGAAGGCGCCGAACCGGGCGGTGAGCAGGAGCACGACCACCAGCGCCAGGATCGGCCCCGCGCAGGCGACGGCAAAGATGTCGCCATAGGATTCGCGGTGGGTCAGCCGGCAGATCGCCAGCAGCGTGACCACCGCGCCGTTGTGCGGCAGCGCATCGAGCCCGCCGGTGGCGATGGCGGTCACCCGGTGCAGCACCTCCGGCGCGATGCCGGCGGCAAGACCGCGCGCGAGATAGGTCTCGCCCATGGTGGCGAGCGCGATGCTCATCCCGCCCGAGGCCGAGCCGGTGATGCCCGCCAGGACGTTCACCGCGACCGACAGCGAGATCAGCGGATTGCCCGGCGCGATGCCGAGCACCGCGTCGCGCACCAGGGCGAAGGCCGGCAGCGAGGCGACCACCGCGCCGAAGCCCACCAGCACCGCCGTGTTCAGCGCGGGGATCGCCGCGGCATTGGCGCCGGCGCCAAGGGTCTCGCTCAGCCGCGGCAGGCGGCGGCGGTTGGCCAGCACCGTCAGGACGATGGTGGCGGCGAGCGCGAGCAGGATCGCCCAATACCCGATCAGCTTCGCCGGATCCGCCCCGCCGAGGCGCGGCTCCGGCGGATGCCCGGCGAGCAGGGCGGGCAGGACCACCCAGGCGAAGATCCCGTTCAGCGCCACCACCAGCAGGATCGGCACGGCGGCAAGGGCCAGCGGCGGCGGCGGTGCCGCGGGGGCGCCGTCGCGCAGCGCCTCGGCGATGTCGAAGCCCTCGCCCTGCGCCATCTCGCGCAGCCGCGCCGCGGCCGGCGGCGCTGCCTCCGGCGCATCGGCGGCGAAGCGGCCGCGCCGCGCCCGCCACAGCAGCCAGGCGAGGCCGAAGCCGAGCATCACCGCGCCGCCGATCAGCCCGAGGCCGGGGGCGGCGAAGGCGGTGGTGCCGAAGAAGGGCATCGGGATGGCGTTCTGGATCGCCGGCGTGCCGGGCAGCGCGGACATGGTGAAGGTGAAGGCGCCGAGCGCGATGGTGGCCGGGATCAGTGCGCGCGGCAGGCGGGCGCGGGCGAACAGCTCGGCCGCCAGCGGCTGCACCGCGAAGGCGACGACGAACAGCGACACGCCGCCATAGGTCAGCGCCGCGCAGGCGAGCACCACCGCGGGGATGGCATTGGCCGGGCCGAGCCGGGCCGCCAGCGCCCCGGCCAGCGCGCGCGCCGCGCCGGTATCCTCCATCAGCTTGCCGAAGATGGCGCCGAGCACGAACAGCGCGAGGAACTGCGTGAGGAAGCCGCCGAGCGCGGGCATCATGACATGGGTGAGCGAGGCCAGCGCCGGCGCGCCCGCCGCCAGCACCGCGGCCAGGGCGGCGAGCGGGGCGGCGACCAGCACGCTGACCCCGCGATAGGCGAGCAGGATCAGCAGCGCCAGCGCGGCGAGGATGCCGAGGATGCCGCTCAAGGCAGCATTCCGGCGTCGGGCGGGACGGCCAGCGTGGCGCGCCGGCCGAGATCGGCGCGGTGGCGCGCGAGCCAGGCGCCGGCGGCATCGAAGCCCTGCTGGTGCAGGCACTGCAGATAGGACCACTCGGGCAGGCGCGCCCTGTCGCCGGGCGCGAAGACGCTTTCGTCGGCGCTGATCCGGTGCAGCCGCAGCGAGCCGAGCCGGTTGAACAGCGGCTCGGCGCCGGCACCCGCCCCGCCGCCCTCTGCCAGCGCGCGCTGGAGCGCGGCGATCGCCCGCAGTTCGTTCACCAGGCTCGCGTTGAAGACGATCTCGTTCAGCCGCTCCGCGGTCGCGGCGGCGCCGCGCGGCGCCTCGCGCCGTTCCTGCGGGGTGAGCTGGACGATCAGCAGGTCGCTCGCGTCGGCTTCGGCGATCAGCGGCGCCAGCGGCGGATTGGCCAGGTAGCCGCCATCCCAGTAGGCGCGGCCGTCGATCTCGACGGCGCGGAACAGATGCGGCAGGCAGGCCGAGGCCAGCACAGCCTCGGGCGTCAGGTCGGCGTTGCGGAAGACACGCAAGGCGCCGGTCGCGACGTCGGTCGCCGAGAGGAACAGCCGCGGCGCGTCGGCGGCGCGCAGGCGCTCGAAATCCACCGCCTCGGCCAGCAGGCGGCGCAGCGGGTTGAGATTCTGGCCCAGTGCCGTGCCGCCGCCGAGCCCGCCGATCGCCGTCTCGGCGAAGGCGCGCCAGGCGGCCTGGGTGGCCGACCACAGCGCGAAGGGCGCCCATTCGGGCAGCGCCGCGCCGAAGGGACCGGCCGCGAGCCGCGCCGCCTGCGCCGCGCGGCTGACACTCTTCCAGAACTGCCACAGGGTGCGCTGCGCCGCCGGGCGGCCGCCCTCCATCAGCCCGTGCGCCAGCAGCACGGCATTGACCGCCCCGGCGCTCGCGCCGCTGATGGCCACGATTTCGATGCCGTCCTCGTTGAGCAGCCGCTCCAGCGCGCCCCAGGTGAAGGCGCCATGCGCACCGCCGCCCTGCAGCGCGAGTTCGAGCCGGACCGGCGGCATTGCGGTGCCGGATGGCGGGCGGGCGGTCAAGTGCCGGCGTCCCCGTCGCGGCGGGCTGGCGGTGTTTCGGCGTTGTCCTTCCGCGCCAACCGCACGCTGACCGGGGGCGTGTTCTGGACCAGCCAGTAGCCGACACTCGTTGCGACGACCAGAAGAGCGAGTCCGAACATCTCCATCGGCTGGGTCGTCTCCTGGTCCAGGATGATCAGCTTCCGCGCCACCGCCATCAGGGCGGTGGCGATGACGATCTTGATGTGGATGACTTCCTCGCGCAGGTAGATCGTGATGTTGACGAAGATCTCGATGGCAATCAGCACGGCCATGAAGGCGCCGAAGGTCGCCAGCATGTCGGCAATTGTCAGGATGAAGCGCGGCGGCGAGTTCATACGTTGCCAGATCACCCAGCCGATATCCACGACGCCCATGATGATCACGAAGATCATCATGATCGCCATGGCGCGGACACACATGCGGATGACGTATTGCAGCCGGTCGATGAGGGGTTCCTGGTCCGGCGCCATGTCGGGTCCTTCTTGTTGGGGCGATGGGGGGGGGGTGGCGATCAGGCAGCAGACACGATCAAGGGGCGCAAGCGACGTATCGCCCATTTCTCCATCTCGAGCAGCGCGAAGATCAACACCGCGACCGCCAGCACGGGCAACCCTTCCGCGAGCGGATCCAGCGGCCGGGACGCGAATAGCAACTGCATGGGCGCCGCGTAGGTGAAAAGCAACTGCAGGACGATGACCGCCGCGACCCCGATCAGCACGGCCCGGGTGCCGAGCATGCCGCGCCAGCTCAACGAAGCACCGTGCCGGTAGCGCACGCTGAACAGATAGGCGACTTCGGCCGCCACGAGTGTGTTGACGGCCATCGTCCGCGCCGTCTCGACAGACAGCCCCTGCGCGGTGGCGAATTTGAACATGCCGAAGACGCAGCCGAAGAACAGCAGCGAGACGAAGACGATGCGCCAGACCACGAAGCCGGTGAGGAGCGGCTGGTCGGCCGGGCGCGGCGGCAGGCGCATGGTACCGGGCTCGGTCGGCTCGAAGGCGAGGGTCAGCGCGAGTGCGACCGAGCTCACCATGTTCACCCACAGGATCTGCGTGGGCGTGATCGGCAGCTGAGTGCCGATCAGGATCGCCAGCACGATGCTCATCGCCTCGCCGCCGTTGATCGGCAGCAGGAAGGTGACGGTCTTGGTCAGGTTGTCATAGACGGTGCGCCCGGCGCGCACGGCCGCGGCGATGGTCGCGAAATTGTCGTCAGCCAACACCATCTCGGCCGCCTCCTTGGCGGCCTCCGTGCCCTTGCGGCCCATCGCCACGCCGACATCGGCGCGCTTGAGTGCGGGGGCGTCGTTCACCCCGTCGCCGGTCATGGCGACGACGGCGCCCCCCGCCTGCAGCGCCTCGACCAAACGCAGCTTGTGCTCGGGGCTGGTGCGGGCGAAGACGTCGCTCTCCATGGCGCGCGTGCGCAATGTCGCGTCGTCCATCATGTCGAGTTCCGCGCCGGTGACGACCTTGTCGGCCCCCAGCAGGCCGACCTGGCGCGCGATCGCGCCGGCGGTCGCGGCGTGGTCGCCGGTGATCATCTTCACCCGGATGCCGGCGGCCTGGCACTCCGCCACCGCCGCCACCGCCTCCTCACGCGGGGGGTCGATCAGCCCGAGGAGGCCCAGAAGCACGAGCTTTCCCTCGATGTCGGCGGGCGACAGCGTGTCGGTGCCGTGCGGCAGGCCGGTCCTCGTTGCCACGGCAATCACGCGCATGCCCTCGGCCGCGAGCGTCTCGGCCCGGAGGCGCCAAGCGGCCGCGTCGAGCGGCGCGGCGCCGTCCTCGCACCGCACGGCGGCGCACATGTCGAGCACGCGTTCCGGCGCGCCCTTGACGCAGACGAAGGCCGCCTCATGGCCGGCATGCAGCGTCGCCATGTAGCGATGGCGGCTGTCGAAGGGGATTTCGTCGCGCCGCGGATGGCGCAGCCGCGCCGCCTCGGGCACCAGCCCGGCGCGGGCGGCGAAGGCGAGCATGGCTCCCTCCATCGGATCCCCCGCGACGATCCAGCCGCCATCCGTCCCATCGCGCAGCGCGGCGTCGTTGCACAGCGCGGCGGCCTGGGCGAGTTCCTGGAGCAGGCTGCGCGCCGCCGGCCCCGAGGTCTCGCCCGCACGCGTCACCGTGCCTTCCGGGGCGTAGCCGGAGCCCGAAGCCTCGAACCGCCCGAACCCGGCGTCAGCCACCGCGACCGCCATTTCGTTGCGCGTCAGCGTGCCGGTCTTGTCGGAGCAAATGACCGAGACCGCACCGAGCGTCTCGACCGCCGGCAACTGCCGCACAATGGCGTTGCGCGCGGCCATGCGCCGCACACCGATCGCGAGCGTGATGGTCATCACCGCCGGCAGCCCCTCGGGGATGGAGGCGACCGCAATACCGACCACGGCCATGAAGGCTTCCTCGAGGCCGAAACCGCGAATCTGCCACGCGAAGGCGAAGATCAGGACTGCCAACCCGAGGATAACGACGGTCAGGCGCTTCGCGAAGGCATTCATCTGGCGGAGCAGTGGCGTCATCAGCGTCTGAACGCTGCCGAGCATGCCGCTGATGCGGCCGATCTCCGTTGCGGCGCCCGTGGCGACGACGATGCCCGTCGCCTGCCCCGCGGCGACCAGCGTGCCCAAGAACGCCATGCACGTCCTGTCGCCCAGCGGCGCTCCCGAGGTCACGGGATCGGTGCTCTTGTCCACCGGCACGGATTCGCCGGTCAGGGCGGCTTCCTCGACGCGCAGGCCGCGGGCGCGCAGCAACCGCAGGTCTGCGGGAACACGGTCGCCCGGTTCGAGCAGCACGATGTCGCCGGGCACAAGCTCGGCCGCGATCACGGTCAAGCGCTTGCCATCGCGCAGGACCGAGGCGTGCGGGCTGAGCATGTCACGGATCGCGTTGAGCGCCTGTTCCGCCCGGCCCTCCTGGATGAAGGCGACGGTGGCGTTCACCAGCACGACGCAAAGAATGACGATCGCGTCCTTGAAGTAGCCGAGCGAGGCGGTGATCACCGCCGCGCCGAGCAGGACCTGGATCAGCAGGTTGTTGAAATGCGACAGGAAGCGAAGCAGGGCGCTGCGCCCTGCTGCGGCCGGAAGGGCATTCGGGCCATGCTCGGCGAGGCGCCGGGCAGCCTCGCCGCGGGTGAGCCCTGCGGACCCCGCACCCAGACGCCCCAGCGCCTCCTCCGCCGCGAGGCTGTGCCAGGCGGGACCAACCGCGGTAGGTCCGCGCCCCGGTTCGGCGGCCGGCGGAAGTGACATTCCACATCTCCTCTGACGTCGTGAGACCAAGATGCGTCCGGCGACGAGGAACCGGACGCCCAACCTACGCGGCCCGGGTAATGCGCCGGTCTAGACTATGATCTTTTTACGTTGAAGCGTATCCTGCGTGTCGGAGGTAGTCGGAGCACTCGGCGGGTGTGAACTCGCCGAGGAGGGCGCCGATGCGGTGCCACACGGCGGCGACGGAGCGCTCGTCGTGCTTGCGCAGCAGGGTCTTGCGCTTGCTGAAGACCATCTCGATGGGGTTCAGGTCGGGGCTGTAGGGCGGCAGGAAAAGCAGGTGCGCGCCCGCGGCGCGGATGGCGCGGCGCACGGCGCGGCCCTTGTGGGAGCCGAGGTTGTCGAGCACCACGACGTCGCCCGGCGCGAGGGTGGGGACGAGGAACTGCTGCACCCAGGCCAGGAACAGCGCGGCGTTGATCGGCCAGTCCAGCACGCACGGCACCTCGATGCGGTCGTGGCGGAGCGCTGCGAGGAACGTCATGGTCTTCCAACGTCCGTGCGGCACGCGCGCCACCAGGCGCTGGCCCCGCGGGGCGCGGCCGTGGGTGCGGGTCATGTTGGTCTTGGCCCAGGTCTCGTCCACGAACACCAGGCGCGCGGGGTCAACGCGCCCCTGGTGGCGCCGCCAACGCTCGCGCTCGCGCGCCACGTCCGGCCGCCGCTGCTCGGCCGCGTGCAGGCTTTTTTTTGACGGTGAGGCCCTCGCGGGCCAGGAAGCGCCACACCGCACCGTAGCCCACGCGCAGGCCGCGCACGGCCTCCAGCTCGGCGCGCAGCGCGCGGACCGTGATGTCGGGCGCGGCCGACACGCGGGCCAGCAGCCAGTCGCGCTCGGGCAGCAGCACGAGGCCGCGCGGCTTGCCGCCGGGGCGGGGTGCCGCGCTGCCCGTGTCGCGAGCGCGCTTGGACCAGCGCGCCGCGCTGGCCACGCTCACCACGAACTGCCGGGCCGCCTCCCGGCAACTCGCGCCCGCGGCCATCGCCGACACCACCCGCTCGCGCAGGTCCAGGGAGAGGGCTTGGGCCATCGCGGCTGGCCTCCATCCAGCCAGCAGCGTGAATCACAGAAAGAGCCGCGCCGGAATCCCAAACGTGATTCCACACAAGGGAGTCACGCTCTAGGCCGCGAGCAACGTAACCATCGCCGGGCCCCGGTCCAGCAGGTCCTGGGTCGCGCTGCCGAACAGAAGATTGTGCAGGGGCGCGTGGCGTACGGCGCCCATCACCAGCATATCCGCCTGGATGTTCCGCGCAACGTCCAGGATGGCGGGCATCACCCCGCCGCTGCCGCGCTGCACCGGCTGGAACTCGGCCTTCGCGCCGTGCCGCGCCAGCAGATGCGTCAGTCCGACCGCCGACTGCCCCGATCGGAACTCCTTGTCGTCCGTGACACTCACCACTGTCACCATTTCCGCCTGCTTCATGAACGGCAAGGCGCCATGGACTGCGCGCACGGCCGCGGGCGAGGCATCCCAGGCCACAACGATCCGCCTGGGCACGGACGCGGCGGCCTGGCTCGACGGAACCAGCAGCATCGGCCGCCCGGACGAGAAAATGCCGCCGGTGGTGACCCAGCGCTTGCCCATGTCGGCACCCGACCCGAAGGACACGACACCGAGGTCGCTGACCCGCATCTGGTCCGCGAGGACCTCCCCGATGCCGTAGGCGAAGCTGCTGCGGCCGCGCACCTCGAAACGCAGGCCGCGCGCCTCGAGTGCCGACCGGACGTGCAGCAGCACACCCTCCTCGCGTGCCGCCATGTCGTTTTCCGGCATGTCGGCGTCGCCCCCCGCCATCTCGGGGTGGTAGACGTTCGCCGCGAAGACGAGTGCTGCAACATGCGCGGAATGCGCCTCTGCCAGGGCCAGGGGCAGCGCGATGGACGCATCCACCGCGCCCAGCGTGTCCGGCTCCACATGCAGCGCGATTGTCGAATAAGCCACTATCCCAGCCTCCTTCACGTTGAGTTTAGTTCCGCCGCGGATGAGGCCCGCATGAGGCGGGTTTTCAAGGGCAGCGCGCGGCGCCGGACCGCGGCATGGGCTCCCGTTCGCTCGTCCGTCCGCGCCTAGCCTCGCCATCGGCCCGGAGCCGCTTCCCGTCCCGGGCCGATGGCGCCCAGATGCGCTCAACGACTCCCAGATAGCATTGATGTGGATCAAAACCGGCCGGTCGCGCCTAGGGGAACACGTCGCAGCCTGACGCGCGTTCGAACGCAGGGCGCGCGGTGCGCGCGTGGCGTCTCCTGATGCCGAGGGAGGCCGCGGAGCCGATGCCCCTGTCGGCGATCGCGTGCGCTTTCGCACGCGGCAGTGTGCTGTGGCGCTGCGCGGCGAGGCCGCGAGGAGTATTGGAACAGCATGACACCCGACCACCAAACGCTCGCTTTGCCTTCGACACTGCAGGCCGCGGTGCAAGACCTCGCGCAGGCCGGGTCGCGCGACGCGATCGTCTCCTTCGAGGCGAATCGGATGCGGGTGATCAGCTACCGCGACCTCGCCGCCGAGGTCGAGCGGCGGGCGCGCGGTCTCCTCCGTGCGGGTGTCGGGCTGGGCGATCCGGTCATCCTCTGCGGGCCGGGCGGCGCCGACTGGATCATGGCCTGCCTCGCCGTCCTGCATTGCGGCGCCTGCGTGGTCCCGGTGGATGCGACGCTCGGCGCCGAGAGCTTCCGCCACGTGCTGCGCGACAGCGGGGCGCGCATCGCGCTGGTCGCGCAATCCTCGGCGTTGAGGCTGCACCGGCCGCTCGAGCAGCAGGGCGCGCGCGTGCTGCCGATGGCCCAGGACGACGCGCCGGACGACAGCCGCGAGGCCACCTTCGCGCGCGTCGGTCCCGGGGATCGCGCGATCCTGTTCTACACCTCGGGAACCACCGGGCCGCCCAAGGGCGTGCCGGTGACGCACGGGAACCTGATCTACCAGCTCCGCGTGCTCGCCGGCACGGGCATCGTGTCGGCCGAGGATCGTGTCCTGCTGCCGCTGCCGATGCACCATGTCTATCCGCTGGTGCTCGGCGTGCTCACGCCGCTCGCCGCCGGCATCGCGGTGGTGCTTCCGGCGGGCTTCACCGGCACGCAGTTGGTCGCCGCGCTGCAATCGGGCCGGCCGACGGTGATGATCGGCGTGCCGCGGCTGTTCGATGCCCTGACCAGCGCCGTGGCCGAGCGGATGCGACATGGCGGGCCTGTCGCGCAGGCGCTGTTTCGTGGCGCGCTCGGGCTGTCGCGCCTCGTCCGCCGCCGTTTCGGCTGGCGGATCGGCCGCATGCTGTTCGCTCCGCTGCACCGCCGGCTCGGCCCATCCCTGCGCGTCGTCGTGTCGGGCGGCGCCGCGCTCAGGTCCGACACGGCCTGGACCATGGAGGCACTCGGCTGGGAGGTCGCGAGCGGCTACGGGCTCACCGAGACCTCTCCAATGCTCACCATCCACCCGCCGGGCGCGATGCGCTTCGAGACCGTCGGCTGCGTGATCCCGGAGACCGAGCTGCGGATCGAGGGCGCGAGGGAGGGCAACGCCGAGGGCGAGGTGCTGGCCCGCGGCCCGGGCGTCTTCGCCGGCTACCACGAGTTGCCGGAGAAGACCGCGGAGGCCTTCACCGCGGATGGCTGGTTCCGCACCGGGGATCTCGGCCGGATCGACGCTTCGGGCTGGCTTTGTCTTACCGGGCGGCGCTCGACGGTGATCGTCACCGAGGGTGGCAAGAACCTCCAGCCCGAGGAGATCGAGGAGGTCTACCAGGCGCACCCGGCGATCGAGGAGATCGCGATTCTCCAGCACGACGGCCGCCTCGCCGGGTTGATCGTGCCAGCGCGGGCCGAGGACGGGGGCGAGGCGGCGATCCGCGAGGCCGTGCGCGAGGTCGCGCGCGCCCTGCCATCCTACCAGCACATCGCCGAGTACCGCCTGACCGCCGAGCCCATCCCGCGCACCCGGCTGGGCAAGCCGCGCCGCCAGCTCATCGTGCAGGCCTATGCGCGCGCCGGGGAGGCGGGGCGCGAGGACCGGGACCGCGCGAGCGGCCTCGTGCCGATCGAGACTCTTTCGGCCGACGACCGGGCGCTGCTCGAACACGACACGGCGCAGACGGTGCTCCGGATGCTCGGCGAGAGGTTCGCCGATCGCCGCATCGGGCCCGACAGCGACCTCCAGCTCGATCTCGGGATCGACTCGATCGGCTGGCTCGACCTGTCCCTCGACATCGCCGACCAGGCTGGCGTTACGTTGTCCGACGCGACGATCGGCGAGATCCGCACCGTACGCGACCTGCTGGTGCGGGTGGCCGAGGGCGGCGATGCCGGGGCCGATGCGCGGCTGCCGCTCGAGGAGCCGGAGCGCGTGCTGGGCGAGGACGGGCTCCGCTGGCTGGAACCGCGCGGCACTGGTCAGCGGATCGCCGGCCGCGTGCTCGCGGCGGCGAACCGCCTGGTGTTCCGCCGGCTGTTCGGGCTCTGCGTGCGCGGCGCCGAGGCGCTTCCCGCCACGGGCCCCTTCGTGCTCGCGCCCAACCACGCGAGCTACCTCGACCCTTTCGCAATCGCCGCCGCGCTGGACGCGGCGCGGCTTGAGCGGATGTACTGGGCGGGCTGGAGCCGGCTGATCGTCACCGGACCGCTGCGCCGCGGCTTAGCCCGCATCGCCGGCATCCTTCCCGTGGACGACGGACGTGCCACCGCGGCGAGCATCGCCTTCGGCAGTGCGGCTCTGCGGCGCGGCCATGCGCTCGCCTGGTTCCCCGAGGGCATCCGGTCCGCCGACGGGCAATTGCAGCCCTTCAAGGCCGGCATCGGCGTGCTCCTCGCGCGCCGCAACGACGTCCCGGTGGTGCCGGTGGTCCTGCGCGGGACCTTCGAGGCGTGGCCGCGATCACGCCGGCTGCCGCGGTTCCGCCGCCTCTCGGTGGAGTTCCTCGCCCCCTGCACGCCCGCCGAACTTGCCGCGGGAGGTACGGGCGATACCGAGGGGAAGCGGATCGTGAATGCGCTCCGGACGCGGATCGCCGTGGCGATTCGCACGCAGGCCAACTAATGACGCGGGCGCTCAGATGCGCTCGATCGCGCCCAGGTAGGGTTGATGCAGGTCAATGCCGGCCGGCGGCGCTCGTGGCAACTCTGCCGGGCCTGACAAGTGTCGACACGGGAGGGGCGTGATGCTGACGTGGCGGTTCCTGACCGTGAGGGAGGTCGCCGAGTTGGTCCAGGTGTCGGAGGCCACCGTCCGTCATTGGATCAAGCTGCGGGAACTAAGGGCCATCGCTCTGGGACGCGAGTGGCGGGTCATCCCTCGCGACCTCGAGGCTTTTCTCGGCACGCATGAAACCCGACGCGTGGCCGCATTCCCGGACGATGCCGCTGACGGACCGGCCGCGATGCCTGGGTCACGGGGCGAGGCGGCGCCGGATCTGCCGGCCGACGCGTCCGAGCCCCAGGACGGCCGGCGCAACCACCGACGCATGCCGACCTCCAAAAGGCGGGGGTCGCAGAATGGAGAAATGGAATGCTCGCCCGTGATCTGATGTCGACCGGCCTGCTGACCTTCGTGCCGGATATGGGCCTGGAAGCCGCCGCGCGCGCGATGGCCGAACGTGGCGTCTCGGGCGCTCCGGTGGTGCGGAAGGACGGGCTGCTGGTCGGCATCATCACCGAGGGCGACCTGATACGCCGCCTCGCCGATGCGGCGGCGCCAAAATCCGGCTGGTTCGCCCGCATGTTCCGCGCAGCGGAGGAGGATGCCGCGCGCTTCGCCCGGGTCCGTGGCCGCATCGTGAAGGATGCCATGACCCTGGACGTCGCGAGCGTGGACGAGGATGCGACGGCTGAACAGATCGCGCACATCATGGAATCGCGTGGGGTACGTCGCGTGCCGGTGCTGCGCGATGGCGTCCTGGTGGGCGTCGTCTCGCGCGCTGACCTGCTGCGCGCCCTCATCATCGACGAGACCGGAACGGCCGTCGCCCGGTCGGACGCCGAGATCCGGCGCGCCCTGTCCGCCGCGCTGCGTGAGCAGCCCTGGTTCGACAGGCAGCTGATGTTCTTCGATGTCGCGGACGGCGTCGTGCGCCTGCACGGCTTCTGCGGGTCGGAGGATATCCGCCGCGCCCTGCGGGTGCTGGCCGAGGGGTTGCCCGGCGTCATGCGCGTGGAAACCGATTTCACCGCGCCGCCGCCCTTCCTGCTCGGGGCGCGCTGAGCGCCCGCGAACGCCACCTCCCGGAGGACCTGTCGATGCCCAAGACCATGAAGGCCACCGTCTTCGTCGAGCCCGGCCGGATCGAGTTGCGCGAGAAGCCCGTCCCCGAGATCGGGCCGCTGGATGCGCTGCTGCGCATCACCACCACCACGATCTGCGGCACCGACGTGCACATCATGAAAGGGGAGTATCCCGTCGGCGAGGGCCTGACGATCGGCCACGAGCCGGTCGGCGTGATCGAGCGCCTGGGTTCCGGCGTGAGGGGCTATCGCGAGGGCCAGCGCGTCATCGCCGGCGCCATCAGCCCCTCCGGCTGGTCCAATGCCTGCCTGTGCGGCACGTGCAGCCAGGACGGCGCCGGCACGAAGCATGGCTGGCGACCGATGGGCGGCTGGCGCTTCGGCAACACCATCGACGGCTGCCAGGCGGAATACGTGCTGGTGCCGGACGCCATGGCGAACCTCGCACCGGTGCCCGACGAGCTGTCCGACGAGCAGGTGCTGATGTGCCCCGACATCATGTCCACCGGCTTCTCGGGGGCGGAAAGCGGCAAGGTGCAGATCGGCGACGCGGTCGCGGTCTTCGCCCAAGGGCCGATCGGGCTGTGCGCCACCGCCGGCGCGAAACTGATGGGGGCCACCACCATCATCGTCGTGGACCGCGTGCCCGAGCGTCTCGCCATCGCGCGCAGCCTCGGCGCCGATCATGTGGTGGATTTCTCCAAGGCCGACCCGGTGCAGGAGATCATGCGCCTGACCGACGGCCGCGGCGTCGATGTGGCGATCGAGGCGCTCGGCGCGCAATCCACCTTCGAGGGCGCACTGCGCGTGCTGCGGCCAGGCGGAACGCTGTCCTCGCTCGGCGTCTATTCGACCGACCTCACCATCCCGCACGATGCCTTCGCCGCCGGCCTCGGGGACCACACCATCGTCACCACTCTGTGTCCCGGCGGCAAGGAACGCATGCGGCGACTGATGGAGGTGATCGCGAACGGGCGGCTCGACCTCAAGCCGCTGGTGACGCACCGCTTCACGCTCGATCGGATCGTCGAGGCCTATGACCTGTTCAGCCACCAGCGGGACGGCGTGATGAAGGTGGCGATCACGCCCTGAATGCGGCACAGGGATCGTCGGGCCTTGTCAGGGCTGCCGCTCCGGCGTGCCCGGCTCCGCCGGTCCCGGCGCGCCGGCCTGGCGCACGGCCTCCGCCCGTACCGCGGCCATGGCTTGGCCGCGCAGGACGATCCCTGCGAACGGGACCGGCAGCCCGGCTTCCGCCAGGGCGCGCGTCACCCATGTATTGCACGTGAAGCGCAGGGAGTAGGCGATGACCGAGGGCACCAGCCTCAACCCGGCGCCGGGCGGCAGGGAAGGCGGCACCGGCACGCGCATCTGGCCGACGACGAAGGCGGCAATGGCGACGATGCCACCCGCCAGGAGCCGGAGCGCGATCGCCTCCTCCGCCCCAGGCGGCACGGCGCCATGAAGCGCCCGGATCGAGACCACCGCGACGCCGCCGGTCAGCGCCTCGAACGCCTCGGTCAGGCCGTGCCGGTCGGCGCGCATCCAGCTCTCCAGCCCGAAGCCGAAGCTGAAGGCCGCCGCCGACGGGGCGCCGGCCCGGACCGGCGCGAGCGCCGTGGAGGCCAGCGCGTGAGCCGGCAGGCAGATCTCCGTGTGCCAGGATTCGGCGATGACGATCAGCGCCGGGCCTGGCTGCAGCGGCGGCCCCGCCGACGGCGTGAGCCGCGCGGCACAGGCGCCGACAAGCAGGGCGGGGAGGGCGCGTCGCAGCGGCATGCCCTCCCCACATCGGGAGCCGCGCGGCGTTCGCCAACATCCCGCCGCCACGCACCGCGCGCGCCCGGCGCGGCTCGCCGCTCGCCGTGCCGATGAACGCGACACCCGATCGCCCCGCGTCAACGGCGCTGCGACGTCTCGCGGACCGGATCGGGACCGGGCAGGCGACGACCATCGGCATGGTGCTCGACGGCCTGGGCCCGGCGGGCGTGCCGCTGGCGGTGGTGCTGCTGGCGCTGCCCTCGGTGCTGCCGGTGCCGTTCCTGCCCACCGGCCCGGTGACGGGCCTGCTCCTGATGTTGATCGGCGTGGAGTTCGGCCTGGGTGCGAGGCGGCTCAGGCTGCCGGGCGCGCTGCTGCGCATCGGCCTGCCCCGCGCCGTCCTCGCCGCCGTGTTCCGGCGCGCGCTGCCGCGGGTGGAGCAGATCGAACGATGGCTGCGGCCGGGACGGCTGCGCTGGCTCACCGGCGCGGCCGCGCGGCCGCTGCTCGGGCTGAGTATCGTCCTGCTCGGCTTCTCTCTCATCCTGCCGCTGCCGTTCGGCAATCCGCCCCCGGGCATCGCGCTGATCCTGCTCGGTCTCGGCCTGCTGGCGCGCGACGGCGCGGCGGTGCTCGTCGCCCTCTGCCTTGGCCTGCTGGCGCTGGCATGGGTGGTCGCCATCGGTGCGGGAACGCTCTATGCGCTGCATCTGGCGGTCGTGGCGCTGGGCTGGTGGTGACGGAGGCGGCCGATGACGGCGGGCGGCATCGCGCCAGGGCTCCGCCCACGAGCCGAGACGCCCGGCGCGCGGCGCGCTGTCGCCTGCGTGGGGGCGCGGCACCAGAGGGTGTGGACGACCTGTCGGCGCCTCGCAGACCAGCGCCGAGGCAATTGAAGGCATAGGCAGATGTCGGATTCTGTTGGCATCGTCGATCCGGGGACCGCTCTCCGGCGGATCCTCGCCGGCACCGATCTTTCATCGCGCGCCGACCGCGCGCTGCGCCGCGCCGCGCTCATCGCCGCCGGGGCGGGCGCCGAGTTTCTCGTGCTGCACGCGGTGGACGACGACCAGCCGCGCCGCCTCGTCGAGGCCGAACGTCGCGAGGCATCGGCGATCCTCCGCGAGCAGGTGGCTGCGCTCGGACAGGCGTCGGCGCATCCCATTCTCCCGCTGATCGAGGAAGGCGATCCCTTTGAGGCGATCCTGCGCGCCGCCGAGACGTGGGGGGCCGAGCTCATCGTGCTCGGCGAGCACCGGCGCCGGCCGCTGCGCGACATCTTCGCCGGCACCACGGTCGAGCGGGTCATGCGCCACGGCTGCCGCCCGGTGCTGATGGTGAACCGGGCGCCGGCGGGCCCCTACCGTCATGTGCTCGCCGCCACCGACCTTTCCGAGCATGCGGCGCGGGCGCTGCGTGCCGCAGTACGACTCGGATTGCTCGACCAGGCACGGCTGACGCTGCTGCACGTCTTCGAGCCGCCCGGCCTTGGGGCGTTGGCACTGGCCGACGTACCGGCGGCCGCGGTGGCGGCGCACGAGGCCGATTCGGCGCGCGAGGCCGCCGCCGCGCTTGCGGGTTTCGTCGCGGCGCTTGGCCTGCCCTACCGGCCCGAGCAGCGCGTCGTGGCGGGGCGGGCGGCAACGGTCGTCAAACAGGCGGTGGAGCATTCGCGCCCCGACCTTCTGGTCATCGGCACCGCCGGCGCCAGCCTCCTGCGCCGCGCGGTCCTGGGCAGCGTCGCCGCCGAGGTGCTGGCCGCCGTGCGCTGCGACGCGCTCGCCGTGCCGCCCGAGGCGCCGCGATGAGAACGCGATCCGGCGCGGGGGCCTGAGTCTTGGTGGAACTGATCGCGGCCTCGGTGTTCTACGAGGTTGCCGCCCTGCTGGCGCTCGGCGCCGCGGCCGGGCTGGTCGCGCTGCTGCTGCGCCAGCCGCTGATTGTCGGGTTGATCGGCGCAGGGATCCTCGCCGGGCCCGGGGTGCTCGGCCTGGCGCGCTCGGACGCGCATATCGACCTCCTGGCCGAGCTCGGCATCGCCGTGCTGCTTTTCCTGGTCGGCCTGAAGCTCGATATCGGCCTGATCCGAAGCCTCGGCGCCGTGGCGCTCGCCACCGGGCTCGGCCAGGTGACCTTCACCGCGGTGGTCGGCTTCGGCCTGTGCCTGCTGCTCGGGCTCGACACCGTGACCAGCATCTATGTCGCGGTGGCGCTGACCTTCTCGAGCACCATCATCATCGTCAAGTTGCTGTCGGACAAGCGCGAGATCGACAGCCTGCACGGGCGTATCGCGCTCGGCTTCTTGATCGTGCAGGACATCGTCGTGGTGCTCGCCATGGTGGTGGTCTCGGCCCTGGCGGCGGGCGTGGGCGAGGTGTCGGCGCTGGGCGGGCTGCTGCGCGTCGTGGCGGGCGGGGCGGCGATGCTGCTGCTGGTCGGCCTGGTGATCCGCTTCGCCGCCGAGCCGCTGACGGCGCGGCTGGCCCGCGCGCCGGAACTGCTGGCCGGCTTCGCCATCGGCTGGGCGGCGTTGCTGGCGGCGCTCGGCGACGCCCTCGGGATCGGCAAGGAGATCGGCGGCCTGCTCGCCGGCGTCGCGCTCGCCTCGACCCAGTTCCGCGAGGCGATCGCCGCGCGGCTGTCCAGCCTGCGCGACTTCCTGCTGCTGTTCTTCTTCATCGCGCTCGGCGCGCGGCTTGACCTCGGCGCGATTGGCGAGCAGCTGGGCGCGGCGCTGGTGCTCTCGGTGTTCGTGCTGGTGGGCAATCCGCTGATCGTCGTCGCCATCATGGGAGCGATGGGCTACCGCCGGCGCACTGGCTTCCTCGCCGGGCTGACGGTGGCGCAGATCAGCGAGTTCTCGCTGATCCTGATGGCGATGGCCGTCGCCCTCGGACATGTCACGGAAGCGGCGCTCGGCCTGGTGACGCTGATCGGCCTGACCACCATCGCGCTGTCCACCTACATGATCACCCATTCGCACCGGATCGCCGGCTGGCTCGATGCGCCGCTACGGGTCTTCGAGCGCGACCACCCCTGGCGCGAGACGGCCGAGACCGGCGGGATGGCGGCCGAGGCCGCGGCCGCGCCCGATGTGGTGATCTTCGGGCTCGGCCGTTTTGGCCGGGCGATCGCCGAGCGCCTGCGCGCGCGCGGCCTGGCGGTTCTGGGGGTTGATTTCGACCCCGAGGCGGTGCGCGCCTGGCGCCGCCGCGGCTTCGAGGCGGTCTATGGCGACGCAACGGATCCCGAACTCGTCGCCACGCTGCCGCTCGGGCGTGCGCGCTGGGCGATCTCCGCCATCCCGAGCCATGCTGGCGGGCTGACCCACGAGGACCATCGCCTGTCGCTGATTTCGGCGCTGCGCGGAGAGCGGTTCGGCGGCAGGATCGCGGTCACCGCCCATGGGCGGTCCGAACGCGACGAGCTGCTGGGGCGCGGCGCGGACCTGGTGCTGCTGCCCTTCCACGACGCCGCCGAGCGCGCCGCCGAGCTCGTCGCGGTGAAGCCCGAGGGCTGAGCGGGTTCCGTTCAGCCGGCGAGCAGCCGGAACAGCACCAGGCCGATGATGAACACCGGTGCGAGCCAGCGGATCGCCCACAGCAGGAGCGCCCAGGCCAGGCCGCGCATTCCCGCCAGGTCGCGGGCGGTGCCGGCCGGCAGCACCCAGCCGAAGAACAGGGCGAGACCGAGGCCGGCCAGCGGTAGGACCAGGTTGGAGACCACATGGTCCACCTCCTCGAGCAGCGGCGCGCCGGTCACGTTGAGCCAGGCGAGCGGTCCGTATCCGAGGGCCGGCGCCACGCCGCCCAGCAGGGCCGCGCCGCCGACAGCGAGGACGGCCGTGCGCCGCCGCAGGCCGGCACGCTGCATGATGGCGGCGACCGGAACCTCGAGCAGCGAGATCATCGAGGTCAGCGCCGCCGCACTGAGCAGGAGGAAGAAGGCGATGGCCACCATCTTGCCGCCTGGCATGGCGAGGAAGATGTCGGGCAGGGTGATGAAGGCGAGCTCCGCCCCGGCAGCCGGGTTGCCACCCATCGCGAAGACCGCCGGGAAGATCGCGAGGCCGGCGACAATGGCGAAGCAGGTGTCGCTGGCCACGATCACCGCGGCCGAGCCGAGGATGCGCTGCTCGGGCTTCATGTAGCTGCCGTAGGTGATGTAGACCGCCATGCCGAGGCCGATCGAGAAGAAGGCCTGACCCATCGCCGCCAGGATCACACGCGGGTCGAACAGCGCCGACCACTCGGGCATGAAGAGGAAGGCGACGCCGCCGGAGGAGCCCGGCAGGGTCAGCGCGAAGCCGGCCAGGAACAGGACGATCAGGGCCAGCATCGGCATCAGCCACAGGCAGCTGCGTTCGATGCCGCGGGCGACGCCGGCAACGACGATGGCCATGCTGATCGCCATCATGCCGACATGCCACCCGAGCGGTTCGAGCGGATGGGCGATGAAGGCGCGGAAGGAGTCCGCGAAACCGCCCGGCGGGCGGTCCCATAGCGTCCCGGACGCGGCGGCGGAGAAGTAGCGCAGCGCCCAGCCGGCGATCACGGAATAATACGCCAGGATCAGCGCCGAGCCCGCCACGCCGAGCCATCCGACCCGGCGCCAGGGCGAAGCGGGCGCGAGGCGCTCGAAGGCCGTGACGCCGTCAGCCCTGCTGCGCTTCCCGATGGCGATCTCCGCGACGACCAGAGGCAGGCCGAGCGTCAGGACGATGACCAGATAGACCAGCAGGAACGCGCCACCGCCGTTCTCGCCGGCGACATAGGCGAAGCGCCAGATGTTTCAGAGCCCGACCGCCGAGCCGATGGCGGCGAGGATGAAGCCCGTCTGGCTGCCCCATTGCTCACGCATCGGGCGCGCACCGCCTCCGGTTATCCCATCCGTCCGGGAATCGGACCGTCCGGCGATACGGTGGCCGGCCGACGGCCTCGGCCTTGCGGATGGCGAAACCCGTCACGGCGGCGGCACTTCCATTGCATTTCCCGTTGCATCTGGGTGCGCGTGCCGGAGTGGCGAGCCGCGCCGCGAAGGTCGGAGACGACGACGCCGCCCGCACGACCGGCGGCACCGCAGGTCGACATCATTGCCAACGCAGAGCCAGGCGGCAACGGTTTGGCTCACCGCGCGGGATCCTCCTGCGCCTCAGTCTTGTCGCCGCGCCACGCTTCGGACCGGCACGCCCCGGCCGGGCGGGCCCCATCACCAAATTGGCGCCGCGGAAAGGCTCGTGGCGCGGATGGCGTCCCGCCTCCTGGAGCGCCCGCCGGTGATTCAACCCGCGCAAATGCCCCGATCGCCCGCTCAGGAGCGTAGGCCGGCCAGGAGCGGTCCTGCCGCCTGCACCGCCGCGGCGCATCCTGGAGTCGCCTCCGCGACGACCGCAACGCCATCGCGGAAGCCGATCAGCACGCCCGCGGCAGTAGTCATCCCCCACCATGGGTCATCGGCCGCGCGCGCGGCGAGTGCCGGACCGGCCTCCGAGGTGCAGCGCGTCACGTCGGCGACAACGGATGGAGATGCGCCTGCCGCCTGCAGCCGTGTGCTCCATTCCGCCTGCATCGGCTCGACCACCAGGCTCATCAGCAGCCAGAGAAAGAAGTCGCGAATCATCTCATTATCTCCAGATTGTTGGTTAGGCCGGTGTGGTCGGCACGCCCGACGCGCGGAACCTGCCGACGGCGTGTTCGTTGCCCGCGAAGACCCGCATCGTCGCGCCCGTCCTGATCAGAAGCACCGCGAAAATGGAGCGCACGCGGTCGCCCAAGGTCAGTCCGAGAAAGATCCAGCCGGCCGAAGGGCTGGGACGCTTGCCCATTGCGCTTTGGGCGTGCAGCACCCTGAGGTCGACGACCGGCTGGACGTTGACGATCGCCATCAAGGCGCGCCTCGTCCAGCCAGGCTCGCCGGGTCAAGTTGCCGACCAGGATCGAGGCGAAGCAGTCCATGTTGAAACCGGGCTCCATGGCCGGGCGCGACGGTCCGACATGACGCTGCATATCGCGCCGGCGGAACCCGGGTAACGTCTTGTCAAGTACTTCGTCGTGCCTGCCGCGCCACGCAAGCGCGGGCACGCCCGCCGCGTGCGGTTCCGCACGGTCTTCGCTTGAGTCGGATTGAACCACGCACTAGCAGTCCGAATGTACACCGTGCAAGGTCCGGGTGCCTCTGGCGCGATATGCAGCGTGATGTCGGGCCTTCACCCCGCGCGCCCGATCAACGGACGCCAGAGACGGAGACGCCGACCATGACCGCCGACGCCCGCCCTCCGATCGCCTCCACGCCGACCGCCGTCACGTGTCGCCACCAGGCCTTGCGGGAGGGATACCGGCTGTTCCCCACGCGGCTCTCGTTTGAGCGACGCGCGCTGCAATCCAGCGTTAAGCCGCCTGAAGACTTGGCCTCTCTCACTTGGCTCCTGTCGCGGCTCTGGCTTCACCATTCGGCTCTGGAGCGCCGGATCGTGGAGGCGGCGGCGAGACCGCGGCCCGACGCTGCCGCACTCGGCGTCCTCAAGCGCGAGCGCCTGGCCGTGCGCGACCGCATCGCCGCCCTGGAGCGCGGCATCTGAGGGACCGCCTCCCGTCCTCGCCGGCATCGAAACCAACACTTCCCGGTGGCGCGAAAGGCCATCGCACGGAATACTACCCACCGCAGCCGGTTAAGGAATGCGGTGGACAAGGAACGCCTCGCGCCGGGCCTCGGACGACTTGCCTTCTTCAGGGCAGCGGATGCCGCGACGCTCGCCCGTGCCGAGGCTGCGTCGCGGGTCGTGGAAGTCGCTGCCGGCGAGCTGGTGCTCGACTTCGATTGCCCCTCCACCGAGGTTCGCGTGGTTCTGCGTGGCGGGCCGCTGCGGGTCCTCATGCGATCGAGCGGGGGGCGGGAGAAGATCGTGGCCGAGGTGGGCCCGGGCGCCTTCGTGGGCGAGCTGGCGGCCTTCGCGGGCCCCGCCGTTTCCCCTTCGGCTGGCATTCACGCCCTCCATCGCGCGGTGATTGCCGTGATGCCGGGCGACGCCTTCGTGGAGCTGATCCTGGCTTCGCCACCGCTCGGGCGGCGGCTGATCGCAGTACTGGCGGAGCGGGTGCGGAGCCAGAACCGACGCCTACTCGAATACGCCGTGCTGCCGACGCGGCAGCGACTCTGCGCCGAGTTGCTTCGTCTTGCGCGGCCTCGCCCGCCGGAGGCAGGAGGAGGTCTTGCAATCTCACCGCCGCCGGCACGGACCGAACTCGCGTCGCGGATCGGCGCGCGACGCGAGGCGGTGTCGCGTGAATTGGCGGACCTCGTCCGTCTCGGCCGCCTCCTGGTCGGGCCGCGCGCCATTGTCCTGCTGGATGAGGCGGCGATTCGGGCCGACGTCGAGGCAGCGATGGAGGCCGCGAAGCGCTTGGCCTGAGAGTTTGTGAATGAATGTCCGACCGGTGGGAAATCGTCCGGAAAATGGTGAGCGATATCAACGGACATTCAGGCACAAGTTCGATTGCTCCACACGCTCTGAGAGCGCCTCCGGGAAAAGTCTGACGCAGTGTGAGAGCAATCCGGCGAGGCGGCCGGGTACGAGGCGGTTCATGGCCATACGCAGAAACCCTATGTGCGATGCTGCACGGCTACTCGGAGCCGCGGACGGCGCGCCGTGCCCGTCGTCCCTCGGCTGATCAGGCGGGGCGGTCTATCGTCGCGTGGGCGGACAGTATCGGCCGGAGGGACGGACATGGCGACGAGAGAGACGGCCCGGCCGGGGGTGCCGCGCCTTATGCGCGCGCACGATCTGCCCGCCCCGTCGCGGAGCGGCGTGCCACGCGGGCCGCTGAGGCACGAACGCACGACCATGCCGGAGACGTTGGACACCCTCCGGGCCACCGGCCTGACCACCACTATCACCGCCGGGGGGCAGGTCGCGGTGTTCATCGCCGTCGGTCACCGCTCGGCCGAGCGCGTCGGCGTCCACGCTGCGCGACGCGCCACCCGCTTCGAGACTCTCGAACCGATCCGCCATGACGTGCGCCGCCACGTCGGCGGCCTCGCCGAGGGTGTCGCTCGCGGCCTTGCGCTTCGCCACGACCACGCCGGCGAGGACATGGCCGACGACTTCCATGAGGATTTCCTCCTCCCCCGGATCGAGCGCTCGCCCGCCTTCGGCGGCGCACCCGAGGGCAACGCCTGCCGGGCCCGCCGATGAACCAGGAGGCGCTGATCCTGTTCAATCTCGCCGAAGCACTGGGGATCGGCCTCCTGATCGGGGCCGAGCGCGAGCAGCGCATGTCGCCCGACGTCAAGTCTTTGGCCGGAATCCGAACATTTGCCATCACGGCGCTTCTGGGCGCCGTTGCGCAGCAGGCCGGCGGTGTCATCCTGCTGGCCACCGTCATCATCAGCGTCATGCTGCTGGCTGGGCTGGCCTACTGGCGCGACAAGTCAGAACACATCGGCCTGACCACCGAGGTCGCCCTGGTGATGACTGTGCTGCTGGGCGGGTTGTCGGTGACGCATCCCGTGGTCGCCGCCGGGACCGGGGTCGTGGTGGCGGTGCTTCTGGCATCGCGGGCCTATCTGCGCGGCTTCGTGCGGTCGGTGATGACCGAGCAGGAATTGCGCGATGGGCTCTTGCTGGCGGCCGCCACGCTCGTGGTGCTGCCGATCCTCCCAAACCGGACCTTCGGCCCCTACGGGCTGCTGAACCCCTATCTGATGTGGTCGGTGGTGATCATGGTCATGGTCATCGCCGCAGCCGGCCATGTGGCGGTGCGGCTCTACGGGGCGCAACACGGACTGGCGCTGACCGGTTTCGCCTCGGGTTTCGTCTCCAGCACGGCGACCATCCGTGACATGGCCCGGCGGACGCGCTCGGCACCTGCGCAGATGCGGGGGGCGGTCGCGGGGGCCTGTCTGTCCTCGCTCTCGACGGCCGTCACGATGTCGATGGTGCTGGCGGCGGCCAGCGTGGCCACGCTGAACGCGATGGCGCTGCCACTGCTGGCCGGGGGTCTGGCGGCAGTCCTTTATGCCGCGCCATGGACGATTACGGCCTTGCGAGCGCCGCCGGCCTGCGCCGAGAACCCGCCGCCAGACCAGGGCGCCACTCCGGTCGTGCAGCCGCGCGCGATCAGCCTGACCGGGGCGCTGGCCTTTTCGGCGGCCCTGGCCGGGATCATGCTGGCGTCCACCGCCGTGCAGCAGGAGTTCGGGCTGAACGCCATGATCGCGGCCGCCGCGCTGGCCGGCATCGTCAACACGCAATCGGCGGCAATCTCGGTCGCGCTGATGGTCGGGGCGGGCCAGATCGCGCCGCAGGAGGCGGTGCTGCCGATCCTTGCGGCGATCAGCACCAACACCGGTGCCCGGGTCGTCCTGGCCGTGACGCTCGGGCGCGGCGGCTTTGCCGGCCGGGTGGTGCCTGGGCTCATTCTTGGCCTGGCGGCGGCCTGGGCGGCGTTCCTGCTGCCGGTTCCGGCGGCGCTGCCCGGATGACCCGCCAGCCGCCCGAGGCCGGAGGCGGGTCCGTCGCGAAACGGTCCGGCCTCGCGGGGATGCCGCCGCGAGGGCAGCTCGACTTCCGCTTCCCGTCCCTGGTCGGCCCGGCGCCTGCCCGAGATGGGTTCCCCGTGCAGTCTGGCCGTCATGCCCGGGTGTGGGCCGGTCGAACCTGCCGATCCTGGCCCCCATCGCATCAGCAACCCGAACCTCGCTCTGGATCGCGTCGGATCCTTGCGGGGCATCGGGCATGAATGCGATGGGCATGTCGGCAGGACCATACGCGGCGTCTGCCCGCCCGGCGGCGCGCGGCGATGGCCCTCCGCCGCCGCGGGAACGCGACAGCCGCCCCTGCCGTGACGATGGTCGCTGCGACGACGGCAACGATCCGCGCCGCCGCAAGCGCAAGCCGATGCCGAGTGGCCCGTTCGACCTCTGATTGTCGCGACCGGCGTATTGCCTCACCTGAGAATGCTCCCGAGCTGAGTGCCCGTTGCCTCACCAGTTTGCTCCCGAGGCGCGTCGCTGCCTCAGCCTGCCATACCCGTTGCCGCACCGGCCACGCCCGTTGACGCAGCCGCCGCTCCCGTTGCCTCATGACCCCTCCCGGCCGCAACCCCCGATCCCGGCCCGAACACCAAATCGCGTGCCACCGCCGCCCGCCAGCCCTTCACCCGGCGCTGTAGCGTCCGCAGCAGCGTCTCGGGGTAGACCGCCGGCACCTCCGCCTGGAGGCGGGCCAGCAGCTCTCGTGCCGTCAGGGACGGCGCGGCGAGAAACCACTCGTGCAACTGCGCCGTCACCTGCGCGAATGGATCCGGGCGCCGCCGCCCTCTCTTCGCCACCGGCTTCGGCTGCGCCGTCGGGCGCACCTCTCCCTCGCGCCACGCCGTCCGCAGCCCCTTCAGGAATGCCTCGAGCGCCGGCTCCGACGGCGCCGCCCGCTCCACCAGCCCTGACCGGTCGGAGATCTCCACGAGGCGCTGCTGGCCGGCACGGATGTCGTGCAGCAACCGTACGGGATCCAGACGGGACGCCGTGGCACGCAGTCCCGCCTTGCCCTCGTCCGACACGCGCTCGTCCTCCAGCAGCCGTTGGCAGGGCGTCCGCGGCGCGTGGTAACGCTTCCGGACCAACGCCCCGTCGCGCAACTTCTCCGCCAGCTTGAACGACGGCTGGAAAAAGTTCACGAACAGCCGAACCGAGCGATACAGCTCCGCCAGCGCCGCCGCCGCGTCCAGGCCCTCGTACCGCCGGTAGCCGACGATCCGTCGCACGACCGCGCCATTCTTCTGCTCGACATGCGCCTGGTCATTCTTGCGATACGGCCGGCACCGCGTGAACTCCAGCCCCGCGCCGGCACAGTAGTCCCGTACCGTCTCGTTCATGAACACGCTGTCGTTGTCCGTGTCGAAGCCGAGCGGCGTCATCGGCAACACCTTCCGGATCTCGTCGAGCACCTCCGTCAGCAGCACCTGCTCCCGCACCAGCAGCGGCGCGCATTCCGTCCAGCCGCTCGCAATGTCGGTCAGCACCAACGTCTGCACGTAGCTGCCCCGCGTCATCGGCCCGCTGTGCGACACCAGATCCGCCTCGAAGTAGCCCGGCGCCGGGTCACCCCAGTCGGAGAATGTCCGCACCGGCACGCTCCGCCTGACCGCAGCCGACGGCGGCGCTCGGCGACGCCGCCTGACCCCGGCCTTTCCACGCGGCTCTTTCAGCACGCGGTCAATCGTCGCCGCACTCATCGACAGCATGCCAGCGCGCACCTCCGCCGCCAACTGCAGATGACCGTGCCGTTCCATCGCCTCGACCAGCATCGGCAGCAACGGCCGCAGCCGCTTGCCGCACACCCGGTCCGACGCCTCCCACAGCACGATCACCGCCTCGCGCATGGCCGCGTCATAGACGCGGTCCCGGCGCACCCGCCGCTCCGCCCGGCCAGCCCCGCCAGTTCGCAAAAGCCGCATCGCGTGCTTCCGATGGTGCCCCGTCAAAGCGACGAATTCGTCCAGGATCCGCCCACGCTCCAACCGGCTCGAACGGGCATACCGTTCCACAACCGCAGCCACCACCTCGTCCCGTGTCGCCATGCTCACCCGCCTCATCCCGTCCCTCGGCGCTCCATGCCGCTCGGGAGCGTCTCAGGTGAGGCAATAGGTCACTCCAGGGAGCAAATTAGGCGAGGCAATGCGGTGTTCACCGTCATTCCCAGCCTCAACAAGATGCTGGTCCTCGAACTGGCGCGCTGCGAATACATCCTGCGGCGCGAGAACATCATCGCGCTTGGCAACAGCGGCACCGGCAAGAGCCACGTCGCCCTGGGCCTCGGCCTGGACGCCTGCCAGAGGGGGTTCAGCGTCGTGTTCACCACAGCAGCCCAACTGGTGCACCAGCTGATGGAAGCGCGCGACGAGATGCGCCGAGCTTTGCCTCAACCATCCTCGGCATGGAGCACGGCATCGGCCTGCCGAGGATCGTTCTCGCCGACACAGGCTTCGCCTCAGCCGAGGCGGACGCCGCCCTCGAGGCAGAGAACATCGAGCCGCTGGTCGCCATCGGCCGCACCCAGCCGCACCGGCCCTACGACTTCCGCCCCCGCCCAAGCGGAAGACCCCGCGCCGCGTCACCGAACCCTGGCGTCTCGCCATGAGGACCAAGCTGGAGACCCCCGATGCCAAAGCCCGCTACGCCCACCGAAAGCAGACCGTCGAACCCGTCTTCGGCATCATCAAGTCCGCCCTCGGCTTCACCCGCTTCCACCTCCGCGGCATCGCCAAGGTTGCCAGCGAGTGGACCCTGATCGCTCTGGCCTACAACTGCCGCAGGCTTCATCGTCTGCGGCCCGCCGCCTGACCCACAACCCGACTATCACACCGCCAGCAGACCCAAACCCGACAGACTGCTAGAGCGATCTAACATCCGACGAAAGCGTAAAGGCGGCGTTTGAACGCGTACGGAAACCGAGCCGGGGACCACGCATCATTTTGCGGCATGGAAGCTCAAGGCGACAAAGGCTGTTCCGGCCTGTTCCAAACATAGGCGAGCACGGAGAGCATGATTCCGGCCGCGAGGGCCTGTAGAACACGCGACTCCGTCTCCAGGAAGATCAACGAATAGCTTACTATCACACTGAACGTAATGATCCATTTCATGCCACGCGGGATCACGCCCGAAGACTGCCAGTCCATTATGAGCTTGCCGAACCGCGGATGCGTTGTCAGCCATTTCTCCATCGCGGGCGACGAGCGAGAAAAGCAAGCGGTCGCGAGCACAAGAAATACGACGCCGGGAATCAATGGGATCACCAGCGCAACGATGCCGAAGACGACACAGAGGCAGCCGAGCGAGACATAAAGTGGGCGCTGCCAGCGGGGCTTCAGGGTGGGACGCTTGCTAATAGGGGGGATCCTTGCTCGTGGGCGGAATGTTAGCTTGACTTAGCCCGTGACAGCAGGCTTGCCCAGCCGCAGCGGCGTCATGAGTCCTGAGCTCAGTCCGGCGTTCCGGTTCAGGCTAGCACTACTTTGGCAGAAAAATGCTGAGTGGCGGCTGATCTCGGATTCCCCTGTGGGCGGTTGCGTGATTCATGAGGGATCGGCTTTGGGGAGCCGATCATGGTGCGAGAGGGTGTCGGCGCGGGCTGGCGTGGCGATCTGGAGCGCTGGCTCGCCCCCTTCCTGGAGCGGCTCGGCCACAGGGCGCGGCAGCGGATGTGTCCGCTCTACGTTGCCGGGCTGATCGGGCCAGGTGATCGCAAGAGCATCCAGCCGATGGCCGAGCGGCTAGGCCTCGGCACGCATGATCGGCTCCACCACTTCGTCTCGGCAGGCAACTGGGACGCCGCGCCGCTGCTGGAGGAACTGGCCCGCAAGGCGGATGACCTGCTCGGTGGAACGGATGCGGTGCTGGTGGTGGACGACACCGCACTGCCTAAGAAGGGCAGCGCCTCGGTCGGCGTGGCGCCGCAATACGCCTCGGCGCTCGGCAAGCAGGCCAACTGCCAGACCCTGGTCTCACTCACGCTGGCCCGCGGCGAGGTCCCCGTGGTGGTGGGGCTGCGGCTGTTTCTGCCCGACAGCTGGATCGCCGATCCCGAGAGGATGCAGCGCGCGGGCGTTCCGGCGGAGTTCCAGGCCGCGAGAACGAAGCCCGAGATTGCCATCGAGGAGATCGACCGCCTGCGCGCGGCGGGGCTGCGCTTTGGCGCGGTGCTGGCCGATGCCGGCTATGGCCTGAGCGCACCCTTCCGCCAGGCGCTGAGCGCGCGCGACCTGCGCTGGGCGGTCGGCATCCCGCGCCACCAGAAGGTCTATCCGGCCGATGTCGCGCTGATCTTTCCGATCGCTGGGCGTGGCCGACCGCGCCAGCGCCACGTCCCTGACCAGCCGTCACAGCCTGCCGAGGCGATCCTCGCCGGCGCGACCTGGCGGTCCATCTCCTGGCGCAGCGGCACCAAGGGGCGGCTCTCGGCGCGCTTCGCGGCGCTGCGCGTGCGCGTCGCCGCCACGATCGCTGCCGGCGAACAGCCATGATTTTCTTCCGAGAGCGATACCACGCAGCGCCCGCTCGGCCGCGTTGTTGCTGAGGCAGATCCGGCCGTCATGCAGGAACCGGGTGAATGCCTCCCAGCGGGTCAGCATGTAGTCCATGGCCTTGGCGACCGGGTTGTGCCGGGACAGCTTGCCGCGGTTCTCCTTCATCCAGATCTCAAGCGCGGTGACGAGCAGCGCGATGTGCTGCTGGCGGACGGCCAGGCGCGCCTCGGCGGCCGACCCGTTGATGACTCGCTCGGCGTCAAAGATGGCGTCGATCCGTCGCACCGCCTCGATGGCCAGCGGCGCGCGCTGCAGTTCGGCCAGCTCGAACAGCTTGCGCCTGCCATGCGCCCAACACGCCGCCTCGGTGACCGGCCCGGGTTGTCGATCCGCCTCGTACAGGGCGTTGTAGCCCGCATAGGCGTCAGCCTGCAGGATACCGGCGTAGCCTGCCAGGTGCCGGTTCGGATGCTCGGCCGTCCGGTCCCGCGAGTAGCGGAACATCGCCGCCGGTGGCGCCGCCCCACCAAAGGGCCGGTCGTCGCGGACATGGGTCCAGACCCGGCCGGTGATCGTCTTGCCCCGGGCCAGCACGGGGACGGTGGTGTCGTCGCCATGCAGCCGCGCGGCGGCGAGGACATGGGCGTCGATCATGGCCATACGCAGAAACCCTATGTGCGATGCTGCACGGCTACTCGGAGCCGCGGACGGCGCGCCGTGCCCGTCGTCCCTCGGCTGATCAGGCGGGGCGGTCTATCGTCGCGTGGGCGGACAGTATCGGCCGGAGGGACGGACATGGCGACGAGAGAGACGGCCCGGCCGGGGGTGCCGCGCCTTATGCGCGCGCACGATCTGCCCGCCCCGTCGCGGAGCGGCGTGCCACGCGGGCCGCTGAGGCACGAACGCACGACCATGCCGGAGACGTTGGACACCCTCCGGGCCACCGGCCTGACCACCACTATCACCGCCGGGGGGCAGGTCGCGGTGTTCATCGCCGTCGGTCACCGCTCGGCCGAGCGCGTCGGCGTCCACGCTGCGCGACGCGCCACCCGCTTCGAGACTCTCGAACCGATCCGCCATGACGTGCGCCGCCACGTCGGCGGCCTCGCCGAGGGTGTCGCTCGCGGCCTTGCGCTTCGCCACGACCACGCCGGCGAGGACATGGCCGACGACTTCCATGAGGATTTCCTCCTCCCCCGGATCGAGCGCTCGCCCGCCTTCGGCGGCGCACCCGAGGGCAACGCCTGCCGGGCCCGCCGATGAACCAGGAGGCGCTGATCCTGTTCAATCTCGCCGAAGCACTGGGGATCGGCCTCCTGATCGGGGCCGAGCGCGAGCAGCGCATGTCGCCCGACGTCAAGTCTTTGGCCGGAATCCGAACATTTGCCATCACGGCGCTTCTGGGCGCCGTTGCGCAGCAGGCCGGCGGTGTCATCCTGCTGGCCACCGTCATCATCAGCGTCATGCTGCTGGCTGGGCTGGCCTACTGGCGCGACAAGTCAGAACACATCGGCCTGACCACCGAGGTCGCCCTGGTGATGACTGTGCTGCTGGGCGGGTTGTCGGTGACGCATCCCGTGGTCGCCGCCGGGACCGGGGTCGTGGTGGCGGTGCTTCTGGCATCGCGGGCCTATCTGCGCGGCTTCGTGCGGTCGGTGATGACCGAGCAGGAATTGCGCGATGGGCTCTTGCTGGCGGCCGCCACGCTCGTGGTGCTGCCGATCCTCCCAAACCGGACCTTCGGCCCCTACGGGCTGCTGAACCCCTATCTGATGTGGTCGGTGGTGATCATGGTCATGGTCATCGCCGCAGCCGGCCATGTGGCGGTGCGGCTCTACGGGGCGCAACACGGACTGGCGCTGACCGGTTTCGCCTCGGGTTTCGTCTCCAGCACGGCGACCATCCGTGACATGGCCCGGCGGACGCGCTCGGCACCTGCGCAGATGCGGGGGGCGGTCGCGGGGGCCTGTCTGTCCTCGCTCTCGACGGCCGTCACGATGTCGATGGTGCTGGCGGCGGCCAGCGTGGCCACGCTGAACGCGATGGCGCTGCCACTGCTGGCCGGGGGTCTGGCGGCAGTCCTTTATGCCGCGCCATGGACGATTACGGCCTTGCGAGCGCCGCCGGCCTGCGCCGAGAACCCGCCGCCAGACCAGGGCGCCACTCCGGTCGTGCAGCCGCGCGCGATCAGCCTGACCGGGGCGCTGGCCTTTTCGGCGGCCCTGGCCGGGATCATGCTGGCGTCCACCGCCGTGCAGCAGGAGTTCGGGCTGAACGCCATGATCGCGGCCGCCGCGCTGGCCGGCATCGTCAACACGCAATCGGCGGCAATCTCGGTCGCGCTGATGGTCGGGGCGGGCCAGATCGCGCCGCAGGAGGCGGTGCTGCCGATCCTTGCGGCGATCAGCACCAACACCGGCGTCCGGGTTGTCCTGGCCTTGACGCTCGGGCGCGGCGGCTTTGCCGGCCGCGTGGTGCCTGGGCTCATTCTTGGCCTGGCGGCGGCCTGGGCGGCGTTCCTGCTGCCGGTTCCGGCGGCGCTGTCCGGATGACCCGCCAGCCGCCCGAGGCCGTATGCGGCTCCTTCGCGGAACCGTCCGCCCTCCCGCTGATGCCGCCGCGAGGCCCCGGCCGTGACGATGGTCGCTACGCGACGACGATCCGCGTTGCCGCAAGCGCAAGCCGATCCTGGCTGGCCCGTTCGACCTCTGATTGTCGCGACCGGCGGCCGACCCGCTGCGTCGCGATGGCGCGCGAGGTCCCGGTGGTCGCCGGCCAGCATCGGCGGCCCAGGGCGGCATGGCAGAAATCCGCCGGGCGCGGTATGCTGTGCCGCTCTGCGGTCCGATGGTCCTTCTGCGGGGAGGCAAGCGCTGCCCACGGGCGCTTGCCTGTGTTCCGGTTGTCGAAATCCTGAAAAGTACTATTATCCGACCCGCCACCCACAAGGGCACTCGAAAGACGATGCGGCTTGCCTCAGCTCTGAACCGGTCGGTGATTTTTGCGCTGCTTTGGGTCACCTTGACGGGTGGGGAGGCGGATGCGCTGATTTACGGCGGGCTTGCGGTTGCTGCTGCGACGCTGCTCAGTCTGCGACTGTATCCCGCGGACCAGCCTGGCATCGTGCTCTGGCGGGTGGCGGCGTTCCTGCCGCGTTTCCTGACGGACGCCTTCATGGGTGGACTCGATGTCGCGCGGCGTGCCCTCGACCCCCGCCTGCCGATCGCGCCTGGCTGGGTGCGCGCTGAACTCACCAACCGGAATGAAGCGGCCGGTGTGCTGCTGGGCGGGGTGGTCAGCATCCTGCCCGGAAGCGTCGCGGCGGGGCCCGGCGACGCGGCGATGGACGTCCACCTTTTGAACGTCACGGGATACTCTGCCGACAGGATGCAGGCCGATGAACGCCGGGTTCTTGGCCTGTTCGACCGGCGCATTGGCAGCCTAGATGCCGCGAATGGCTGACTGGTTGACGCTTGCAGCAGTCTTCCTGCTTCTGACCGTCGCCGTCGCGCTGGTGCGCTGCTGGCGCGGACCCGGTCCGGTGGAGCGGATCATGGCCGCCCAGCTGGCCGGCACCGGAGTGATCGGCGTGGCGGTGATCCTCGGCGCGGCGCGGCGCGATGCGGCGATGCTGGACGCGGCGCTGATCGGCACGCTGCTGGCCGCCGTCGCGGTGACCGCCTTCGCGCGAGGCGCTGCCGGGCCTGGCGGCCGGGCGGACGGCAGGGGATGAGCTGGACCGATCTGGCGGTTCTGGCGCTGCTGGGCGCGGGGCTGGCCTTCTATGGGGCAGGCTCGCTGGGCCTCCTGCGTTTTCCTGACACCGCCTCGCGTTTGCATGCGCTGACCAAGGCCGACAACCTCGGCCTGGGGCTGGTGGCGCTGGCGGCGGCGCTCCACTGGGATTCGCTGGCGGTGGCCGCCAAGATCGCGCTGGTCTGGCTGTTCGCGGTGATCGCGGCCGGCATCACGTCTCAACTGCTCGCCCGGCAGGCCCGCCTGGACGGGACCCGCAGCCATCAGGACGGCGTCCAGCCATGACCGGCGCCTTCGACATCATCCTGTGCCTGATGATCCTCGGCACGGCGGGCATCGCGCTTTTCGTGCGCGACGCGCTGGCGGCCATCGCCTTCTTCATCGCCTTCGGCAACCTCCTGGGTCTGGCCTGGCTGGGGCTCGATGCGGTCAACGTGGCGCTGGCCGAGATCGCGCTCGGCGCCGGGGTCACCGGGGTCCTTCTGATCCTGGCCCGGGCGCGGCTTCTGGCGCTGGGCGATGACGCGACCTGCGGCGATACGTCCGCGTGGCTGCGGGCGGGCGCCCTTGCGGCCTGCACGGGCTTCGTGCTGCTGCTGGCTGCGGCGGTGCTCTCGATCCCGCCGGAAAGCGGGCTTGACCGCGCGGTCGCGCCGCTGATGCCGGGGCTTGGCATCGAGAACCGGGTGACCGGCGTCCTGCTGGCCTTCCGCGCCTATGACACGCTCCTGGAAAGCTTCGTGCTGCTCGGCGCGCTGGTCGCGGTCTGGTCGTTGGCGCCCGCCGGGGTCTGGCCGGGCCGTCCGGCTGATCTCGGCATGGCCGATGTGCCGATGCGCCGGGTGGCCCGCAGTTTCGGGCGGTTTCTGCTGCCGGTGGCGCTGGTGATGGCGGCATATCTGGTCTGGGCTGGATCGGACGTGCCGGGCGGAGCTTTTCAGGCCGGCACCGTTCTCGCGGGCGGGCTGATGGTGTCGGCGATAGGCGGCGCGATCGGCCTGCCGCGCAGCGACCTTCCGGGGCTGCGGGTGGCGCTGGTCCTGGGACCGCTGGTCTTTCTGCTGATCGGCCTGGCCGGAATGGGGTTCGGAGGCTTTCTGGTCTATCCTGAAGGATTGGCGAAGGCGGCGATCCTGGCGATCGAATACTCGCTGTTCCTTTCGATCGGGGCCACGCTGGCGCTGCTGGTGGCAGGGCCCAATGTCATCGGGTGGCCGGACCCCGCCGGCGGCACCGACAGGCACAGCGATTGCTGAGGCCGGTTTCATGGTGACGGGCCATGTTTACGCCCTGACCGGCGCGGTCCTGGCCGGGCTGGGTCTTTTCGCCTTCATCACCCTGCGCCATCCGTTGCGCCAGTTGCTTGCGATCAACGTGGTCGGGGCAGGCATCTTCCTGATCCTGGGCGGTCTGGGCCGAGGAGCCGACGCGACCGATCCGTTCCCGCAGGCGCTGGTCATCACCGGGATCGTCGTGGCCGTTGCGCTGACCGCCTTCGGCGCGGCGATGATCGTGCGGCTGGCCGAGGCGCGCGTGGCGACGAAAGCCGCCACCCGCCCCGACGGCGGAAAGCCCGGGCCCTGAGCCCGCTTGACCTTCTGGTGGCGGTGCCGCTCGGCTTCATGCTGGCCGCCCTGCTGGCGGGGCGGGCTGCGCGCTGGCTGATCCTGCCGGCGGCGCCCGCGATGGCGGGGCTGGCGCTCTGGCTGGCGCTGGTGCCGCCCGATGCGGCCTATCTGGTCGGCCACTGGGACTTGCCCTTGGGCATCCTTTTGCGCCCCGGTGGGGTGGCGCGGCTGATGGTGGCGGCCACGGCGCTGGTGATCGGCGCGGTCGGGCTGCACGCGCTGGCCGATCCGCCGGAGAAGGCCGGCCACGCAGCGCAGGCCGAGACCTTCTGGCCGCTGATCTATCTGCTCTGGGCGGGGGCGAATGCGGGCTTTCTGACCACCGATCTGTTCAACCTCTATGTCACGCTGGAGATGGTCAGCCTGGCCGCCGTGGCGCTGGCGGCGATGGGCTCGCTGGAGGCGGCGCTGCGCTATTTCATGATCGCGCTGGTCGGCTCGCTGGCCTACCTCCTGGGAGTGGCGCTTCTGGTGGCGCGTTACAACACCGTGGACGTCACCCTGCTTTCGCAGGTCGCACAGCCCGATCTGGCGACGATGCTGGCGCTGGGGCTGATGACGGCGGGACTTCTGATCAAGGCTGCGCTTTTCCCGATGCATGGCTGGCTGCCGCCCGCCCACGCCGCCGCCCCCGCCCCGGCCAGCGCGCTGCTGTCGGCGATCGCGGTCAAGCTGGGATTTGTGATCCTGCTGCGGCTCTGGTTCGAGGCCTTTCCGGCCGTCACCGGCCAGACCGCGCTGCATGTGCTGGGCGGGTCGGGGGCGCTGGCGGTGATCTACGGCTCGGTCCAGGCGATGCGGCAGCAGCGGCTGAAGGCGCTGGTGGCCTACTCGACGGTGGCGCAGGTCGGCTACCTGTTCCTCGCCTTTCCGCTGGTCGCAGGCGCGCCGGACCCGTCCGGTGCCTGGGCCGGGATGATGCTGCATGCGGTGGCGCACATGCTGGCCAAGGCGGCGATGTTCCTCGCCGCCGGGCTGATGCTGAAGGCCGCCGCCGGCGACAGGATCGGCGATCTGGGCGGGCTGGCGCAGGCGATGCCGATGACGGTGACCGCCTTCGGCCTCGCGGCGGTGTCGCTGATGGGCTTGCCGCCCTCGGGCGGGTTCACCGGCAAGTTCCTGCTTCTGAACGCGGCGATCGCGCAGGGCGCCTTCCTTTATGCCGGCGTGATGATTCTGGGCGGTCTGCTGGCGGCGGTCTATTTCTTCCGGGCGCTCTCGGCCTGCTTTGCCGCCGGGCCGGCGCCGCGTGCGCCTGCGACGCTCGGGGTGCGCACGGCGGCGCCGCTGGTGCTGGCGGGGCTGGCCATCGTCATGGGTTTCGGCGGCAGCGCGCTGCACAATCTGTCGGCGATTGCCGCGCCCTGGGCCGCCCCTGGCGCGGCCGCGCCATGATGACCTTCGCGCCGCTTGTGCTGGTCCTGCTGCCGGTCGTCGCCGCTCTGGTCAGCTTTGCCCTGCCCGAGCGTCTCTCGGCGTGGCGCAATGGGGCGAACATCGGCGTGGCCTTCGTCAAGCTCCTGGTGGTGGCATACCTGCTGTTGCAGGCGCAGGCGGGCGTGGTGTTCGAATGGCGCTACGAGTTCCTGCCGAGCTACGATTTCGTGCTGCGGCTGGACCCGCTGGCGCTGCTGTTCGTGACGCTTTCGGTGTTTCTGTGGCTGCTGACCACGATCTACGCCATCGCCTATTTCGACCGGGGTCCGAACCTGCCGCGCTTCTTCGGGTTCTTCAACCTGTGCGTGCTGGCGGCCACCGGCGTGGCGATGTCGGGCACCGCGATCACCTTCTTCCTGTTCTACGAACTGCTGACGCTGGCGACCTGGCCGCTGGTGGCGCACCGGGGCGACGACAAGTCGCTGCGGGCAGGGCAGATCTATCTGACCTACACGCTGGCCGGCAGCGTCGCCTTCCTGGCCGGAATCCTGTGGCTGCAATCGTTGGTCGGCGCGATCGAGTTTTCCGCCCCCGCCAATCTGGGCGCCATCCCGCCCCTGACCCTGACGCTTATCTTCATCCTGTGTATCGGCGGGCTGGGGGTCAAGGCGGCGATCATCCCTTTCCATGGCTGGCTGCCCGAGGCGATGGCCGCCCCCGCCCCCGTCAGCGCGCTCCTGCACGCCGTCGCGGTGGTCAAGGCCGGGGCCTTCGGCATCGTGCGCGTGATCTACGATGTCTACGGCATCGGCACCGTGGCCGAACTGGGCCTGGGTGTGCCACTGGCCGCGCTTGCCTCGGCGACGATCCTCTACGGCTCGGTGCGGGCGCTGATGCAGAGCGACCTCAAGAAGCGGCTGGCCTATTCCACCGTCAGCCAGGTCAGCTACATCGTGCTGGGTGCCAGCCTGATCGGGCCCTTCGCGGTGATCGGCGGGCTGGTGCATCTGGTGCATCAGGGCATCATGAAGATCACGCTGTTCATGTGCGCTGGCGCGCTTGCCAACCGGATGGGGATCAAGGCGATCGCCGAGCTGGACGGCGCGGGCCGGCTGATGCCGGTGACGATGGCGGCGTTCTCGGTCGGGGCGCTGGGAATGATGGGGATGCCGCCGGTGGCCGGCTTCATCTCGAAATGGTATCTCGGGGTCGGGGCGTTGCAGTCGGATGCGGCCTGGGCGGTCGCGGTGCTGGCGGGCTCGTCGCTTCTGAACGCCGCCTATTTCCTGCCGCTGCTGTACCGCGCATGGCTGCTGCCGCCGCCGCCCGGCCGGCCCGCCATCGCCGAGCTGGCCACCACCCGCGACCGGATGCTGATCCTGCCCGCGGTGGTGACGGCGGTGGTTTCGCTGGGGGCTGGCATCTTCGCCTCGCTGTCCTTCAGCCCGCTCGGCTGGGCCACGCTGGTCGGGCTGGGCTATCTGCGATGACCGCCGATCCGACGCTGCTTTTGCCGCTGGCCGTACTCTGGCCGATGCTCCTGGCGGGGCTGGCCCTGCTGCCGGGCTGGGGGCCGCGCATGATGCTGCTGCTGCCGCTTGGCCCACTGCCGGCCCTGGCGGCGGCCCTCGTCGCGTCGCGCGACGTTCCCGTCGCGCTGCCGGGGGTGCTGCTGGACAGCGGCCTGGAGCTGGGCGCAACCGGCGCACTGTTTCTCGGCGGTGCGGCGACGCTGTGGTTCTGGGCCGGGGTGTATGCCGCCTTCTACATGCGGCACGACGGGCGGCCCGCCGCCTTCGCGCTGTTCTGGAACCTGGTCCTGGCCGGCAATCTCGGCGTCTTTATCGCCGCCGACATCGTCACCTTCTACGTGTTCTTCGCGCTGGTCTCGCTTCTGGCCTATCCGCTGGTGATCCATGACCGCCAGCCCGCCTCCATGCGGGCGGGGACGGTCTATCTGGTGCTGGCTGTCTGCGGCGAGGTGGCGATCCTGGTCGGGCTGATGCTGGCCTCGTTCGGGGCGGGCGGCGCCATAGGCATCGAGGCGGTTCGCGCGGGCCTTGCCCTGCCTTCGGCGCATCCCGCGGCGGTGCCGCTGCTGATCGCGGGCTTCGGGATCAAGGCCGGGCTGATGCCCCTTCATGTCTGGCTGCCGGTGGCGCATCCGGCCGCGCCGGTGCCGGCCTCGGCCGTGCTGTCGGGCGCCATCGTCAAGGCCGGGATTTTCGGGCTGGTGGCCTTCCTGCCGCTGGGCATGCCGGCGGCGGTCGCGGGCAATGTCCTGATGATCCTGGGCTTTTCCGGCCTCTTCCTCGCGGCGCTGCTGGGGCTGGCGCAGGCCGGCGCCAAGGCGGTGCTGGCCTATTCCACGGTCAGCCAGATGGGCCTGGTCATGGGGGTTCTGGGCTTTGCCCTGGCCGAGGGCAGCGCGCCGGCGGCCGTGCTGCCGGCGGTGGCGTTGTTCGCGCTGCATCACGGGCTGGCCAAGGGGGCGCTGTTCCTGGGCGTCGGGCTGGCACCGGTCTGCGGGCGGGCCTGGCGCTGGGGGCTTCTGGGGGGGCTGGCGGTGCTGGGCTTGTCGCTGGCCGGGATGCAGCTACTGGCCGGGGCGCTGGTCAAATCGGCGCTCAAGGACCAGGCCGGGGCCTTTGGGGCCGCGCTGATCGGCCTCTCGGCGCTAACGACGGCGCTGGCGATGGCGCGCTGTCTGGCGGTGCTGCCAAGGGCGAGATCGCGCTGCCGCCCGCCGCGGCTGATGGCCCTGCCGTTCCTCGCCCTGTCCGGGGCGGCGCTGTGGCTGCCATGGCTTCTGTACGCCAGGATCACCGGCAAGACCCCGCTGGCCGCAGACCTGCGGTCGCTGATCTTCGAGGCCTGGCCGCTGGGGCTTGCGGCGCTGATGATTGCGGGCGCGGTCGCGGTCGGGCTGAAGGCGCCTGGCTTGCCAGAAGGCGATGCGCTTGGTCCGGTGCAACGCCGGGTGGCGGCCCTGAGCGCCGCCGCAAGGGCCGCCGAGCGTGCCGGGTCGCGGTCGCTGCGCCGATCGCGCCCGAAGCCGCAAACCGTCATCGGCGAGGATCTGGACCGGATCGAGGACGTTTTCCGCGAAGGCGCCGCCGCCGCCATCCTGGTATTGGCCATCGCGGGGGCGGTCGTCGCCGCTAGCCTGATCTAGACTGGATGATTGCGATCTGAGCGGCTAGGCGGCCCGTCCCACGGCATGCACCGTCCGAGGGTTGCGTCGGATTGGCCGACGCCGAGCCTCATACATGAGGGGACGGACCAGATGATTCTTACCACCTTCATTGGGCTGGATGTCCACAAGGCGACAGTTGCGGTGGCAACGGCGGATGGAGAGCGTCGCGGCGAGGTTCGCGACCTGGGCGTCTTCGCAAACCGGGCAGATGTCATAAAGAAGCTTGCCCAACGGCTGTCGTTGGGGGGCAAGCGGCTGAGCTTCGTCTACGAGGCCGGGCCTTGTGGCTATGGACTGCACCGGCAGTTGGTCGGTCTGGGGCATGAATGCCAGGTTGTCGCCCCTTCGCTCATCCCCATCCGCGCAGGCGACCGGGTCAAAACAGATCGCAGAGACGCCGCCATGTTGGCCAGACTTCACCGGGCCGGCGAGTTGACGAGCGTCTGGGTGCCGGATCCCGCACATGAGGCGATGCGTGATCTGGTCCGCCTTCGTGCCGGCGCGATGCGAGACGTCACCAAATCCCGCCAGCAACTACAGGGCTTCCTGCTGCGGAACGGCCGGATCCACGCCGGCAAGAAAGGCTGGACGGTGGCATACCGTCGGTGGCTGACGACGATCCGCTTTGACCATCCGGCCCAGCAGATCGTCCTGCAAGACTACATTCATGTGGTTCAGGACGCCGAGGCCAGGGCCGCGCGCATCCTTGACCATATCGAGGCCTTGCTGCCGACCTGGTCGCTGGCACCCGTCGTTCAGGCAGTGCAAGCCATGCGCGGCGTCGGTCTCATTGTCGCGGTGACGCTGGCGTCGGAGGTCGGTGACTTCAACCGCTTCGCGAACCCGCGACAGCTCATGGCTTATCTGGGCCTGGTCCCCTCCGAGCACTCCAGTGGCGCCAGCATCAGCCGCGGCGGTATCACCAAGGCTGGCAACTCCATTGCACGCCGGGTCCTGATCGAAGGGGCCTGGACGTATCGCATGCAGGCGCGGGTGAGTCGCAAATTGCACGACCGCATCGAGGATCTGCCCAGGGCGATCCGTGACATCGCCTGGAAAGCACAGGTGCGCCTGTGCGCTCGATATCGAAAGCTGATAGCGCGAGAGCGGC
>NZ_JBNXUN010000080.1:0-577 GCF_050563525.1 Falsiroseomonas sp. HC035
TTGGTCCACCAACGCCCCGCTGGTCCTGCGGCGCAACGAGTCCTGGTGGGGCGGCGCGGTACCGTGGGAAACGGTCAGCATGACGCCGATCCCGAACGACACGGCCCGCGTCGCGGCGCTGCTCGCCGGCGATGTCGAGTTCATCAACAACGTCCCGCTTCAGGACGCATCGCGCCTTGGCGCCGATCGCCGCGTCGCGCTGTTCTCCAGCCCCTCCATCTACGCGGTCAACATCTACCTGGATGTCGAGCGACCGAACCCTCCGGGCGTGGATGCGGGTGGCCAGAATCCGATGCGCGATGTCCGGGTGCGGCGTGCCATGTCCCTGGCGCTGAACCGTGACGGCATCGCGCGGCAGATCATGGAGGGCTATGCCGATGCCGCCGACCAGCCCGTGCCGCCCTTCATCTTCGGTGCCATCGCCGACCGGCCTGTGCCAAGTCAGGACCTGAACGCGGCGCGGGCTTTGCTGGCGGAGGCGGGGTTCCCGCAGGGCTTCGGAATCAACCTGTTCTGCTCGCCGAGCCGGACGCCGCGGATCTGCCAGGCGATCGCCGCGGCCTGGACGCGCATCGGT
>NZ_JBNXUN010000081.1:0-523 GCF_050563525.1 Falsiroseomonas sp. HC035
ATACCAAGTCCCATTGATTAGAACCCATGGGCCCAGTCGCGCATGCCAATGGACATGATACGCCAGGGCTGATCGACGAGCCTGTTCCAGGCGCGGCAGCAGTGCTCGACGATGTCCTCATGGGCTTGGAAGATGCGGTTCGACAGCCAGTTGTCGCGCATGAACTGCCAGACGTTCTCCATCACGTTGAGCTCGGGGCATTTCGGTGGCAGCGGCAGCAGGGTGATGTTGGGCGGCACTGCTACCTGATCCGAGAGATGCCAGCCTGCCTGGTCGAGCAGCAGCACCGCATGCTTGCCGGGCTCGACGATGGCGGCGATCTCGGCCAGGTGCACGTTCATTGCGGCACTGTTGCAGAACGGGAGCACGACGGCGGCGCCCTTGCCTTCCCACGGGCAGACTGCGCCGAAGAGATACATCGACGCGGTACGCTGGTCCTGCGCCGCCGCCGGGCGGGTGCCGCGGCGGGCCCAGCGGCGCGTGATTTTGTTCTTCTGGCCAACGCGGGCCTCATCGGCGAACC
>NZ_JBNXUN010000082.1:0-488 GCF_050563525.1 Falsiroseomonas sp. HC035
TGTTGATTGCCACTCAGAGCTGACCCGGGGTTGCCACGAGGATCTGACCCGGGTTGTGGGGATGCGGGGTTTGGATTCCGTCAGGTGGGCTGTGGTTTCCTTTCGCGATGGGCCTGGGTGGCGGAGCTGTTCCTGAAGCGGAAGCTGTCGTTGCCGGTCTCCAGGATGTGGCAGTGGTGGGTGAGCCGGTCGAGGAGCGCCGTCGTCATCTTGGCATCACCGAATATCGCCGCCCACTCACTGAAACTGAGATTGGTGGTGATGACGACACTAGTCTGCTCGTAGAGCTTGCTGAGAAGGTGAAACAGCAAGGCACCGCCCGAGGCGCTGAACGGCAGATATCCAAGTTCGTCGAGGATCAGCAGGTCGGTGTGGAGCAGGCGGGCGGCAACCTGTCCTGTCTTCCCGGCGGCTTTCTCCTGCTCGAGAGCGTTGACCAGTTCCACCGTGGGGTAGAACCGCACTCGCTTGCGGTGATGCTCGACCGC
>NZ_JBNXUN010000083.1:0-419 GCF_050563525.1 Falsiroseomonas sp. HC035
CGGGCGGGAACGGAAAAAGCTCCTCGGCCTTTGGGGCGGAGGAGCTTTTGGTGGGTTGGATCATAGGGGATGCGGGGACAGGATTTGAACCTGTGACCTTCAGGTTATGAGCCTGACGAGCTACCGGGCTGCTCCACCCCGCGGTGGTGTGTGTTGCGATGTTCTGGCGTGGTGGCCCGGCGGCGACCTACTCTCCCGAGCCTTGAGGCTCAGTACCATGGGCGCTGGGGTGTTTCACGTCCGAGTTCGGGATGGGATCGGGTGTATCATCCCCGCGATGGCCACCGGGCCACCGCGCCAGAACATCTGATGTAGGTGATTTGGTTGTGTGTGTGTGTTGGGGTAGGTTGATGTGCGGTTTGGTGCTGCGCGCGGCGCTCGGTTCTTGCGAACCGGAGCCGGTGCGGCGTTGGTGGTAG
>NZ_JBNXUN010000084.1:0-416 GCF_050563525.1 Falsiroseomonas sp. HC035
GCGGTGAGGCCGACGCTGGTGGTGCCGGCGACTGCGCCGGTCAGGTCGAGCGAGGCCGCATTCAGCGCCACGGCGGTGCCGCTGGCGCCGGTCACCGTCAGCGCGTCGGTGGAGACAAAGCCGAGCGCGCCGCCCGCCACACCGTTGAAGCTGCCGACGGCATTGGCGCTGTTCAGCGCGATGCTGCCGGAGACGGCGCTGGCGGTGAGGGATGGGGTGGTGATGGCGGCGGATTGGCTGATGCCGCCGGTGGTGGCGGTGAGGCCGACGCTGGTGGTGCCGGCGACCGCGCCGGTCAGGTCGAGCGAGGCCGCATTCAGCGCCACGGCGGTGCCGCTGGCGCCGATCACCGTCAGCGCATCGGTCGAGGTGAGGCCGAGCGTGGTCCCGGCGGTACCGTTGAAGCTGCCGACGGC
>NZ_JBNXUN010000085.1:0-380 GCF_050563525.1 Falsiroseomonas sp. HC035
TAGGCCGTGACGCTGAGGGCGGATGCCTTCTGGTTGCGACCATTCCTTTAGACGACCTGCCGATCGGCGGGTTCCGCTCTCCACTCTCGATGTGCTGCGGTTTCCAATCTCTGTTCATGCACCGCCAGGTGCCTTTCCAGAGATCAGATCCTGCAGTGCGCATCGAGATGTACCCGCGCAGTTGCGGGGTTGCTTCCAGAAGATGGTCTCGCACAGGCTTTGCCTGGGCGCGATTTTGCATGTTCTTTGATATTCAAATCTGAATTGGTTGTGTTGTGTAAGTGGAAGTGTGAGTGCGACAGGTGCGCATCCTTCTTTCAGGCAGGCGCTGCGTCTTTGGCGCGGTTTGGTCCTGCGTGTGGGCAGTGGTGGCGGTATCT
>NZ_JBNXUN010000086.1:0-315 GCF_050563525.1 Falsiroseomonas sp. HC035
GTCACGACTGTTTGTGCAGGGTGACACTGGCTGGGTATAAAATACAACTGCCGCCAATGCGTTGCGTTTACATGCCACGCATTAGTGAGGACGGAGAATGTCTGAACTCAAGGCTTGCCTAACACCGTGCTGACGAGAGGGCTTCCCAGGCCGGTACGGGTCGGGCTGTGGATCAGGCGTCTTGCCGTATTCGGACCGTCAGCCAAAGCCACGCCAGGCACGCGCAGCGCGCTGCCCTCGGTACCTGCACCTGAAGTCAGAGATGGGCTGAAGGTATTGCCGACCGGCCGCTTCCACACCCCAGTACAGTGGCTA
>NZ_JBNXUN010000087.1:0-303 GCF_050563525.1 Falsiroseomonas sp. HC035
CCTCGACCTGGCCCGCGCCCGGGGGCGGGAGGTCCCGACGGACGACCCCGCGCTTGGCGACCAGCCGGTGGCGGCCGACGCGCTGGACCGCGTCGCCGCGGATGCCGAGGGGCGGCGCCTGCGGCAATGCCTGGCGACGCTGGAGGAACGCAACCGCCGCGGCATCGTGCTAGCCTTCGTGCACGGCCTGAGCCACGCGCAGATCGCCGCCCGGCTGGATCTGCCGCTCGGCACCGTGAAGGCCTGGATCCGGCGCGGCCTGTTGCGCCTGCGGGAGTGCCTGGCATGAGCCCCGGCATGACA
>NZ_JBNXUN010000088.1:0-303 GCF_050563525.1 Falsiroseomonas sp. HC035
TCTCGACCTGGCCCGCGCCCGGGGGCGGGAGGTCCCGACGGACGACCCCGCGCTCGGCGACCAGCCGGTGGCGGCCGACGCGCTGGACCGCGTCGCCGCGGATGCCGAGGGGCGGCGCCTGCGGCAATGCCTGGCGACGCTGGAGGAACGCAACCGCCGCGGCATCGTGCTGGCCTTCGTGCACGGCCTGAGCCACGCGCAGATCGCCGCCCGGCTGGATCTGCCGCTCGGCACCGTGAAGGCCTGGATCCGGCGCGGCCTGTTGCGCCTGCGGGAGTGCCTGGCATGACACCCGGCATGTCC
>NZ_JBNXUN010000089.1:0-288 GCF_050563525.1 Falsiroseomonas sp. HC035
GTGTCCACCAAGACCCACATCCTGAACCTGCTGCACCGGCTGACCGACGGGACAGCCTCCCAGGTCCCACCGATCGAGGCGCCCCAGGCCCTGATGCTGGCGCAGGAGCCCAAGGCTAACGTCGCGCGCTACGACAGCCTGCGTTCGAGAAATGGAGGCCGCCATGCGTCATGACCCGGCGGCTGCCGCCGTCACCATCATGCTGCGCAGCCTCAAGATGCACGGCATGGCGCAGGCCGCGGCCGAGCTCACCGAGCAGGGCGCGCCCGCCTTCCAGAGCGCGATCCC
>NZ_JBNXUN010000009.1:0-243117 GCF_050563525.1 Falsiroseomonas sp. HC035
GGGGGGGGGGGGGGGGGGGGGGGGGGGGGGGCCCCCCCCCCCCCCCCCCCACTCCGGGTTCAGCCGCGCTGACGGCGGCGGCGGACCAGGCCGAGGCCGAACAGGCCGGCGCCCAGGATCGCAAGCGAAGCCGGCTCCGGCACCGGCACGCCGGGGCTGATCGTGGCGCCCGCGGTCGAGCGCAGCGAGATGGTGTAAAGCTCACCGACAGCCAGCGGCGAGGAAGTGAAGGTGTCCGTGAACGACACCGGGCCGATCGTGCCCGTCGGCGGGACGCCGCCGGCCGAACCCGCCTGCCGGTTGATGTTGGCCGGCGAGTAGCTGTCCACCTCGTTGCCCTCCTCGTCGAAGATCTGGAAGGTGTTGGTCACCGTCGCATTCGCCGTTTCACCGGGCGCGGAGGTGGAGACCACCAACTCGATCAGGTCGGTCAGCGACAGCACGAGCGAAGCGCCGGTGCCGGTCAGTTCGAAGTTGATGGTCGAGGTGTTCTGCCCGCTCGCGGTGCCGGGCAGATTGCCGGTGCCTTCGGCGACATTGCTGACGCTGACGCCGCCGCCCTGCAAGGTGCCGGCACCGATGCTGGCATCCGCGCGCATGCCCCCCGTGCCGAAGGCGCCCGGCCCGGCGGCGGTAAACACGTTTTCTCCGATCGAGCAGGCCGACCCGCCGGCGCAGGCCTTCTGGATGTCGAGCGCGTTGCCGACGGTGCCGGTGCCGAGGAAGCCGGAGATCGGCAGGTTCGCCCAGACAGCAGAGTCGGAGGCCGAGATCGAGGCGGTGCCGAGCGGCTGGATCTGGCCCGTCGTGGTGGTGATGGTCAGGTTGGTGATCTGGTTGGACGCGTAGGCGTAGGGCGCCGCCTCCGCCGCGATCGGCACGGCGGCCACCACGGCTGTCGCCGCGCCGGCCAGCAGCATCGTCCGGAAGTATCTGCGGGTCGTGTCTCGCATGGTCTCGTCCCCTTCCTCGTCTCCCCGTGATCGGAGAGCAGTACGAGACGAGCATTTTCCATGCCAGTTGAAGTGAACGCTGATTCTACAGAAGTATTTAATGCCGGACGTGAAATTAACCTTGTACTTGTCATATTGTTCGACGGTTCCGGCTAAATCCTCTGATTGAGTTTTGTCGGTGGTCATCTTCCAAGCAGGTTGCACTGCCGATGGTGAATCAATTGCTACAGCAAAATATCCTGGAAGAAATGACCCTGCGAGTTGGTATGCAATAATCTCGTCAGCTTGATCTATTTAATGGACTCTTCACTTATTATAATCATGAACAAATTTTATCGTCTATCCGTCCGTCGCGAGCCTGTTTCATTGCGAACGGAATGATGTCCTAATCATCTGCTTCATTGAGAGAAGACATACTGTATATCGCCTCTAGGTTGCTGTTCTGCAGCATACTGTAGTACAATTATTGTCAGAATCCAGAATCTTCATAGTAACTGGCGCGGTTTCTCTGTGGCGGCCAAGTTCCAGCTGGACGATTCTTGCTTTTCCTCGGGAACTACCTCCGTTAACCCGAAGCGTACTCAAGCAACGGGGGGCAAAAGCTTCTATGGAACACCATCGGATCGACGCAATTTCGACAATCGATCGCCACTTTTTTGTCGAATTTGCCCGCACGCCCGCATCGGTTCGAGAAGTCCAGCACCTGAGACATCAGGTCTTCCGCACGGAACGCGGCATCCTTCCTGGCAGTCCTGGCACCGCGATCGAGGCGGATGAGTACGACGCCGGGTCCCGCCATGTCGTGCTCCGTAGCCGCTTGGACGGACAGGTCGTCGGCACGGCGCGCCTCGTCGCCAATGTGGGTGGCGCGGCACGTCCTGACCTGCCGATGCTGCGCTACTGCAGCCCGGACCTGCTGCGTCACCTGCCATTGCGGACAACCGGGGAGATTTCCCGCTTCGCGCTGTCCAAGCGCCGTCGTCCCATGGGCACGCCGACAGACCGGTTGCTCCGCCTTGCGCTGATGCGGGGCATCCTGCACGCCAGCCTTGATCTTGGGCTCACCCATTGGTGCGCACTGATGGAGCCGACCCTACTGCGCCTGATGCGCAGCAGCGGCATCCGCTTCAGCCCGCTCGGACCGCTGGTCGAGGCCTACGGCCTGCGTCAGCCCTCGGCCGCCACGATCGGCCATGCCCTCGCCGATGGGCGTGATCGTCATCCGGACCTTTACCGCTTCGTGGCCGGCGCGCCGGAGCCCCCATTGCGGCCGGAGGCATTCCGACCGCACGCGCCAATCTTCCTGCCCGCACCACCCTGAAGCTCGGATGCGGGCCTAGGACACCACCCAGACCTCCGCGGCCGTGATCGTGGGTGCGCCGACAATCACGGCCAATTCCATACGCGCCGCACCTCCGTTGCCATCGGCGTCCCAATACAGGCGTCCGGATGTCGTGGCGTAGAGCAGCACGCCGTTGCCGGCGGTGTTCGCCTGGCCGCTGGCGTTCGCCTCGAAGCGGTCGGATGCCAGTGCGCCTGCCGCCAGGCCGAAGCCGCCGGCCGACAGCAGCAGGCGGTCCTCGGCGACGTCGAAGTCGAAGATGCGGTCGCTGCCCTCGCCGGGGGCAGCGAACTGGAAGGCGTCGGCGCCGGTGCCACCGAACAGGCGGTCGAAGCCCAGGCCACCGGCCAGCAGGTCATGGCCCACCTCCCCGCGCAGCACGTCGTCGCCCGACCCGCCCAGCAGGGTATCCGCCGCGGCGCCGCCGAACAGCACATCGGCGTCGGCGCCACCATCCAGCAGGTCGGCATCGTCGCCACCCAGCAGCCGGTCGGCGCCATCCTGCCCCAGCAGCGTGTCGGCGCCCGCATCCCCGGACAGGAAGTCGTCGCTTGCTCCGCCCTCGATCAGGTCGTCGTCTGCCTGGCCGTAGAGTCGATCCGAATCCCCGTCGCCGCGCAACGTGTCCCGGCCGTCGCCACCATACAGCGTGTCGCGCCCGTCCCCGCCTTCGGCCACGTCGTCGCCCACCATGCCGAACAGGCGGTCGTCCTCGGCACCGCCGGCAAGCGTATCGGCGCCCGCGCCCCCGCTGAGCAGGTCGCGGCCATCGCCGCCATCCAGCACGTCGTGGCCCGCTCCGCCGAACAGAGTGTCGGCGCCGCCGCCGCCGGACAGGGTGTCGTCGCCTCCGAGGCCCAGGATCTGTTCCGCACCCGCGCTGCCCGCCAGGCTGTCCGGGCCACGGGTCGCCACCAGTGACGGGGCGAATTCCAGCGCCACGATGGTGTCGGAAAAGCGCAGCGACTCGATGCCCTCGACCGTGTCGGTGCCTTCCAGCAGGCTGGTCACGATGAAGGCGTCGCCACCCAGCGCCGCGACCACGTAGTTCGCCCGGACGCCGGCGAACGCCGCCACATCCCCACCCGCGCCGCCACGCAGCAGATCGTCGCCGTCATCGCCGCGCAGCGTATCGGCCCCGCCACCGCCCACCAGGGTGTCGCCGCCGCCGAAGCCCAGCAGGCTGTCATCACCCTCGCCGCCGATCGCATGGTCGGCCCCGAACACCTGGCCGACCAGAGTCAGGCCACGCTGCGTGGCCTGGCCGAAGGCGTCGACCTGCGCCAGTGCCCCAAAGTCGAACACGCCATCCGTCAGCAGGTTGATGACGGGCCGGCCGCCGCCCTCGCTGAACGCCAGCGCCTGGAAGGCCGCCAGTTCCGCCGCGCCGATCCCAAGGGTGCCGCCGAGCCGCAGCGTCTCGATGCCCGTGATGCTGGCGCCGAGCAGCGTCGCGCCATCCGCCTCCAGCGTGTCGTTGCCGGCGCCACCATCCAGCACCGTCCCGGCGCCGAGCGTCCCGACGTCGCGCAGCAGGTCATCGCCTTCGCCGCCGCGCAGTGTGTCGTTGGCGGACAGCGAGGCACTGAGGGTGTCGTTGCCTACGCCGCCTTCCAGCAGGCTGCCGCCACCGCCGGCGGACAGGCTGTCGTCGCCATCGCCACCCCACAGGTCGTCCGCGCCGTGGAAGGTGGTGATGGTGTCGTTGCCATCGCCCCCATCCAGCCAGTCATCCGACAGGGTCTGCTGGCTGTCGGACAGCAGGTCGTTATCCGCCCCGCCCTGGATCGTGCCGGACCCCGACAGGGTATCGTCCCCCTCGGCACCGCGGATCGTGTTGGCGCCGCCGCCGCCCGCGATCGAATCGCCCAGTTCGGTGCCGATCACGTCCTCGTCGCCGGCACCGCCGAGGAAGCGCACGGTGTAGATCACCGAATTGATCGCGTCGTATTCCTTCGATCCGAAGTCATAGGTGCCGCCGACGCCGAGAAAGGTCGTCCCGGTGCCCAGTTCCAGGACCTGGAAGGTGGCGAAATTGGTGGCGCTGAAGGTCAGGTTGACGGTCCCCCCGGCCGACGTCGCCAGCCGCTCCAGGCTGGTGACGATAGCGGAGACCAAGCGGACGTTGCCGCTCAGCAGCAACGTATCGAAACCCTCTCCGCCATCCAGCAGCGCGGCGGCCTCGACCAGGGAGCTGGTACCGGTCTCGATCAGTAGGTCGGGGTCGCCATTGCCCTCGAGCCGGTCGAGGCCGCCGCCGCCCTGGAGCGTGTCGCGCCCGGCCCCGCCGGCGAGCGTGTCCGCGCCCTCCCCTCCATCGAGCGAATCACCATCTGCCGCGCCGCCACCGACGATCAGGTCGTCGCCATTCAGGCCGGACACCCGAAATTGCGTATCGAGGCCGGGGATCAGTCCGCCAAATGAGAAGCCCGAGGACTGGATCCCGGGCGAGAAGGAGTCCGCGTCATTGCTGCCAAACCACGTCTGGATGCCGATCCCGAATCCGCTCAACCCGACCTCCATGACCAAAGGACAATTTGTTGCCGGGAAGATTAAGTAACCGCTGTGGTTTGGCAATGGATGCCCGTGGGCCACGGGCCGCACCCTGCCTCGCCCCGCGCTTCCACCGATGGTAGAGCCGCCGGATGACGGCACCGCTTGAAGGGGGGCGCTGGCCCTGATGCGCTTCCTGCTTCGGCTTACGGGCCGCCTGGTCCTGCTCAGCCTGTTCGTCGCGGGCCTCGCCGTGGCCTTCGCGTTGGCTCTGGTTTTCACCTCCCTGCCTGATGCGCGGGACGAGCTGGCGATCCCGAGCCTGTCGGCCCCGGTCGCCATCCGACTGGATTCGCTGGGCATCCCCCGCATCCGGGCGGAGACGGAACGCGATGCCGCCGTCGCGCTGGGCTACCTGCATGCGCGGGACCGCATGTTCCAGATGGAGGCGATGCGACGCGGAGCGGCGGGACGGCTGGCCGAATTGGGCGGCCCCGCCGCGCTGCGCCTGGATCGCTTCACCCGCACGCTCGGCCTGCTGCGCAGCGCGGAGGCGGATCTTGCCGCGCTCGACCCGGGCTCTCGCGACATGCTGGAGGCCTATGCCGAGGGTGTGAACGCGCTGATCGCGGTCCGCGGCCGCCTCGCCGCGCCGGAGTTCCTGGTGCTGGGTGAGCCGGAGCCCTGGAGGCCGGAGCATTCCCTGCTGTGGGGCAAGGTCATGGGCCTCTGGCTGTCCGGCAACTGGCGGCGGGAGCTGGAGCGCGCGGCGCTGGATGCCGCGCTGCCGCCGGAGAAGGTGGAGGACCTGTGGCCGCGCGACGGCAGCGACGGCCGCGCCGACCAGGCCGCGCTGCCCCCCGCCACGCACCTCGCCCGGCTCCTGCAGGCGATCCCGGTGTTCGGCGAGGATGCGCCGCTTCCGTCCTCCGCCTCCAACGCCTGGGCTGTCACCGCGGCCCGCAGTTCCACCGGCGCGCCGTTGCTGGCGAACGATCCGCATCTTGGCTTCAACGCGCCGGTGCTGTGGTACCTGGCGCGGATCGACCTGCCCGGCGGCCAGTTCCGCGTCGGCGCCACAGCCCCCGGCGTGCCCGGCATCGTCATCGGCCGCAACCAGGCCGTCGCCTGGGGCTTCACCACCACGCATTCCGACACGCAGGACGTGTTCGTCGAACGCCTGTCCGGCGCCGACGCCTACGACACGCCGGAAGGCCCCCGCCCCTTCACGGTGCGGGAGGAACGCCTGGCTGTGCGCGGCCAGGAGGAGCCGGAAGTGCTGCGGGTGCGGGAGACCCGGCATGGCCCGGTGATCTCAGGCCTCGACCCGTTCCTGCCGACGCAGGACGGCTTCGTGCTGGCGGTGTCCATGGCCAACCTGGCGCCGCAGGACACCACCGCCGCCGCGCTGCTGGCGCTGAACCGCGCAACATCCGTGGCCGAGGTGCGTGCCGCGGGCGCCTTGTTCACCAGCCCGCCGCAGACGCTGATGGTCGCCGGCACGGATGGGCGCATCGCGCAGTACCTGGTCGGCCGCACCCCGATCCGCGCAACCGGCAACGGCACCACCCCTGCCCGCGGCTGGGATGGCAGCATGGACTGGACCGGCTTCGTGCCGTTCGACGCCATGCCGCATGTGGAGGACCCGGAGTCGGGCCAGCTCGCCGCTGCCAACAGCCGCCCAGCTCCGCTCGACCATCCGGTGTTCCTCGGCCGGGACTGGTTCGGCGACTGGCGCCTGCGCCGCATCCGCGAATTGCTGGCGGCGCGGCCGCAGCACGACGCCGCTAGCTTTGCGGCGATGCAGAACGACGTGGTTTCCCTGCTGGCCCGGGACCTCCTGCCGGTGCTGCGGGCGGTGCCGATGCCGTCGGGACCGGCCGCAACCGCCCAGGCCCTTCTGCGCAACTGGAATGGCGAGATGCGGGCGGACCTCGCCCAGCCGCTGGTCCACCACGCCTGGCTGCGCCAGTTCAAGCGCCTGGTGCTGGAGGCCGGCGGAGCCCCGGCGGGCAGCGATGCGGGCCCGGAATTCGTCGCCCGCATCCTGCTGGACCCGGCCCGTGGCGCCGCCTGGTGCGGGCCGGAAGGCTGCAACCCGCTGCTCGCCCGCGCCCTGGCGGAGGCGGTCGCGGAGCTGGAGTCGGTGCATGGCGCCGACCCCGTGGCCTGGCGCTGGGGGGCCGCCCACGTCGCGCATTTCGAGCACCCGCTGCTGCGCTTCGTCCCGGTGCTCGGCCGCATGACCCGCCTGAAGGCCGCCACCGGCGGCGACAACGAGACGTTGTCGCGCGGCGGCATGCGCGGCACCGGGCCCGACCCCTTCGCGCATCTGCATGGCGCCGGGCTGCGACTGGTCGCCGACATGGCGGATGCCGATGGCACGCGGGCCATCATCGCCACCGGCCAATCCGGCCACCCGCTGTCCGATAATTTCGAGAGCCTGCTGGAACGTTGGCGGTCCGGCAGCGTTCTTCGGCTGGCGCGGCAACTGGACAGCGAGACCGGCGCCATCGACCTCACCCGTTGAGGAGACCCACGTGGCGGCCCGGACTGGCGACCCCTTTCAAGGCGTGATCGGCCGCCGGATTGCCGCCTGGGCAATCGACGCGACGCTGCTGCTGATACTGTCGTGGGTCGCCTGGGGTGGTGCCGCGCTGCTCACCGTGCTGACTATCGGCCTGGCCGGCGGGCTGCTGCTGCTGCCTTGGGCGCTGATCCTGCCGATCCTGTACGGCACGCTGTCGATCGGCTCGCCGCTATCGGCGACTCCGGGGCAGGCGGCGATGGGGCTCGTCGTGCAGTCCGAGGTGGGTGGCACGGCGCCCAGCTTCGGGCAGGCCTTCACCTCGACCACGCTCTACGCCCTGTCCTGGGCCATGGGCGGGGTGGCTCTGCTGGCGCCGTTGTTCTCCGCCCGCAGCCGCACGCTGCATGACCTGTTCTCCGGCACGCTGGTGCTGCGCCGGTCGCGCGCGGTGCAGCCGGCTTGCAAGCCCGGCCGGTCCGACCAGGTTCAAAACCAGGGGTTGGCCGCGGAGGACGGTTGATTTGCGGCCGCCCAGCGCCGACAATCATCCCAAGCAGATGTTGCACAGACCCACCCGACGCCCGCAGTTCTTCTATACGACCGCGCCCCTGCCATGCCCCTATCTGGCAGGGCGGACGGAGCGGAAGATCGTGACCGAGTTGTCGGGCGCGGAGGCGGAGACGCTGCATGACAGGCTGTCCCGCGCCGGCTTCCGTCGCAGCCACAACATCGCGTATTCCCCGGTCTGCCCCGGCTGCCGCGCCTGCATCCCGATCCGCATCGTCGCCGGCCAGTTCCTGCCCGACCGCACGCAGCGCAAGATCATTCGTGCCAACGAGGACCTGACCACCGCCGAGCTTCCGGCACGTGCCAGCGCGGAGCAGTTCAGCCTGTTCCAGCGCTACCAGGGCGCCCGGCATGGCGATGGCGACATGGCGGCGATGGGCTTCTACGATTATCGCGCCATGGTCGAGGACACGCCGATCACCACCGGGGTGGTGGAGTTCCGCGATACCAACGGCCGACTGGTTGGCGCCTGCCTGACCGATTGGCTCTCCGACGGTCTGTCCGCCGTCTATTCCTTCTTCGACCCCGAGGCGAACCGCCGCAGCCTCGGCACCTACGCGATCCTGTGGCTGGTGGCGCGCGCCCGTGCATTGGGCTTGCCCTATGTCTACTTGGGCTACTGGGTGCCGGAGAGCGCCAAGATGGCCTACAAGTCCCGCTTCCGCCCAAGCGAGACGCTGTCCGGCGGCGTCTGGCGCGTGCTGCCTGACCATGGCGCGGCCGCCATCGAGGCGCCCGCGCTCACATCGATCGAGGCCTGAGAGACTTCGGCCGCGTCAGGTCTTCGGCAACTGCATGCCATGTCCATCCGGCGTGGTGTCCTGGACCTGCCCCGTGGTGGAGGCGGGCCAGTGGCGCTGGATGACCTGCATCATCCCCGCCCCGAACGGCCCCGCGAAATCCGCGCCGAGTTCCGTCAGCGTGTTCAGCCACCCGGCATTCACCGAGCCCGCCGCCTGCAACCGCGCAAGGGCCGCATCCTCCGCAAGCCTGCTGTTGCTGCCCGAGACATCGACCACGACCTGCACGTTGTAGCCGGCCCGGAGCAGGTCCAGCGCCGTGTGCAGGGTGCAGTTGTCGATGGAGATCCCACCGATGATGACATCGCGCCGGCCTTTGGCCTGGAGCCATGCCATGAAGTCCGGCGTACAGCCGGAGGGCGTGCTGCGCGGAAATGTCGCGGCACCGGCATCGATCAGCGTGCGGATCTCCGGCAGGAAGCTGCCATAGTATTGATTTTCCTCGCCAAACACGGCGGTCGGCAGCTTGAACAGCGGCGAGAATCTGGCGAAGGCCTGGATGTTGTTGCGGAAGACCGGGCCCGGGATCGTCGTGACCAGGTTATCGAGCCCGGTGACGTAGTCGACATAGGCGATCACCGCGCTCTCGGGCGTCATGCGCCGCAGGGCCGGGTTGGTCATGGCTGGGATCCTGTCCTTGTTGGGATGCCGGACCATGTGTTGACCCGGCCCGCCTGCTGGCAGGTCCGCCGCCGGGACGCGCCGTTCCCGGGCTGGAACGGGCACCTGATGTGAACAGCGACGACCTGCGCGTCTTTCTCCGCATTGCGGAGGCGCAAAGCCTGACCAGTGCGGCGCGGCTTCTGCGGCGCCCCAAATCCTCGGTCAGCCGGCAATTGGCCCGGCTGGAGGCGGAGGCAGGGGCGGCGCTGCTGGACCGGGGCCGCGATGGGCTTCGGCTGACGGATGCCGGGCGCGTTCTGCTGGATCATGCCGTGCAGGTAGTCGCGCTGGTGGATGGCGCGGCGGCCGCCGTGCAGGCAAGCTTCACCTCCCCGAGAGGCCTGCTGCGGCTCAACGTCCCGTCGCTGTTCGCCAGCCATATCCTGGCGCCGCGCCTGCCGGAGTTCCTGCAGGATCATCCGGCGCTGGAGGTGGCGCTGGAGGTCTCCTCGACTATCGCGGGCGCGAACAAGCCGGAGATCGACATCATCGTCCGGGTCGGTGCGCTGGAGGACAGCGCCCTGCTTGCCCGCCGGATCGGCGCCAGCAGCCTGCGCCTGCTCGCCAGCCCAGCGGGCTTGGTTGGCCTTGCGCCGGAGGCAGCGCTACGCCTGCTGGAGGAGGCCGGGGTCCTGCAACCAGGGCGAGGCCGCTTCAACCGGGTGCTGGGCCTTGCGGGCGGACGCGCCATCCAGCGGGTCGAGGCACCGGACCCGCTGGTGCGACACGCCCTGGCGCTGTCCGGGGCCGGCGCCGCCTGGCTGCCGGAGTTCCTGTGTCGGGCCGACATCGCCGACGGCCGCCTCGTGGAGGTTGCGCTGCATCAGGCGCCCAGCCCGCTGCCACTGCACGCGGTCTATACCGCGCAGGCCGCGACCAGCCCGAAGGTCCGGCATTTCGTCGACTTCCTGGCACGGATCACCACGGCGGCCCTGGCCCGGTAGTAGTTCGCCGCCGGGTCGGCTCGTATTGCCGGCGCTACTCCAGGATCGCGTGCCGGCAGCGCCCGGCTTCCACCCGAAGCAGCGCATCCAGCGGCTTGTGCGGCGGTGGCTTGCCCTGGAACAGAGCCGTCAGCGCCGCCCGCGCTTTCAGGTCGTTCCGGTACCACTGGTGCTGCACCACGTCCCATTCGGTGCCGCCCTTGGCCAGAATGCGGTCGCGCGATCCGGCGTCGAGGCCGAGGAAGTAGTCGACCACCTCCACCCCCTCCGGCACCAGGTCCAGCCGTGCAGGGCCATAATGGCCGAGGCGCTTGTTGCCGTTGGCGAATTGGCTGGCGACGGACAGCGTGCAGTCATGGCTGATGCAGACCGTCACCTGGTCCGCGATCAGTGGCAGCAGGCGCATCGGCTGGCCGGGCTCGAAGCAGGTATTCGGCAGGTCGGCGCTCGCCAGCACGGCCTGCGCGAACAGCCCGGCGAGCTCACGCGTCAGCAGCCCGTTGTTCATGGCGGCGAGGCCGCTGGCCAGGGCGAGGTTGCCCATGCTGTGCGCCAGCAGCACCAGGCGGGGCGGCGTGCCGGTACCTCCCGCCGCCCGCTGGCGTGCCCGCCAAACCTCCCGCAGCAGCCGTGCCAGGGCGGGGGCGGAGTTCATTGCGTCCCGCTGGTCGTCCAGGTACTGCGCCTTGACCCCGGCATCGGCGGCGAAAAGCTGCGGGTCCAGCACGCGGCCATCGGACGGCCAGGAGAAGACCAGGGGCGCGAGCGCCAGCTTCTCCCCGTCATAGAATTCCTCGATCTGCGCCGCGCGTTGCAGCGCATCGCCGAAGCCATTACCGAAGCCGTGGATGTAGAACAGCGGCACGGCGCCGCGGGCCGCGGCATCGGCCAGCCAGGCGTCCAGCACGCGAGCGTTGCTGCCGGCGACGGGATCGGCGAAGTCATCCTCCCCGCTGATCTCGGCGGCCTCAAGCAACTGCCGGCCGGATTCGGTTTCCATCGGGTCGCCCACCCAGCCGATCCGCGCGCGGCCGAGCCACAGCCGCTGGATGGTACCGGGGGCGATGTCCGCCTCCTCCCAGAACCCATCCGACAGGCGATGACGGTTGGTGGCGAAGACGATGGTGGTGCTGTCGCGCACCGCCGGCACGGGCTTCTTCCGCCTTGGCATGGCCGCCTCCCCCGAGGATGGGGAAGCGGATCATGCCGGCCCTGCCCTGTCCACAAGGATGTGGAGTGGCGTCAGACCCCGAACTTGCGCGTCTTCGGGAAGCGGTCGGGCGGCATCTTGCCGGCGCCAGCGCGCTGGCCGCGCCAGGTTCGCAGATCCGTCTCCAGCTTCACGCCGCCGCCATGGCGCCAGGCGAGACCTTCCTTGGCCGCGAAGACCTGGGCATCGAGCAGCGTCGCGCCATCCTTCAGTTGCAGGAGCTGAACGCCGCGGCCGCGCGACATCTCCGGCACCTGGTCCAGCGGGAAGACCAGCAGGCGGTTGTTGCTGCCGGTGACGGCGACGCTGTCGCCCTCCACCGGAACACACAGCAGCGCTTCGACCGCCGCATCGACCACCAGCACCTGCTTGCCGGTGCGCTTTTCCGCCAGCAGGTCCTCGCCCTTGACCACGAAGCCTTTGCCGTCCGTGGCGGCGACCAGGAAGCGGCGACCATCCTTGTGGACGAACAGCGTCACCACGTCGTCGCCATTGGTCAGATCCAGCAGCAGCCGCACCGGCTGGCCATCGCCTCGGCCGCGCGGCAGGGAATCCGCCTTCACGGTGTAGGCCTTGCCGTTCGTGGCCAGCACCACGATGCGATCCGTGGTCTCCGCATGGATCGCCTGCTTCAGGCCGTCGCCTTCCTTGAAGCGAAGCTCGGCATCGGCGCCAAGATGGCCCCTCTGCGCCCGGATCCAGCCCTTCTCCGAAAGGATGATGGTGATCGGCTCCCGCTCGATGAACGCGGTCTCGTCGACCACCGCGCCGGCCTCGATCGTGCCGGGGATGGTGCGGCGGCGGCCCAGCGCCGTCGCCTCGCCGAATTTCCGCCGCGTCTCCGCGATCTCGTCCGCGATCGCGCGCCAGCGCTTCGCCTCGCTGGTCAGCAGGCCCCGCAGCTTCGCCTGTTCCGCCGAGAGCTTCTTGTGCTCCTTGCGGATTTCCATCTCCTCCAGCTTGCGCAGCGCGCGCAGGCGCATGTCGAGGATGGCGTTGGCCTGGGTCTCGGTCAGCTCGAAGGCGGCCATCAGGGCGTCCTTCGGCTTGTCCTCCTCCCGCACGATGCGGATCACCTCGTCCAGGTTCAGGTAGACGATGAGGTAGCCATCGAGGATTTCCAGCCGCCGCGCGATCGCGGCCAGCCGGTGCTCCGACCGCCGCACCAGCACCACGTGGCGATGGTCGAGCCAGCTCCGCAGCACCTCCCGCAGCCCCATCACGCGCGGAGTGCGGTTGGCGTCCAGCACGTTCATGTTGAGGGGGAAGCGCGTCTCGAGCTGGGTGTGGCGGAACAGCGTCTCCATCAGCATCTTGGCATCGACGCTGCGCGCCTTCGGCTCCAGCACCAGGCGGACCACGTCGGTCGATTCGTCCCGCACGTCACCCAGCAGCGGCAGCTTCTTTTCTTCCATCAGCGCCGCGGTCTGTTCGATCAGGCGGGACTTCTGGACCTGGTAGGGGATCTCGGTGACGACGACCTGCCAGGTGCCGTTCTTCAGCGGCTCAACGTTCCATTGCGCGCGCAGGCGGAAGCCGCCGCGGCCGGTGGCATAGGCCTCCCGCATCGACTCAGGGCTTTCGACCAGCAGTCCGCCGGTCGGGAAATCCGGGCCCTTCACATGCGCCAGCAGCTCGTCGATGCCGGCCTCCGGCCGGTCGATCAGCACCAGCGCGGCAGCGCACAGCTCCCCGGCGTTGTGCGGCGGGATCGAGGTCGCCATGCCCACGGCAATGCCGGCCGCGCCGTTGGCGAGCAGATTCGGGAATGCCGCCGGCAGCACCAGCGGTTCCTTGTCCTCGCCATCGTAGGTGGCGCGGAAATCGACCGAATCCTCCTCGATGCCCTCCAGCAGCGCCTGGGCGACCTCGGTAAGGCGGGCTTCGGTGTAGCGCATGGCCGCGGCGTTATCGCCGTCGATATTGCCGAAATTGCCCTGGCCCTCGACCAGCGGATAGCGCGCGGCGAATTCCTGCGCCTGGCGGACCAGCGCCTCATAGATCGAACTGTCGCCATGGGGGTGGTACTTGCCCATCACGTCGCCGACGATGCGGGCGCATTTCTTGAAGCCGCCGGTGGGATCCAGCTTCAGCTGGTTCATCGCGTGCAGCAGGCGGCGATGCACCGGCTTGAGCCCGTCGCGCACATCTGGCAGCGACCGGCTGACGATGGTGGACAGCGCATAGGCCAGGTAGCGCTCGGACAGCGCATCGGCCAGCCCCGTCTCCCGCATGTCGCCGCCTTCGGGCGGCAGGCCCTTGATGTCATCCGGCATGGTGCATGATTCGTGCTTTGTTCAGGGTGGGTTTAGCCGCTGGCGGCAGGCGAGGCCAGGGTGGTGACGCGGTCCACCAGCAGGTCCCGCGCCGCAGGCAGGCCCCTGTTGTGCACGCCGAAGACGTCCCGCGCCAGGAAATGCCCGGTCAGCCGCAGGCCCGCCGCCCAATCGACCGGGCCGGACGGCCCCTGCCCCAGCAGGAAGGCCGGCAGCGGCAGCAGCCGGTCGCGCCATTCCCCGGCGGCGGCGGCGGAGACGGCGCGGGCCGATTTCGGGGAGACGAAGGCCAGATCCTCCCGCTCCCCCGTCACCGCGCAGGCGGAGAAATCGAGGCCGTAGCCGAGATCGGCCAACAGGTCGGCCTCCCACCGCACGAGGTCTGGCAAGGCGAGGTCGGTGCCGCGGGCCAGGGTGGCAATGAAGGCGACCAGGCCATGGAAGGCGCGTGGATGTGCCTCCCGCTCCGGCAGCGCGCCCTCCGCCACGGCGCAGGCGGAGCGCAGCGCGGCAAGCGCCAGCGGATCCTCCATCGCCAGCGCCGCGGCGGGGTGTACCATCTCCGCGGACAGGGCGCCGAGCTGTTCGGGCAACCGGGCCACCCACCGCGCCTCCACCAGGTTGCCGGGCTGCCACAGCGCCGATTGGCCGCGGGAGGTGCCGCCCTTGGCCAGGCCGGCGTGGCGGCCGTGTTGCTCGGTCAGCAGCGTCGCAATCGCGCCGCCCTCGCCATGCGGGCGGATGTCGAGGATGATTGCCGGCGCGGTCCATTCGATGCTCACGGCGACCAAGGTGGGCGTTCGTCGGGCTGGTGGGAAGGCGGGAGCGGGCGATCGGCGTCCGTGCGCCAAAGAAGCCGCCCATCGACGGTGGCGCCGCCATCGCCGATCGGGACCGCCTCATGAGCAGGTCTCGGCCGCCACAGTAGCATGGCGCGGTACTTCATCCTGCGTCTGGCGCGGCACCATTCCGCGCAGGGCCCCGGTGGCCAGCGGGAGCCGCACCTGGCCGTGGATCCCGACGGGTCGAATGCTGGCCAGTCCGGCGACCGTGACGCCACATCTGAGGGACGGCCCGCACAGGACCGATCTCGACGGCCTTCTCAAGTACATGCCGCGAAACGCTCGACTTCGCCAGGGTCAGGCGTCTCGGGCGGGGCTGCGGCACCGGGCTTGGTGCCGAAACGTCGCCCGCGCCTCCCAGGCCGGTGGCCAACTAGCTCGGCGAGAGGCAGCAACTATGAATGAAACAGGAAAGAACCGCCTTCGCAAGAAAATCGCAGCATGGGAAAAAGGCGGCGCCGGCCGGATCACCCGCCGGGGGACAGGAGCGATTGATGACAGACAAGCAGGCGATCAGCGACAAGGAGTTGTCGATCGTGATCGGCGGCGTGAACCGCACCGGCGGCGACGGTCGTGACACCCTGGAGGGGACTTCGAACAACGACAGCCTGATGGGAGGCGGCGGAGACGACTTTCTCAACTCCGGCAATTCACAGGACACGCTGGATGGCGAGGGCGGCAACGACGTGATCCTGGCCGGCGACGGCGACGACAGGGCACGGGGCGGCGCGGGCAGTGACGTCATATATGGCGGAGCAGGCCAGGACCGCCTGTACGGCAATGCCGGCAATGACGAACTGAACGGGGACGGCGGCGACGACACGCTGATCGGTGGCACCGGCGCCGACCTGATCAACGGCGGCCAGGGCGGCGACACGATCGTATGGTCGAACGGCGCCGGCAACGACACGATCGACGGTGGTCCGGACAACGACGTCCTGACGCTTCAGATGACGAACGAGACCCTGGACCGCGCTTTCGGCGTCTCCCTTAACGGCATGACCTCGAGCGAGGTCCTGAATGGCATTATCAGCAAGTCCGGAGTCTTCACGCCGGATCCCGGCAGCTCGATGCCGACGCTCAGGGGCAACTACATTGATCTGACAGGCTTCTCGGGAACGATCACGATCAACCACGAGCAGATCCGCGTCACCAACCTCGAGCGCCTGTACGTCCAGAACCTGCCCACGGAACCCGACGCCATGCGTGCCGAGGTGACCTGATACTCCGCCACAACTGCGGGGGCGGCGGGATCGTCGCGATGCCCGGGACATCGGCCATGCGCAGCAGTCTCATCATCCAGCGCGAGGACGACGCCCTTGTCGGCATGGCAGGCCCGCCGCCTGCACGCGGGCAGGGCGGAGACCTCACGCAGGAGAGTAGAAGTGCGCGGCCGATGCCGCGCGCTATTTCCCATCACTTCGGCGGAGAAGCCCGATCGTTCCGCCTCGGCCCGCCCGGTCCGGAGCAGGCCAGGATGCGGTGCAGGCGCTTTGGGCTCCGTCGAAGCCAGCCGGCGCCAGCGCGTGAGGTTGGTCCAGCCGCGTCCCAGGGCGTGATCGCCGAAGGCTGCAACGGCCGCAGGGGTGATGTCGTTGAAGATCAAGAGGGGCCGGCTCTCATTCGGCGCGTCCACAGGATGGACGGATTGCAGCGCCCGCCCCCGCAACGGCGCGCCTCGCCCGCAGCATGCGCAGGCTGCAACCAGCAGGTTGCAGCACCTCGCCATTCCGGTTGCCGACCTGTCTGCCGCGAGGACCCACGACGATGAGCACCGCGGAGTCGCCGTGCAGGATGCGCGTGAAGGCTGGGCTGACGCGTGAGCCGCCTGGTCAGCCCTGATCGTCCAGCCCGAGTGCCCTGATCCGCCCGCGCTCCTCGTCCCAGCCGGCGCGTTCCTTGACGTTGACGAACAGGTGGATGCGACGTTCCAGCAACTGCTCCAGCTCCCGCCGCGCCTGCTGGCCGATCGACTTGATCTTGGCGCCGCCATCGCCGATCAGGATCGCCTTCTGGGTGGGCCGCGTGACATAGATGGTCACGTCGATCCGCGCGCTGCCATCCTTGCGCTCGGTCCAGGTCTCGGTCTCGACGGTCGCGTGGTGAGGCACTTCCTCATGCGTCTGGCGAAGCACCTGCTCACGCACGATCTCGGCGGCCAGCATGCGCTGCGGAAGGTCGGAAAGGTCGTCCTCGGGGAACAGCCAGGGGCCCTCCGGGACGTTTTCCGCCAAGACCTGCATGACCCGGTCGAGTCCCCTGCCCTTCAGCGCGGACACCATGAAGGTCTCAGCGAACGGCAAAATCTCGTTCAGGTCGCGCGCCAGCGGCAGCAGCCGGGGCGGGTCCACGAGGTCCGCCTTGTTGAGCAGCAGCATGGCGCGCCGGCCGCCCTTCTTCAGCTTCTCCGTGATGCCGCGCACCTCGTCCGTCAGCCCGGCCCGGGCGTCGACGATCAGAAGCGCCAGATCGGCATCCTGCGCCCCGCCCCAGGCGGCGGCCACCATGGCGCGGTCCAGCCGGCGGCGCGGGGCGAAGATGCCGGGCGTGTCCACCAGTACGATCTGCGCCTGGCCCTGCATCACCACCGCGCGGATGCGGAAGCGCGTGGTCTGCGGCTTCGGCGAGACGATGGACACTTTGGTGCCCGCCAGCGTGTTCACCAGCGTCGACTTGCCCGCATTGGGCGCACCCACCACGGCGATCAGTCCGCAGCGGCGGGGAAGTTCGGCAGCCTGCGTTTCGCTCATGCCGCACCCAATACTTTCAAAAGCTTCTCCGCGGCCGCCTGTTCGGCGGCCCGCTTGTTTTCGCCGGTCCCTTCCGCCTCCCGCCCCGCCACCACGGCGCGGACGATGAAGACCGGATTGTGGGAAGGGCCGGTGGTCGACATCATGACATATTCTGGCAGCCCGAGCCCTCGCCCGAGGCTCCATTCCTGCAGGCGGCTTTTCGGGGAGACCGGCGGCCGCAGCGGACCTTCCAGCAAAGCATCCCATTCGCGCCGGATCAGCGACCGCGCCGCATCCAGGCCACCATCGACATACAGCGCGCCCAGCAGCGCCTCCAGCGCATCGGACAACACGCTGGCGCGGTTGCGGACGCCGCTGCGTTCCTCGTTCGGCGTCACCCGCAGCGCCGGGCCTATGCCGAGCGCCACGGCGACCCGGGCCAGGCTGTCCTGCGCCACCAGCACGGCGAGCCGCTTTCCGAGGTCGCCCTCGCGTTCCTGCGGGAATCGTTCCGCCAGCCATTCGGCCATGACGAGCGCCAGGACACGGTCGCCGACGAATTCCAGGCGTTCGTTGCTGTCCAGCATCTGCCGCCGGGGATCGGCGGCGGAACGGTGGGTCAGGGCGTGTTGCAGAAGCTCCGGCCGCTGGAACTGGTGCGGCAACCGTGCGGCCAGCGCCGCGACGGGATCGACCTCGCTCACCGCACGGCGCTGAGCAGCCGGGTCCAGCGGATCGCCATTGGCCAGCCCCAGACTTCCCACCAGCGGGCGGAGCCATCGACGGAGAAGAAGATGAACTCGGCGCGGCCCACCAGGTTCTCCACCGGGATGAAGCCCACGGCGTTCTGCTCGCGGCTGTCCAGGCTGTTGTCGCGATTGTCGCCCATGGCGAAGACGTGGCCCTCGGGAACCCGGAATTCCTGGGTGTTGTCGTAGCGCTGGTCGTCCGACATCTCGAGGATGTAGTGGGTGTGCGCCTCCACCCCCGGCTGCGGCGGCAGGATTTCGCGGTATTCGCGCACGATCAGGCGCGGGCCGTCGCCTTCCACCGTGAAGGGGCCAACCAGTTCGCGTCGCACCGGCTGGCCGTTCAGGTGCAGCAGGCCGGCGCGCACCTGGATGCGGTCCCCGGGCAGGCCGATGATGCGCTTGATGTAGTCCGTCGAATTGTCCCGCGGCAGCTTGAACACCGCCACGTCGCCGCGTTCCGGCAGGCTGCCGAAGACGCGGCCGTTGAACAGGTTCGGGCTGAACGGCATGGAATGCCGCGAATACCCGTAGGAGTACTTCGACACGAACAGGTAGTCGCCCACCAGCAGGGTCGGGATCATGCTGCCGGAGGGGATGTTGAAGGGTTCGAAGGCGACCGTGCGGATACCGATGGCGATCAGCCCGGCATAGACCACGGTCTTGATGGACTCGAGCCAGCCGCCCGACTTCTGTTTGGCCATGGTAGGAATTTGCGCGGGCATCCTCAACGGACGCCCCAAATGCCGGACGCGTCTCTACGGGGCGGGATAGAGCCCGCCACGGCCCGACCTGTCAAGGAAAGCGCCACTAGGCACCCGCCGGGCGCGGCAGAGGCACGGCTGTGATGATGACCATGGCCTGGGCGTAGGGGAATTCGTCCGTCATCGTCAGCGCCACATGTGCGGCGTGGCCGGCCGGCGTGATGGCCGCCAGGCGCGCCGCCGCGCCGCCGCCCATGCGCAGCGTCGGCTGGCCGGAGGACAGGTTCACCACGCCGAGGTCGCGCCAGAACACGCCGGCCCGGAATCCGGTGCCGAGCGCCTTGGAGGCCGCCTCCTTCGCCGCGTATCGCTTGGCATAGGTGGCGGCGCGGATCTTCTCCGTCCGCCGGTTCGCCTTGGCCCGTTCCGCGGGCGTGAAGATGCGCTCCAGGAAGCGGTCGCCGTACTTGGCGATGACACGCTCGATCCGCCGGATGTCGATGATGTCGCTGCCGAGGCCGATGATCATGACGAGAGCAGCCTATCCCTTGGATCGCTCGACCTGCGCCACGCCCTGCAAGGCCCTCAGTGCAGCGATGATGTTGGACAGGTGGCGCAGATCCTGCACTTCCACATCTACCGCAATCTCGGTGAAGTCCGGGCCGCGATGGACGATGCGGATGTTCTCGATGGCGCCTTCCTGCCGCGCAATCGCCTCCGTCACCGCGGACAGGGCGCCCCGGTCGTTGCCGGTCACCACCTCGATCCGCCCGGTATGGGCAACGCCGGCGCCGCCGGCGTAGTCCCAGTCCACGTCGATGAAGCGTTCCGGGCTTTCGGCGAAGCCGGACAGGTTGTGGCAATCCGTTTTGTGCACGGTCACGCCCTTCCCCGTCGTGACGATGCCGAGGATCCGGTCGCCAGGCAGCGGGTGGCAGCAGCCGGCGAAATGCACCTCCATCCCCGCCACCAGCCCGGTGATGCCCATGGTGACGTCGCGCTTGAAGCCGCCCTTTGCGAGCGGCACGGCGCGCGGGCGGGACCGCGCGAGAGGCAGCGAATCGGCAGCCCGCGGCGGCCCGCGCAGCTCAGGATAGATGGCGTGCAGCACGTCCTTGGCCGAGAGCGTGCCGGCGGCGACCAGCAGGCACATCTCCTCGAAGTTGGTCTGCTTCAGCGCCTTCAGCGCCGGCTCCATCTGCTTCTCGGAGAACTCGACGCCTTCCTGCCGGAACGCCTTGGCGATCGCCGCCCGGCCTTCCTGCTGCTGCACCTTGCGCTGTTCGGCGTGCATGAAACGCCGGATGCGGGCGCGGGCTTTCCCGGTGACGACAAATCTTGCCCATTGCGGGTTCGGCGTGCCGCCGCGGGCGGTGATGATCTCGACCTGGTCGCCGTTTTCCAGCGGCGTGCGCAGCGGCTTGATCTGGCCGTTGATCTTGGCGCCGACACATTGGTCGCCAACCTGGCTGTGCACCTGGTAGGCAAAGTCCACGCAGGTGGAACCGCGCGGCAGCGCGATCAGCTCGCCCTTCGGTGTGAAGCAGAAGACCTCGTCCCTGTGCAGTTCCAGCCGCGTGGCATCGAGGAATTCCTGCGGCTCGCTGGCCTGTTCCAGGATCTCCAGCAGCGCCTTCACCCAAGGAAACTTGTGCTGGTCGCGCGCCGCGGCACCGCCCTGCTTGTAGATCCAGTGCGCGGCGACGCCGTATTCGGCGACCTCGTGCATTTCCCGCGTGCGGATCTGCACCTCGATCTTGGCGTTGCGGCGTTCCGGAACCGTCAGGCCGGTGTGGATGGACTGGTAGCCATTGGTCTTGGGGGTGGAGATGTAGTCCTTGAACCGCCCCGGCACGACCCGGTAGGCCGAATGCAGCACGCCGAGCGCCTGATAGCAGGCGGCCTGGTCCGGCACGATGACGCGGAACGCCATGATGTCGGAGAGCTGCTCGAACTCGATGCTCTTGCCATGCATCTTCAGCCAGATGGCGTAGGGCGATTTCTCGCGGCCCGTCAGCTCCAGCAGCTCGATGCCGGCTTCCTCCAGCACGCGGCGCAGGTCGGTGCGGATTTCGGCGATCAGGTCGGCACCCTGACCGTACAGGAAGCCGCGCCGGGCGACGATGGACTGGCTGGCGTCGGGCTCCAGTTCCCGAAAGGCGAGCGTTTCCATCTCGGTCTTCAGCGCGTCCATGCCGATGCGTTCGGCCAGTGGCGCATAGATTTCCATGGTCTCGCGGGCCGTCTTCCGCCGGCGGGCTTCCTGCGGCACGAAATGCAGCGTCTGCATGTTGTGCAGCCGGTCCGCCAGCTTCACCAGCAGCACCCGTATATCCTCGCTCATCGCCAGGACCAGCTTGCGGAAGTTCTCCGCCTGCTTTGTGCGCTCGGACTGCAGTTCCAGCCGGGTCAGCTTGGTGACGCCATCCACCAGCCGTGCAACCTCGCGGCCGAACTGCTTCTCCAGCTCCGCCAGCCCGACCTTGGTATCCTCCGCCACGTCGTGCAGCAGCGCGGTGGCGATGGAGGCGGCGTCGAGCCGGTACTGCACCAGGGTGCGGGCCACGGCGACAGGATGGATGATGTAGGGGTCGCCGTTGTCGCGCTTCTGCCCCTCATGCGCCGCGGTGGCGGTGAGCCAGGCCCGCTCGATGATGGAGGTATCGCTGCGCGGGGAATAGGCGGCGACGAGGCGGGCAAGTTCCTGCCCGACGGTCTCGCCCTGTATGGGCGGGATCTCGGGCACGGATGGCAGCGCGACCGCTGCCTGCTCGCCGGGCGCGTTCATGCGCGGCTCGGCCCGCCCTTCGGGGCCGTCGTTGGAAGCGCGGGGGGTGTCCCCCCGCGCCGACAACCCGGGGTCAGCGCTTCCCGCCGAGTTCGGCGGCGATCGCCGCCTCGATGTCGTCGGCCGAGAGATCCTCCAGCCCGGCGCCATCGCCGATCTGCTCCTCGTTCACGTCCATGACGCCGAAGATGTTCTCGTCGGTCGCGATGAGGTCCAGCACCTCCTCCTCGGCCGGCTCCGGCTCCGGCGCGCGCTGCAGCGACTTCACCAGGTCGGCCTGCAGCAGGTCCAGGTCGACGGTGCCCTCGGCGATCTCGCGGAGCGCCACGACCGGATTCTTGTCATTGTCACGCTCGACCGTCAGGTCCTCGCCTCGGCTGACATTGCGGGCGCGCTGCGCTGCGTGCAGGACCAGCTCGAAGCGGTTGGGGACGCGGAGGATGCAGTCCTCGACTGTGACGCGGGCCATGGCGGCTCCAATCCCAATGCGTGGGGTGCGGATGTGGGACCCGAGGCGCGAGGATCGCGCGCAGGACTCCCTTCCCCAACCCTATGATGAACCTTCCATGTAGCCATCCGGTCCGGATTCCGCAAGCACGCGAACACCTTCCAGCCCGACCGCCGCCAGCAGCCTGGCGGCGGTGGCACCTAGGCGCGGATGCACCCAGCCCGGCGCCACATCGGCCAGCGGCGCCAGCACGAAGGCCCGCAGATGCGCTCGCGGATGCGGCAGGATCGGGTCGGGTGCGTCACGCACCAGCCCATCCAGGTCGATGAGGTCCAGGTCCAGGGTGCGCGGCGCGTTGGGATAGGGCCGGACCCGTCCGAACCGCGCCTCCACCGCCTGCAGCGCCGCCAGCAGCGAAGCCGGGTCCGGCGCCCGCCCTTCAAGCCGCGCCACTCCATTCACGTAGTCAGGGGAAGCCGGGGCGGCCGGGACCGGCGCCGTCGCATACCAGAGGGACAGCGCCCGCAGCCGCAGCCCAGGCAGGGAGTCCAGTGCTGCGGCCGCGGCGCGGCAGGTGGCAAGCGCATCGCGCCCATCTGGCCCGGGCAGGTTGGCGCCGAGCGCGACAAGGATCATCCTGGCGGCTTACCGCCACCTTCAGGATTATCCAAGCCTTGGACAGCCCGGGCCATGACTGCCCCCTCTGCCCCCGCCTCGTCGCCTACCGGCTGGAGAACCGCGCCAAATGGCCGGACTGGCACAACGGCCCCGTGCCCTGCTGGGGCCAGCGGGAGGCGCGGTTGCTGGTGCTCGGCCTGGCGCCGGGGGTGCGCGGCGCGAACCGCACCGGGCGGCCCTTCACCGGCGACCACGCCGGCAAGCTGCTGTATGCGACGTTGCTGAAGTACGGCCTGGCGACAGGTTCGTACGGCGAAGATCCGGCGGATGGCATGCAGTTGCGCGGCGTGCGCATCGCCAATGCCGTGCGCTGCGTGCCGCCCGAGAACCTGCCGACGCCGGCCGAGATCGCCACCTGCAACCGCTTCGTCATCGCCGAGCGCGAGGCCATGCCCAATCTGCGCGTGGTGCTGGCCCTCGGGCTGGTGGCGCACAACGCCTGGCTGAAAAGCCATCGCATTCCGGCGGCGCGCTACCGCTTCGCGCATGGCGCGGTACACGTCCTGCCCGATGGGACGCAGCTGGCCGACAGCTACCATGTTAGCCGCTACAACACGAACACCGGCCGGCTGACGACAGAGATGTTCGAGGCGGTGGTACAGGATATCGTCGCCCGTCTGAAATGAGGACCTGAACCATGCCGGAGACCGGTCGCCTCGCGCGCCTCGCAACCGGCCAGCCGGTCTTCGGCCCCACGCTCGACGCGCTGCTGCGGGAGTTGGCGCCGCGCCTCGACCAGGAGACGCGGGTGATGGTCGAGGCATGGCCAACCCAGCCCGATGGCACGCCGAAGGATGGCGAGGCGCTGTTCGACCGGCTGATGTCGTTGCGCGCAAGGCTCGGTCCGGCGCCACTGCCGCCCGGGCGCAGACCCGGTTCGCCGGGACGGGCGCTGGGCGGTCTGCTCCTGGGCGCCGCCATAGCGCTGCCGCTAAGCTTCCTGGTCGCCTTCATCCTGCTGGAATGGCTGCTGCCGCCCGATCTGGTTCCGCCGCTTCCGGGCCTGTGGGTCCTGGTCGCGGGCATCGTCCTGGCCGGCGCTGCCGGCGGCGGGCGGCAGGGCGCGCGGCCGAGCCGGTGGGGTCATGTCGCGATGCATGGTGCCGGAGGCTTCCTGGGCGGCGCCGTCCTGGGCGCACTGCTCAGCCTGTTCGTGGCCATCGGGCTGGGGGCGGTGCTGAACGTTTCGCAGCGCGAGGGCGCCTTCGCCATGGGCGTGGTCTTCGCCATCATGCCGCTTGGCGGGTTGATCGGCGGCCTGGGCCTCGGGGCTTGGATGGCAGGTCGCGCCTGGCGGGGCTGGGACCAGGCGGCCCCCGCCCCGCCCTGAACCTCAGCGCAGGCCGAGGAAGCTCAGGATGGCGATGACGATAACCACGGCGCCGACGATGTAGACGATGCTGTTCATGACTGTCCCTCTCTCACGACAGCCCCCCAACGAAGTGGCTGCATGAAAGTTGCAGACTCGCCTGCATCGTCCGGCGTCAGGCCAAACCGGGTCAGGAGAACGCGCGACCGGCCAACGCCGCCTCCACCGCGCCCACCACGGTCGGGCTGTCCGGCGCCGTCCCGGTGGTGAAGGACCGCACGGCGAGGCCGTCCCGCGCCACGAGGAACTTGTGGAAGTTCCAGCGCGGCGGCCCGCCGCCCCGCGCCGCGAGCCAAGCGAACAGCGGATGTGCCCGAGGCCCGCGTACCGAGGTCAGGCCGGCCATGGGGAAGGTGATGCCGTAGACCGTCTCGCAGAGCTCACGGATCTTGCCCTCGTCGCTGCTTTCCTGCCGGAAGTCGTTGGAGGGCACGCCGAGCACCGTCAGGCCCTGCGGCTCGAAGCGGTCATGCAGGCGTTGCAGCGCTTCGTATTGGGGCGTGAAGCCGCAAAAGCTGGCGGTGTTCACCACCAGCAGCGCACGGCCGCGGAAGCTGGCGAGGGCGAGCGGTCCGCCCTCCAGCGACTCCAGGCGGAAATCGAAGGCCGTGCCGCCGGGTGCGGCGGCCATCAGCAGGGGCGTGGCCAGCACTGCGCGGCGCGAGACATCAGCCATACCTTTCCTCCATCCAGGGGTCGCCGCGGTTGTGGTAGCCGCGCACCTCCCAGAATCCCGGCCGGTCCTCCCGCAGCAATTCAATGCGGGTCAGCCATTTCGGGCTTTTCCAGAAATAGAGGTGCGGCACCACCAGCCGCACCGGGCCGCCGTGCCGGCGTTCCAGCGGAGCGCCGTCCCAGGCATGGGCAAACAGGTTCTCCGGCCGGGCGAAATCGGCCATCGCCAGGTTGGTGGTATAGCCGTCGTAGCTGGTCAGGTTGACGAAGCGCGCTTCGTCCTTCGGACGGGCGAGCGCAAGAAGCGCCGGTACCGGCACGCCGTCCCAGCGGTTGTCGTAGCGCGACCATTGGGTGACGCAGTGAATATCGTTGGTCCGCGTCGCCTGCGGAAGCGCCAGGAATTCGTCGAGCGTCAGCCGCAGCGGCGCGGCGACCAGCCCTTCTACCCGCAGCCGGAACTTGTCGGCCGTCACGTCCGGCTGCAGGCCGAGGTCGAGGACGGGGAAATCCGTCACCAGCCGCTGGCCCGGCGGCAGGCGCGCGGCCGCGGGGTCCGCGGTGGTGCCGGTCAGCAGCCGGCCATCGCGGGCCCAGCCCTGCTTGGTCTCCACCAGCTTGTCCCGAATGCCGCCGCTGAGCGGGACGTCGTCATCCTCGGCCATCGCCGCCTCCTGCTGATGGATAGGTGAAGCCGGGTTCCGCGGATGCAAGACCCTGCTCACGGGGTGCGGGTGGCAAAGCCCTGCTGGCGCAGGAAGGCTTCCACCGGTGGGCCCCAGACAGCACTGCCACCCGCGCCGAAGAACAGCGCGTGTCCATCGGTGGCGAAGGCCGGCAGCGCCCGTAACTCGGCCCGTCCGCCCGAGGCCGTGAAGGCGCGATGCATCCCGGCCGCCAGCTCCGGACCGAAGAAGCTGTCATTGGCCGTGTACAGCCACAGCGTCGGCAGGATGGCGGACCGGCCATAGTCGCCGGCCGCCGCCACCAGCCGGTCCGGCGCGCAAACCTGCCCCGCCACGCCGCCGGCCCAGCCGCCGCGGCCGCCGGCCATGTTGATGACCGCGGCCACCCCCACTGGCCGGTCCGCCGCCAATGCCAGCGCACCCCAGCCGCCGGCGGACTGTCCAACGACGACCACCCCGTCCGGCCTGATCCCTGGCAGGCGCATCGCGTGCAGGAGGGCGGCTTCGATATCCAGGGCCGATTCGCGCCCGGCACGGGCATAGTCCGGGCCGTCGCAGGACCCAAAGCCTTCCGCCCAGCGCCCGCCCGCCGCGCCGTAGCCCCGCCGCAGCGGCAACAGCACGGCGAAGCCGCGTGCCGTGAACCATTGCACCGCTTCCGCCGAACACGCCGCGGGCCGCATGCCAGGGCGCGCGGCGGCCCGTGCCGGGGAGCCATGGTTGATCACGGCCAGGGGCACCGCGCCGGACAGCGCCGGTCGGCAAAGGCGCGCGGAGATGAATTGTCCGGTGCCGGGCACTGCAATCTCCAGCAGACCCCGCTCTGCGCCAGGCACAGGCACCGCGCCAGTCGGCACCGCCGGCGCCGCGCAGCCCGCCAGCCACAGCCCGATCAACCATCCGGCACGCATCGCGACATCCCCGCTCAACCCATGCGGAAGGTCGCAGAGCCGGAGCCTTGCGGCTACCCGCGGTCCCGCATCAGCCGGGCCTTGTCGCGCGACCAGTCGCGCTCCGCGATTGCCGCGCGCTTGTCGTGCTTCTTCTTGCCCTCGCCGACGCCGAGCAGGATCTTCGCCACGCCGCGCTCATTGAAGTGGATGTCGAGCGGCACGAGCGAGATTCCGTCCCGCGCGATACTGGCCGCCAGGGTCTGCACCTGCTTTCGGTGCAGCAGCAGCTTGCGCGGCCTCCGCGGCTCGAACGTCGCCACATGGCTGCCGGCCTGCCATTCCGGGATGTAGCAGTTGAACAGCCACATCTCCCCGTCCCGCTCGCCGGCCCAGGCTTCGGTCAGCGTGGCGCGGCCGGCGCGCAGCGACTTCACCTCCGGCCCCACCAGCATGACGCCGGCCTCGATCTCCTCGCCGATCTTGTAGTCGTAGCGCGCCTTGCGGTTCTGGGCGGCGATGCCGTGGCTGATCAGGCCCTTCTTGCGGGGTTCCGCCATATTAGTTCAGCAACCCCGCGCCTGTCATCGCGGCGCGCACCCGGCTGCGGGACGTCTCCGCGATCGGCGCCATCGGCAGGCGGCAATGCGCCGTGCCGTGTCCGAGCAGGCTGGCCGCGTACTTCACCGGGCCGGGCGAGGTCTCGCAGAACATCGCGTCGTGTACCGACAGCAGCCGCGCTTGGATCGCCAGCGCATCACCGATGCGACCTTCCGCCCAGGCATCGTGCATCTCCCGGCACAGCCGGGGCGCGATGTTGGCGGTGACGCTGATGCAGCCATGGCCGCCGGCGGCGAGGAAGGCGAGCGCGGTATGGTCCTCCCCCGACAGCTGGCAGAAATCCGGGCCGCAGGTGGCGGTGGTGTGCTGCGGGCGGGTCAGGTTCGCCGTCGCATCCTTCACGCCGACGATGTTCGGGTGCTTCGCCAGCCTGGCCATCGTCTCCACCGACATGTCCACCACGCTGCGCGGCGGGATGTTGTAGATGATGATAGGCAGGTCCACCGCATCCGCGATCGCCATGAAGTGCAGGTAAAGGCCTTCCTGCGTCGGCTTGTTGTAGTAGGGCGTCACCACCAGCGCGGCATCGGCGCCCGCTGCCTTGGCGTGGCGCGTCAGGTCCACCGCTTCGGCCGTGCTGTTGGACCCGGTGCCGGCGATCACCGGCACGCGCCCGGCGGACGCCTCGATGCAGAGGTCCACCACCTTGTGGTGCTCGGCATGGCTGAGCGTCGGGCTCTCCCCGGTGGTGCCGACGGGGATGAGGCCCTGCGTGCCTTCGGCGATCTGCCACTGCACGAAGTCCGAAAAGCCCTTGGCGTCCAGGGACCCATCGGCTTGCATGGGCGTGACCAGCGCCACGAGCGATCCCTTGAACATGTTCTTCTGCCAATCCGGTGGTTTGCAAGGACCGGAGAAGCTAGTCGTCCGTCCCCCGCGCGACAAGGGCGCGAGGTTTTGCATATCCTGCGCTAGGATCACCTGATGCGCCCTGCCCTCACCCTGCTGCTCCTCGCCGCCCTTGCAAGCCCGGCTGCCGCCCAGCCCTGGGCGCCGGAGCCCAGCCGCGCCGCCGGCCGGCAGGCCCTTGAGGCACTTCGGCAATCCCGCTTCGAGGAGGCCGTGGCGCTGGCCCGTGCGGCCGATCCCTCCGTCCGCAAGCTGGTGGACTGGACCCGGCTGCAGAACCGCTCCAGCGGCGCCGGCGCGGCTGAGCTGGCCGCCTGGGTGGAGGCGAATCCGGACTGGCCGCTGCCCAACACCCTGGCGCTGCGCGCCGAGGAAGCGCTGGTCTACGACCGCGACGACGCCCTGGCGCTGCGCCATTTCGCCCGCAACCCGGCGCGCAGCCTGGCGGGCGCGCAGCGGCACGGCGATGCGCTGACCCGCGCCGGCCAGCCCGCCCAGGCCACCGCCGCGCTGCGGCTCGGCTGGCAGGATGCCTCCGGTGACAGCTTCGCCGAGACGGATTTCCTGGCCCGCAACACGGCGCTGCTGACGCCGGACGACCATTGGCGGCGGGCCGACCGGCAGTTCTGGGACGGGGCCACCGCCGGTGCGGCACGCCTGCTGCCACTGCTGGATGCGCCGCGCCGCGCCATCCTGGACGCCCGGCTGGCCGCACGCGGCGGGCGCAACGACTCGGCGCTCGACCAGGTTCGCGACATCGGCGTGGCGCATGAGCGTGCCAGGCTGCTGCGCCGCGCCGACCGCGACGCGGAGGCCGCCGCCATCTGGACTGCGGCCGCGCCCTGGCAGGCGGACATCCCGCCGGAGGCTGCCAAGGCGATCTGGACCGAACGCCAGGTGCTGTCCCGCAAGCTGCTGCGCCTCGGCGACCCGGCCGCCGCCTACCGGATCGCGGCGAACCACGGACAGGCGGAGGCCAGCCTGGAACGGCAGGAGGCCGAGTTCCTCGCCGGCTTCATCGCGCTGCGCCGCCTGGGCGAATCGGCCCAGGCCCGCACGCATTTCGCCCTGGTCGGCGAAGGCAGCCGCAGCGTCATCACCCGCTCGCGCAGCGCCTATTGGGAAGGCGCCGCGCTGGCCACGATGGGCCGCGCGGCGGAAGCGCAGGCGAAGTGGCAGGACGCCGCGACGCTGCCGGTGGCCTTCTACGGGCAGCTCGCCAGCCTCGCCCTGGGGGAAAGCCCGGCGCAGCTTTCGGCGCGCATCGCCCGGGTGCCAACCGCCGCGCCAGCGCAGGATGTGGGCGTTCGGTTTCTCGGGCGGGACATGGTGCGGGCGGCCATCACGCTGGCCGATCTCGGCCAGTCCGACCGCGCGCGCACCTTCCTGTTGCGGCTGGAGGAGTTGTCGCCGGATGCCGCGGATCGCTGGCTGATTGCACGCCTGGGCGTCGCCATCGGCCGGCCGGACCATGCCGTGTGGATCGCCCGGCGTGCCGGGGCGGATGGCGTGATGCTGCTGGAGGATGGCTGGCCCACCCCCTACGCAGCGCCCAGCGACGGCGCCGAGCCGGCACTGGTCTACGCAATCACCCGGCAGGAAAGCAATTTCGACCTTTCCGCCGTCTCCTCGGCCAATGCGCGTGGGCCCATGCAGTTGCTGCCGGCGACGGCGGCCTCCGTCGCGCGGCGGCTCGGGGTGCCACACAGCACGGCGATGCTGACGAGCGACGCCGCCCATAACCTCCGGCTCGGCAGCGCCTTCATCAATGAGATGCTGTCGCGCTTCGGCGGCGCCATGCCGCTGGCCGCCGCCGGCTACAATGCAGGTCCGGGCCGCGTGGACCAGTGGCTTTCCACCTATGGCGACCCGCGCCTGCCGGACGGGCCGCATATCCTGGACTGGATCGAGCAGATCCCGTTCTCCGAGACCCGCAACTACGTGCAGCGCGTGATCGAGAACGTGGTCGTCTATCGCGCCCGCAACCCGGCCACCGGCGACCTCCCGCATCCGCTGTCGGCGCTGATGGCGGGCCGCCAGTGAGCAGCCGGCGGGTCTCCTTCACCGCGCGTGACGGCCTGACTCTGTCGGCGCTGGACCATCCGGGGCCGGAGGGCCGCACCCCCATCCTCTGCCTGCCCGGCCTGACCCGCACCGCGGAGGATTTCGACGCGCTGGCGGAGCGGCATGAGGGCCGCCGCCGCGTGCTGGCGCTGGATCATGCCGGGCATGGGGAGAGCGGACGCGCTGGCTCGCCCGCCCGCTATGGCATCGAGCACAGCCTGCGCGACGTGCTGGATGCGATGGCGGCGCTGCATTGCCACCGCGCGGTGATCGTCGGCACCAGCTTCGGCGGCATCCTCGCCATGATGCTCGGCGTCCTGCGTCCGACCGCGATCGCCGGCGTGGCGCTGAACGATGTCGGGCCGGTGCTGGAGCCGGTGGCGCTGGACCATGTGCGGAACTTCGTCGCGCGCGACCCGGCCCTGCCGAGCCTGGATGCCGCGGTGGATCACCTGAAGCAGACCCTGCCGCCGATGGTGATGGACGCCGAGGCCTGGCGCCGCTTTGCCGCCGGCACCTACCGCCCCGGCCCGGACGGAGCCTGGCACCCGCGCTGGGACATCCGCATCGCCGAGGCGATGCGCGACGCCGGCAAGATGCCCGACCTCTGGCCCGCCTTCGGCGCGCTGGCCCACGCCCCGCTGCTGCTGCTGCGCGGTGCACTGTCCGAATTGCTGTCGGAGGATACGGCCGACCGGATGCAGGACGCCCGACCGGACATGCGCTTCGTCGAGATCGCCGCGACCGGCCATTGCCCGACGCTGGAGGAACCGGCCTCGGTCGCGGCGCTCGACGCCTTCTTCGACCGCATCCCATGACCCCGGCCCTGCTGGTCGCGACCCTCGGCGGCGTCGGCCGCCTGCGCCCGGGGCCGGGCACCTGGGGCTCCGCGCTGATCCTGCCCGCTGCCTGGCTCGGCCCCCTCGCCTGCCTCGTGCTGGCGATGGTGTTCGCCGTCGCGGGCTGGTGGGCAGCGCGGGAGGTGCTGCGCGACGAAACGGAGGACCCGGGCTGGTTTGTCGCGGACGAGGCCGCCGGCATGGCGCTGACGCTGGCCGCCCTGCCCGCCGCCACCCTGCCCGGCGTGCTGCTGGCCTTCGCGCTGTTCCGGCTGCTCGATATCGCCAAGCCCTGGCCGGTGTCCTGGGCGGATCGCCAGCCCGGCGCCTTCGGCGTGATGCTGGACGATGTGATCGCGGGCGCCCTCGCCGCGCTCGCCCTGCTGGCGTTTCATGCCCTGCTGCCGGGAGTGATCGCGTGATGCTGCAAGCCGAAATCCTGGACGATGCGGAGGCGCTGCTGGCGGAACTGGGGGCGCGGGGCCTGACCCTCGCCACGGCGGAATCCTGTACCGGCGGGCTCATCGCCGCGGCACTCACCGCCATCCCCGGCTCCTCCGCCATCGTGCTGGCGGGCTACGTCACCTATTCCAACGAGGCCAAGACCCGCATGGTCGGCGTACCCGCCGCGATGATCGAGGCCTTCGGCGCCGTCAGCGAGCCCGTCGCCCGCCGCATGGCGGAAGGCGCGCTGGCGGAAAGTGCGGCCGAGGTCGCCGTCTCCTGCACCGGCGTCGCCGGGCCGGGTGGCGGCAGCGCGGCGAAGCCGGTGGGCCTGGTCCACCTGGCCTGCGCCATGCGCGGCCACGCCACCCTGGCCGAGCACCATGTCTTCCCCGGCGACCGCACCGCGATCCGCGCCGCCACCGTCTCCGCGGCCTTCCAGTTGATCCGCCGCGCCCTGCCAACGGAGCCTGCCGCATGAGTATGACTGACCAGCTTCTGGCGACAATCGACGCCGACCACGACGCCGCCGTCGGCCGCCTGGTGGAGTGGCTGCGCATTCCCTCGATCAGTGCCCAGCCGGACCACGCTGGCGACTGCGTCCGCGCCGCCGAGTGGATCCGCGACCAGCTCATCGGCATCGGCTTTACCGCCAGCCTGCGCCAGACACCGAAGCATCCGGTGGTGGTGGCGCACCATCCGGGTCCCTCCGGCAACACGCGCCACCTGCTGTACTATGGCCATTACGACGTGCAGCCGCCGGACCCGCTGGAACTGTGGACCAGCCCGCCCTTTGAGCCCGTCATCATCGACGGCCCGCATGGCAAGCGCGTGGTCGCGCGCGGCGCGGTGGACGACAAGGGCCAGGTGCTGATGTGGATCGAGGCGCTGCGCGCCTACCACGCCACCGCCGGCGGCCCGCCCTGTGCCATCACCGCCGTCATCGAGGGCGAGGAGGAAATCGGCTCCCCCAACCTGGCGCCCTTCATGGCGGACAATGCGGCGGAGCTGCGCGCGGACGTCGCCATCATCAGCGACACCGGCATGTGGGACATCGAGACGCCGGCGCTGTCCACCCGTCTGCGCGGCATGTGCTTCGTGCAGCTCGACATCAAGGCGGCCAGCCGCGACCTGCATTCGGGCATGTATGGCGGCAGCGCGCTGAACCCGAACAACCTGATCACCCGGATCCTGGGCGACCTGCACGACGCGAATGGCCGCGTGCAACTTCCGGGCTTCTACGACGGCGTCCCGGAACTTTCGCCTGAACTGCGGGCGCAGTGGCAGGCACTGGGTTTCTCCGAGCATGATTTCCTGGGCGCCATCGGCCTGTCCGTGCCGGTCGGCGAGAAGGATCGCGGTGCGCTGGAGCGGCTGTGGGCGCGTCCGACGGCGGATATCAACGGCATCTGGGGCGGCTATACCGGCGCCGGCAGCAAGACCGTGATCCCCAGCGAGGCACACGCCAAGATCACCTTCCGGCTCGTCCCCGGCCAGCACCACGACAAGGTCTTCGAGAGCTTCAAGCAGTTCGTCCAGGCACGGCTTCCCGCCGATGCCACCGCGACCTTCCAGGGCGGCGGCGCCAGCCCAGGGATCGAGGTGCCGGCGGACAGCGCCTTCGTGAAGGCGGCGCAGGCGGCGTTGGCCGATGAATACGGCAAGCCCGCCGCCATGATCGGCTGCGGCGGGTCCATCCCCATCGTCTCCTCGATGAAGGACGTGCTCGGGCTGGACAGTGTGCTGATGGGCTTCGGGCTGGAGGACGACCAGGTGCACAGCCCGAACGAGAAGTTCGACATGCGCTGCTTCCACCAGGGCACCCGCAGCCACGCGCGGCTGCTGGCGAAGCTGGCCTGAAGGGCGCGAAACACGGCGAGACGCATCCGCCACGGCATCGGCGTAGAACACCCGCTTTTGCGGGAGGCAGCCATGGGCGTGGGCTTTGGCGGCAATGCGGTGTTCAACCGGGCCTCGCCCTCCAGCCACGCCGGCTGCGTCGCCCGGATCGTGCAGGACTACCTGCCCACGGCGCGGGCGCCGCGCATCCTCGATGTCGGCGGCACATCCGGCGGCTTCCGCAGCCGGGCCGCGCTGCCGCCGGGCACGCGGGTGGTGATCGCGAACCCCGAATCCGGCACAGGCGCCGACTACGGCTTCGTCTCGGACATGCCACCGGCCGAGGCCGGTTTCGACCTGGCCATGCTGTTCGGCGTGATGATGTACATCGAGCCGGCGCCGCTGCTGTCGCTGCTGCGCGACATCCGCCAGCGGCTCCGCGCCGGCGGCACGCTGCTGGTGGCAGAGCCGGACCCGGAAGGCGTCGTGGGCCGGGCGGAGGTGGCGGCAAAGACGGTCTATGCCGCCATCCGCAGCCTGTGGAACCCGACCCGCTTTACCTTCCACACCGCGGGCGACACGCGGCGGATGCTGAAGGAGGCTGGCTTCGTGCAGATCCGCGACCGGCCGGACCTGACGCCCAACGCCATGGGCGTGAAGCCGCCGCCGATGCCGCGCTACTTCGTCATCGCAGCCAGCCTGTAGCCTACCCCTTCGCCAGCGCCGCCCGGATGACCGAGAGTGCTTCGTCAATCATCGGCGCCGTCACGTCGAGATGCGTGCAGGCGCGCAGCCTGCCGCCGAGCATGGAAAGCTGCACCCCCTCCATCCGAGCCCGCCGCATCACATCCCCCGGTGCCACGCCGGTGCCGGCGACAGTGAAGAACACCAAGTTCGTGTCCGGGTCCTGCACCTCCACGCCCTCCATCTGCGCCAGGCCACGCGCCAGGGCCTTGGCGTTGGCGTGATCCTCCGCCAGCCGGTCGACGTGGTGATCCAGCGAGTAGAGGCACCCGGCCGCGCACACCCCCGCCTGCCGCATCGCGCCACCCAGCCGCTGCTTCCAGCGCCAGGCCTCGTCGATGAACTCGGCGGACCCGCACAGCACGGCGCCGAGCGGCGCGCCGAGGCCCTTGGTGAAGTCGAGCCACACGCTGTCCCAGCCCGCGACCATGTCCGCGGGCGCGACGCCCGCGGCGACGCAGGCATTCATCAGCCGCGCGCCGTCCATATGCGTCGATAGCCCGGCGCCATGCGCGATGCCGGCAATCTCATCCAGCGTCGACTTCGCCCAGACGGCGCCGCCACCCGTGTTGGCGGTCTGCTCCACCTCCACCAGCCGCTGCGTCGGCGTGTGGCGGGACTTGCCGCGCAGCGCGCCGCGCAACTGGTCCGGCGTGTACATGCCGCGCGGACCCGGCAGGGGAAGAATCTGCACGCTGCCGAGTGCTGCATGGGCGCCGCCCTCGCTGGTCAGGATGTGCGCGGTCTCATGCGCGATGATCTCCTCGCCGGGGCGGCAATGCACCAGCGTGGCGGCGACGTTGCACATGGTGCCGGTCGGCATGAACACCGCCGCCTGCTTGCCCATCAACGCCGCCATGCGATCGCACAGCGCATGCACCGTGGGATCGTCGCCATGCTGCTCGTCGCCGACCTCGGCCCGCATCATCGCGTCGAGCATGGCAGGCGTCGGCTTCGTCTGCGTGTCCGAGTACAGGTTGACGCGAACGGGCGGCGCGCCTTCGGGCGGGCGTTCGGGGGCATGGACCATGGGGCGCTCCGGCAATGTGCTGCCGCGCATCCCGCCCCGCGCGGCCTGTTCCGTCAACCCAGCCCATTCCTCAACCCAGGCCGTGCCGGTCCCACACCGGCGCGACCGCCGGTCGCACCGCCACGGCGCGGGCCAGCACCTCCAGCTTCGGCAGGTTCTCCGGCGTCCAGACCCGGCCGCCCATCCAGCGCGACAGCACCGCCAGGTACAGGTCGGCAACGCTGAAGCGCTCGCCGAGCAGGAAGGGTGCGGCGGCATCGCCGGTGAGACCCGCGTGCCGCTCGATCACGCCCAGCACCTCCTGCCCCATCTCCTGCGCCCGCCATTTCACGGGCTGCGCCTGGTCTGGCCCGATGCCGAACCGCTCCGGATAGTCGTAGCGCGTGACATGCGGGTAGAATTCGCCGGCCAGCAGCGCCATCCAGCGCAGCGCCGTGGCGCGGCCGAGGTCGCCGGGCGGCGGCAGTAGCCCCGCCTCCGGATGCAGATCGGCCAGTGTCACCAGAATGGCGAGGCTTTCCGTCATCACCATCCCGCCTGGCAGCACCAGCGTCGGCAGCCGGCCCATCGGGTTCAGCTCGAGGTAGTCCGCGCGACGCTGGTGGTCGCCTTCCAGCGGCACCTCCCGCAGTTCCACCTCGGCCCCGGCTTCGGCCAGCGCCATCTCCACCGGGCCAGAGCCCGAACCCTTGTCGCCGTAGAGTATGTATTTCATGGCGGTGAGCCTGCCCGATTTCCGCGCAAGGCGCGCGACGCAAAGCCGTGAAACAGGCGGCAACGTGGATGCCATGTCCCCGTGCTTGGTTACGCGCCCGCAGGCGGAAGACAGGGCATGGTCGGTTTGCAGCTCAGCATCGGGGAGATCCTTGCGGATCAGCGGGAGGGTGCGGCGGCGCGCGCCGGCGCCTCGGCCCGGGATATCCGGGTGGCGCGGGAGACCGGCTTCGACCCGGAGGACGTGATGACGCTGCGCCAGGCCTCCGCCGCGCAGAACCTGCTGCTGTTCTTCCGCTGCCCCAACCTCGCCGCCCGGTCCCTGCACGGCCTGCTGCCCGCCAAGACCGCGGTGACGAAGGCGAAAAGCGGTCCCTCCGGCGCCGTGCAGGGCGCGCAGGGCCACCTCATGGTGTCAGACTACGACATCATGAGTTGCTGGCGGCAGCAGGCCGGCGGCTTTCGGAAGATCCCTGTCACCGCCACCACACCCGGCTCGAAATACGGCGCCTGGCCCGTGGAGGCGCGCGAGCTGGTCCGCGGCCTGAACCGCCGGCTTCTGACCCGCATCCAGCATGGCGCGCAGGATGATTGGCTGGACCCGGCCCGGAACCGCGGCGTGAAGCCTGGGGACCTGTTCCTGGCCTTCCGGCTGGGAGTGGCGGAGCCGCTGAACGGGCCGGAGGCGCTTCAGCGCGCCTACCTCACCAACGGCCTGTTCTGGCCCTACCTGCCGAACGGCGCGCATTGCGGGCGAACGGCCTAGCGACGTGCCGCCGGCAAACCGAACAGGCGGCGCCGCCTTGCGGCGGGGCGCAGCAGCACGCCGGTGAACAGCACCAGGAAGCCGGCGAACAGCACGATCGAATCCGGCTCGGGCACCGGCACGAGGACGGTCTCAAGCGGCGGGTGCAACTCGCCGACCAGAGGTAGCTGGTCCTGGAACAGGCCGCCCAGCCTGAACAGGCTCGGGCCGCTCATGAGCAGGCCGAGCGTTTCGCCTTCCGCTGCCAAGCCGAATGGCACGCCAGCACTTTCCGCACCGGCCGTGGGTGCGGGCTGCGCGGCGTGCGGGCCGGAGAGCAGGCTCGGCAGGCCGAGGGCCTCGCAGGCCAGGATCATGCCGCTTGCCGCAGCCGCGCCGGCGGCCACCGGCGCCACGACCTGGGACGCGCGCCTTGCCACCCCGGCTGGCGCGGTAACGCCAATGACTTGCCACCGGCCATCGACGAGTTCGGTCGGCGCAGCCTCGCCCAGGCCCGCCCCTGGTCCGCCCTGTGGCCTCGGCCGGGGCCGTGGCACCAGGCGGCAGATGGCCTGGATCGCGTCCAGGGCGCCCATGTCAGGCGGCCTGGTTCAGGCGATAGCCGTCGCGGTTGGACAGCAACAACCGGGCATTCGCGGGATTGGGCTCGATCTTCTGCCGCAGCCGCCAGATATGGGTCTCCAGCGTATGGCTGCTGACGGCGTTGTTGTAGCCCCACACATCCATGAGCAGGGTCTGCTTGGCGACCGGCTGCCCATCCGCCTCATGCAGGTATTTCAGCACCGCGACCTCCTTTGCCGTCAGCCGTATCGTCCGGTTGCGGGCCCGCTCCAGCAGCAGCTTGGCGGAGGGGCGGAAGGCATAGGGGCCGATGGTCCGGACCGCGGTCCCGGCGCTGGCATGCACCCGATGATGGGCGCGAAGCCGTGCGGCCAGTTCCGGCAGGCTGAACGGCTTGACGATGTAGTCGTTGGCGCCGCTGTTCAGTCCACGGACGATGTCCTGCGCGTCTCCGGCTTCGCTGAGCAGCACGATCGGCAGGTCGACGCCGCTGGCGCGCAGGCTTGCACAGAGATCCGGACCCTCGGCCGGGGACATGCCGGTGTCGATCAGCACCGCGTCGCAATCAACGCCTGAGCCGCTGAGCAGGACCCGGGCGGCGGCGGCATCCTCCGCCTGCTGCACCGTGAAGGATTGGGCAAGGCTGTCGGCGAGGCTGGCGCGAAGGCGTTGATCGCCTGAGACAAGCAGGACGGACAACATTTGGGATGATCCTACAAAAAGATTGCGCTGCCCCGCAGTATAGGTTGTAGGTTTGCCACCGCGATTTGACGTTTATGGCATAATCTGTATTTTTATACGAGATTTGTACCATTTTTGCGCGACCTGTCACGCAGATCAGGCTTGGTTACCGCAGCCAGGCGCAGGAGAGGCCGGTTCGGCGTTCAGGCTGCCGCCGACAGTCCCAGGGACCCAGCGAAGCTAGCCCGTTTCAGGCGGAGGGGGCCGGCGTGGCGGCGGCGGGCGGCGCGGCGCGGCGGTAGAGGTTGGCGGCGCGGCGCTCGAAGGACCGCACCATCAAACGAACGGCCTCGTTGAACACGGTGCCGATCACCGCCTGCAGCAGGCGGGACTTGAACTCGAAATCGACGAAGAAATCGACTTCGGTACCGTTCGCCACTGGCCGGAAGCGCCAGTGGTTGTTCAGGTAGCGGAACGGGCCCGTCAGGTAGCGCACATGCACATGGTGCGGCCGTTCCAGCGTGACCTGGCTGCGGAAGGTCTCCCGGAACATCTTGAAGCCGATGGTCAGGTCCGCGATCAGCTCGCCCTCGGTGCGGGAGACGATGCGCGCCCCGACGCACCAGGGCAGGAATTCCGGATAGCGGCGAACATCGGCGACCATGTCGAAAAGCTGCTCGTCCGAATACGGCAGCACCCGCTTTTCCGCGTGAGTCGGCATCAGGCGGCCTTCAGCCTGGCCGCCCGCGCATCGCGCAACGCCGCGAAGTCGCGGTCCGCGTGGTAGCTCGACCGTGTCAGCGGCGTCGCCGACACCAGCAGGAAGCCCTTGCCGCGCGCTGCCTGGCCGTAATCGGCGAACTCGTCCGGCGTCACGAAGCGATCGACCGCCGCGTGCTTCACACTGGGTTGGAGGTATTGCCCGATGGTCAGGAAATCGACCTCCGCACTGCGCAGGTCGTCCATCACTTGCAGCACCTCGATCCGCTTCTCCCCCAGTCCGACCATGATGCCGGACTTGGTGAAGATGGACGGGTCCTGCTGCTTCACCCGGTCGAGCAGCCGCAGCGAATGGTAATAGCGGGCGCCCGGCCGGATGGAGGGGTACAGCGCCGGCACGGTTTCCAGGTTGTGGTTGAACACATCCGGCCGCGCCGCCACCACGACCTCCAGCGCGCCATCCTTGCGCAGGAAATCGGGCGTCAGGATCTCGATGGTCGTCTCCGGCGCCGCGGCGCGCAGCGCCCGGATCGTCTGGGCGAAGTGCTCCGCCCCGCCGTCCTTGAGGTCGTCGCGGTCCACGGAGGTGATGACAACGTGCCGCAGGCCGAGCTTCGCCACCGCATCCGCCACCCGCCGCGGCTCATCGGCATCGAGCGCCTTCGGCATGCCGGTGATGACGTTGCAGAAGCTGCAGGCGCGGGTGCAGGTGTCGCCCATGATCATCATGGTGGCGTGGCGCTGCGACCAGCATTCCCCGATGTTCGGGCAGGCGGCTTCCTCGCAGACCGTCACCAGACCATTCGCCCGCATCAGCGCCTGCGTTTCCCGGTACACCGGGCTGGTCGGCGCCTTCACCCGGATCCAATCCGGCTTCCGCTGGATCGGATTGTCGGGGCGGTTTGCCTTTTCCGGGTGCCGGATGGCTCCGGCCCTGGCGTGGTTGATCTCGACGCGGGTGCTCATGGCGCTAGATGTGGATCACCCGGCCATAGGCATCAAGCACCGACTCATGCATCGCCTCGGACACGGTGGGGTGCGGGAAGACGGTATGCATCAACTCCGCCTCGGTCGATTCCAGGGTGCGGGCGATGCCGTAGCCCTGGATCATCTCCGTCACCTCCGGCCCCACCATGTGCGCGCCGAGCAATTCGCCGGTCTTGGCGTCGAACACCGTCTTCACGAAGCCCTCCGGCTCCCCCATCGCGATGGCCTTGCCGTTGCCGATGAAGGGGAAGCGGCCGACGCGCACCTCATGGCCCGCCTCCTTGGCGCGCGCTTCCGTCATTCCCACGCTGGCGACCTGCGGGCGGCAGTAGGTGCAGCCGGGAATGTTCAGGATATCCATGGCATGCGGATGCTTGCCCGCGATCGCCTCGACGCAGATCACCGCCTCATGGCTCGCCTTGTGCGCCAGCCAGGGCGCGCCGGTCAGGTCGCCGATGGCATAGACGCCCGGCTCGCCGGTCTTGCCGAAGGCGTCCGTCACCACATGGGTGCGCTCCACCTTCACCTTCGTGCCTTCCAGCCCGAGGTCTTCCACGTTGCCGACGATGCCGACCGCTGAGATCAGCCGGTCCGCCGTGATGTCCTGGACCTTGCCGCCGGCTTCGACGATTGCGGTGATGCTGTCGGCCGACTTGCGGACACCCTGCACCCGCGCGCCGGTGATGATCTTCATGCCCTGCTTGGTGAATGCCTTGTGGACGAAGGCCGAGATCTCGGCGTCCTCGACCGGCAGGATGCGGTCCATCACCTCGATGAGCGTCACCTCTGCGCCCATGTTCAGGTAGAAGCTGGCGAATTCGGAGCCGATGGCGCCCGAGCCCATGACGATCAGCTTCTTCGGCAGCGCGACCGGCGTCATCGCTTCGCGGTAGGACCAGATCAGCTTGCCGTCCGGCTCCATCCCCGGCAGCACGCGGGCGCGGGCGCCGGTGGCCAGCAGGATGTGCTTGGCCTGAAGCTCGGCTACCGGCTTGCCGTCCTTGCTGACTGATACCTTGCCCGGCCCGGCGAGCTTCGCGTGGCCGTCGTAGACGGTCACCTTGTTCTTCTTCATCAGGTGCTTCACGCCACCCGACAATTGCCCGGCAACCTGGCGGCTGCGCTTCACCACCTTGGCGAAATCGAAGCGGATATTGTCCGCCGCGAAGCCATAGGCATCCAGCGTATGCAGCAGGTGATTGATCTCGCTGGCGCGCAGCAGCGCCTTGGTCGGAATGCAGCCCCAGTTCAGGCAGATGCCGCCCAGGTTCTCGCGCTCGACCAGCGCCACCTTCATGCCGAGCTGGCTGCCGCGGATGGCGCCGACATAGCCACCAGGGCCGCCGCCGACGACGACGAGATCGAAACTCTCCGCCATTTCAGGACTCTCCTGCCAGGGCACGCAGCGCGTCACCCGAGAGGCGCCTCACGCGCCATTCATCGCGGCTGTCCGAGCCGATGCGGTCATAGAACTTGATGGCCGGTGCGTTCCAGTCGAGCACCTGCCATTCCATCCGCGTGCAGTTTTCCGCCACCGCGCGCTGCGCCAGGTGCCGGAAGAAGGCGCCGCCGGCGCCGAGCCCGCGATGCGCCGGCTCGACGTAGATGTCTTCGAGGTAGATGCCGGGCCGGCCGGTGAAGGTCGAGAAATTATAGAACCAGATGGCCTGCCCGATCAGCCGCCCCTCGCGCTCCGCCAGCGTGCAGAAGACGCGCGGGTTGGCGCCGAACAGTGCCTCGCGGAAATCCGCCTCCGTCCCCACCGCCTCATGCAGCAGCTTCTCGTATCCGGCGAGGTCACGGACCAGCCGGAGGATCTCCGGCAGGTCCGCAGGCTCGGCGTCGCGGAGGGTGAAGCTCACAGCATCAGGCTCAGCGGCTCCTCGACGACTTTCTTGAACGCCGCGATCCACTCCGCCGCCAGCGCGCCATCCACAACGCGGTGGTCGACGCTCAGCGTGCAGGTCATCACCGTCGCGATCGCCAGCGCGCCATCCTTCACCACGGGCCGCTGTTCGCCGGCGGAGACCGCGAGGATGCCGGCCTGCGGCGGGTTGATGATCGCGGAGAAGTCACGCACGCCATACATCCCCATGTTGGAGATGCTGAACCCGCCGCCCTGGAACTCCTCCGGCTTCAGCTTGCCCGATTTGGCCCGCGCCGCGAGGTCCTTCATCTGGCTGCTGATGGAGGCGAGGCCCGCCTGATCGGCCTTGCGGATGATCGGCGTGATCAGGCCATCGGGGATGCTGACGGCCACCGAGATGTCGACGTCGTGGTACTGAAGGATCGCATCCTCCGTCCATGTCGCATTCACCGCAGGCATCCGACGCAGCGTCACCGCCGCCGCCTTGATCACCAGGTCGTTCACCGAGAGCTTGAACGCGCCCGGGCCATCCTTCGGCGACGTCGCGTTCAACTGTGACCGCAGCTTCAGCAGCGCGTCGATCTCGATATCCATCGAGACGTAGAAGTGCGGCACCGTCTGCTTCGATTCCGACAGCCGCCGCGCGATCACCTTGCGCATCGTGCTGTTCGGGATCGCGGTATGCGGCGCCGTGATCGCGGGCGCCGGGGCCTTCGGGGCCGGTACCGCGGCGGGCGCCGCAGCCGGTGCGGGTGCCGAGGCTGCTGCCGCGGGCTTCGCCGCCTGCGGCTTGGCCAGCGCCGCCTCCACATCCGTCTTCACGATGCGGCCGTTCGGCCCGCTGCCGTTGAGGCCAGCCAGGTCGATGCCCGCCTGCGCCGCCATGCGCCGCGCCAGCGGCGAGGCGATGGTGCGGTCGCCGGAGGATGCGACGGTCTTCGGCGCCTCCGTCTTCGGCGCCGCGGCGGGTTCGGTCTTGGGCGTTTCAGGCGCCACGGGCTTGGATGCCTCGGCCTTGGGCGCGTCCGCCTTGGCCGCCGGCGCCGCATCGGCGGACTCACCCGGCTCAACCAGCACCGCGATCGGGTCGTTGACCTTCACGCCCGCGGTGCCGCCCTGGACCAGGATCTTGCCCAGCACGCCCTCATCCACGGCTTCCACTTCCATGGTCGCCTTGTCGGTCTCGATCTCGGCGATGATGTCGCCGGCCTTCACCGTGTCGCCCTCGGCCTTGAGCCAGCGCGCCAGCGTGCCCTCGGTCATCGTCGGGGACAGCGCCGGCATCAGGATGTTCGTTGCCATCTGCTGTCGCTCCTATTTGTAGGTCACGCGCTTGGCAGCATCGATCACCTGTTCCAGCCGCGGCAGCGCCAGCTTCTCCAGGTTCGCCGCGTAGGGCATCGGAATATCCAGGCCGTGCACCCGCACCGGCGGCGCATCCAGGTCGTCGAAGCAGTTTTCCAGGATCTGCATGGCGACCTCCGCCCCGATGCCGGCATAGGGCCAGCCTTCCTCGAGCGTGACCAGGCGGTTGGTCTTCTTCACCGACTTCACCACGGTCTCGATATCCAGCGGCCGCAGCGTGCGGAGGTTGATGACCTCGGCACTGATCCCCTGCGCCTCCAGCGCCTCCGCCGCCTGCATCGCCATGCCGACCATGATGGAGAACGCCACCAGGGTCACGTCGGTGCCCTCGCGCTCCACCTTTGCCTTGCCGATCGGCAGGATGAAATCCTCATCCGTCGGGCAGTCGAAGGTCTGCCCGTAGAGGATCTCGTTCTCCAGGAAGATGACCGGGTTCGGATCGCGGATCGCAGCCCGCAGCAGGCCCTTGGCATCCGCCGCCGACCACGGCGCCAGCACCTTCAGGCCCGGAAGATGGGCGTACCATGAGGCATAGCACTGGCTGTGCTGCGCCGCGACGCGGCTGGCGGCACCATTCGGGCCGCGGAACACGATCTGGCAGCCAAGCTGGCCGCCCGACATGTACAGCGTCTTCGCCGCGGAATTCACGATCTGGTCGATCGCCTGCATGGAGAAGTTGAAGGTCATGAACTCGACGATGGGCTTCAGGCCCGTCATCGCCGCGCCGACCGCCATGCCGGTGAAGCCATGTTCGGTGATCGGCATGTCGATGACACGCTTCGGCCCGAACTCGTCCAGCAGGCCCTGGCTGATCTTGTAGGCACCCTGGTACTGGCCGACTTCCTCACCGATCAGGAACACGTCCTTGTCGGTGCGCATCTCCGCCGCCATCGCGTCGCGCAGCGCCTCACGCACCGTGATCGGCTTGGTCGCGCCCCATTCCTTTTCCGGCGCAGGGGCCTTGGCCATGGCGGGCGTCGTCTCGGGGCGGGTCTCGGTGCCCTTGGCCGCGATCGCACCGGCATCCTCACCATTCTTCGCCGGTGCAGGTGCAGCCTGGGGCGCCGGCTTCGCCGCGGTCTCGTTGCCGTCGGCCAACTCCGCGATCGGCGTGTTCACCGCGACGGCGTCGGTGCCTTCCGGCACCAGGATCTTGGTCAGCGTGCCCTCATCCACGGCTTCCACTTCCATGGTCGCCTTGTCGGTCTCGATCTCGGCGATGACGTCGCCGGCCTTCACCGCGTCGCCCTCCGCCTTCAGCCAGCGGGCGAGCTTGCCCTCCGTCATCGTCGGCGACAGCGCCGGCATCAGGATCTGAGTCATGCCTTCGACTCCACCAGCACGTCCGTCCAAAGCTCGCTCTCATCCGGCTCCGGCGAGGTCTGCGCGAACTCGGCGCTGTCCTGCACGATGGCCTTCACCTCGTCGTCGATCACCTTGAGCTCGGCCTCGGAGGCGCCGAACTGCTCCAGCAGCATCTTCCGCGCGGTCTCGATGCAGTCGTTCTGCTCGCGCATCTTCTGCACTTCCTCCCGCGTCCGGTACTTCGCCGGGTCGGACATCGAATGCCCGCGGTAGCGGTAGGTCTTCATCTCCAGCAGGTACGGGCCGTTGCCGGCGCGGCAGTGGGCGACGGCGCGTTCGCCGGCCTCCTTCACCGCCAGCACGTCCATGCCGTTGACCTGCTCGCCGGGGATGCCCCAGGGCGCGCCGTTCTTCGACAGATCGCGGGAGGCGCTGGCACGCTCCACGCTGGTGCCCATGCCGTACTTGTTGTTCTCGATGACGAAGATGCAGGGCAGCTTGAACAGTGCTGCCAGGTTCAGGCTCTCGAACACCTGGCCCTGGTTGGAGGCCCCCTCGCCGAAATAGGTCACGGCGACCGCGCCATCTTCCCGGTACCAGTTGGCGAAGGCCAGGCCGGCGCCGAGCGAAACCTGCGCGCCGACGATGCCGTGGCCGCCATAGAAGCCCTTCTCGCGGGAGAACATGTGCATGCTCCCGCCCTTGCCCTTGGAATAGCCGCCGATGCGGCCGGTGAGCTCGGCCATCACGCCGCGCGCTTCCATGCCGGTGGCCAGCATGTGCCCATGGTCGCGGTAGGAGGTGATGACCTCGTCGCCCGGCTTGAGGCAGAGCTGCATGCCGACCACCACGGCTTCCTGGCCGATATAGAGGTGACAGAAGCCGCCGATGAGGCCCATGCCATAAAGCTGGCCGGCCTTTTCCTCGAAACGGCGGATCAGCAGCATGTCGCGATAGGCACGGGTCAGCAGATCCTTGCTGACGGCGGGCTGGCTGCCCCCCTTGGAGGCCCCCTTTCCGCGAGCTGCGCGGGCGGCGGTCTCGGCCATGCGGTTCCTCCTCAGGGCTTGCCTTTCAACGCATCTACGCGCGCCCAAACCGCGGTGCAAGCACGCGGTTTCGATGAAATAGCGTTATTGTGCAATGCAATAAGGCGATTAACCGCGGATCGGTTAACTCAACCTCGCCGGTTTTTCGCGCTTCCGGAATGGGATTGCGAGGGCACCAGGGCAGCCAGCCGAATGCTGCTATCCGGCGGCGCCTGCCGCAATTTCACGAAATCCGCGGCCGCAAGGCAGCATGCCCGCCATCAGGGCAGGAAATTCGGGGCTCATGCCCCCTCACCCGGCCGCCCCCGATCGGGGCGGCAGCGCATCAGAACAGGCGACGCTCCGGCCCGTAGGGAACGACGATCTCGTTCTTGTCGACCATGTTGAGCAGTTGCCGCGCCCGCTCATCCAGCTGGTCGCGGTCCAGCCGGTCGCCACGAAGACCGTGGACGCGCCGTTCCACCGCCTCCAACTCGGTCTGCACCCGGGTTAGCTCCAGCCGCGCCTCCTGGATGCGCTCCTGGCGCACGTCGCGCGCGATCAGGCCGCGCTCGCCATGCACCGCATGCCAGACAAAGTAGCCGCTGGTGCCCAGGAACAGCACCGGCAGCACGGCCGCCCTGACCCGACGCATGATCCACGCGCCGGCGCCCCCCCGCCGTTCTGGCGGTAGATACAAATCACTCACCCCTGCGAGTCCCCCGACCGACAGACCCCCTGAATCGCAGCCGGCCCCGCCCCTGTAAAGCGGAAACGACGGGCTCAGCGGCGCAGGACGCTCCGCCCTGCATAACGGGCCGCGGCTCCGAGGTCCTGTTCAATGCGAATCAATTGGTTGTACTTCGCCGTACGATCGGAGCGGGACAGCGATCCGGTTTTGATCTGTCCGCAATTCGTCGCGACCGCGAGGTCCGCGATGGTCGAATCCTCGGTCTCGCCGCTGCGATGGCTCATCACTGCCTTGAAGCCGGCGCGCTGGGCCATCTCCACCGCCTCCAGCGTCTCGGTCAGGGTGCCGATCTGGTTGACCTTGACCAGGATGGCGTTGCCCGTGCCGGTCTCGATGCCACGGCGCAGGCGTTCCGTGTTCGTCACGAAAAGATCGTCGCCGACCAGGTTGACCTTGGCGCCCAGCCGCTCGGTCAGCAGCTTCCACCCCTCCCAGTCATCCTCGGACATGCCGTCCTCGATGGACACGATCGGGAACTTCCTCACCAGGCCATCGAGGTAGTCGACCATCTGGCCCGAGTCGAAGGTCTTGCCCTCGCCTTCCATGACGTACTTGCCGTCCTTGAAGAACTCCGTGGCGGCGGCATCCAGGGCGAACAGGATGTCCTCCCCCACCCGGTGGCCGGCGGCCTCGCAGGCCTTGCTGATGAAGCCCAGTGCTTCCTCGGCGCTGCCGATGTTCGGCGCGAAGCCGCCCTCGTCACCGACATTGGTGTTGTGGCCGGCGGCGTGCAGCTGCTTCTTGAGCTGCGCGAAAACCTCCGAGCCGATCCGTACCGCATCCGCCACCGTGCCGGCGGCGACTGGCATGATCATGAATTCCTGGATGTCGATCGGGTTGTCCGCGTGCTGGCCGCCATTGATGATGTTCATCATCGGCACCGGCAGGGTGCGGGCGAACACGCCACCAACATAGCGGTACAGCGGCATGTCGAGATCCGCCGCCGCCGCCTTTGCAGTGGCGAGCGACACCGCCAGGATGGCATTGGCGCCGAGGCGGGACTTGTTTGGCGTGCCGTCCAGCTCGATCATCGTTTCGTCGATCTTGACCTGCTCGGCCGCGTCCATGCCGCCGATCGCATCGAAGATCTCACCCTCGACATGGCCGCAGGCGCGCGTCACGCCCTTGCCGCCGTAGCGGGCCTTGTCGCCGTCGCGCAGTTCCACCGCCTCATGCGCCCCGGTCGAGGCGCCGGAGGGAACAATCGCGCGGCCCACGGCGCCGCTGTCCAGGATGACCTCGGCCTCCACGGTCGGGTTGCCGCGGCTGTCGAGGACCTCGCGGGCGATGATGTCAACGATGGCGGCCATGGGGCGCTCCGGGCGGTGGGGTTGCGCCGCGCTTAACGGTGTATCGGCCGGCCGGCAAGACGGCCCGGCTCAACGCGGGCGGCGGGTGTCCCACACCGCGGCGAATCCGCGGCGCAGCGGCATCCCGGTACGGTCGCACGGCTCGACGCGCCCGCAGGGCACCGCCACCGCCCGGGTCAGCACGGAATCCTTGGCCCGGCTGTACCCGGCCAGCTTCAGGTCCAGTGCGCCGCAGGGGTGCACCCGCGTGACCAGGCCCCAATCGCCCGGCCTGGCGGTGCTGACGCTGCCGCCCTCCGGGCGCGTCAGCCGCACCAGATCGCCAGGCTCATAGAGGTAGGATTCGACGCCGGAGGCGCCGTGCAGGGTCCGCATGGCGCATTAGCGCCCGGAACAGGTTACCGCCGGCCTAACCGCGGGAACGGCCGCCACCCAGCAGCAGCGTGATGCCCAGGCCGATCGCCAGCGACAGCGGCACCGCGAGGGAGCCGAATACCGCACCTACAACCACGGTGATGGCCAGCGTCACCGCCATGCCGATCCCGAACCGCCGCAGCCGCGCCTTCTCATCCATCGTCAGACCAGCCTCGCCTGCTTCACCGCCGCCCCGATGAAGCCCTTGAACAGCGGGTGCGGCTCGAAGGGCTTCGACTTCAACTCGGGGTGAAACTGCACACCGATGAACCAGGGATGGTCCGGCACCTCGACGATTTCAGGCAGCAGCCCGTCCGGCGACATGCCAGCGAAGCGCAGGCCGACCTCCTCCAGCCGGTCGCGATAGGTCACGTTCACCTCGAAGCGGTGGCGGTGGCGCTCCGTGATCTCGGGCGCGCCGTACACGTCCCGCACCAGGGACCCCTCGGCCAACTTGGCCACATAGGAGCCCAGCCGCATCGTGCCGCCCAGATCGCCGCCGGCGCTGCGCTTTTCCACCTGGTTGCCGCGGGCCCATTCGGTCAGCAGCCCCACCACCGGCTCCGGAGTCGTGCCGAATTCGGTAGAGGAAGCGGCCTTGAGCCCGACCAGGTTCCGCGCCGCCTCGATCACCGCCATCTGCATGCCGAAGCAGATGCCGAGGAAGGGGATCTTGCGCTCGCGGGCGAAGCGCACTGCCTCGATCTTGCCGGAGGAGCCACGCTCGCCGAAGCCGCCCGGCACCAGGATGCCGTGCACGCCTTCCAGCTGCTTCACCGCTTCCTCGTCGCCGGCCTCGAAGACCTGGCTGTCGACCCAGTTCAGCTTTACCTTCACCTTGTTGGCGATGCCGCCATGAGTCAGGGCTTCGGCGAGGGATTTGTAGCTGTCGAGCAGGTTGGTATACTTGCCGACGACGGCAATCGAAACCTCGCCCTCCGGCGCGCGGATCGACTGCACGATCCGCTCCCAGCGGCGCATGTCCGGCTCGCCGTAGAAGGACAGGTTGAAGTGCCGCAGCACTTCGCGGTCCAGGCCCTCCGCATGGTAGCTGATCGGCACGGAATAGATGCTGTCGGCGTCATAGGCCGGGATCACCGATTCCGGCCGGACGTTGCAGAACAGCGCGATCTTGCGGCGCTCGTTCTCCGGGATCGGCCGGTCGCACCGGCACAGCAGGATCTGCGGCTGGATGCCGACGCCGAGCAGTTCCTTGACGCTGTGCTGCGTCGGCTTGGTCTTCAACTCCCCGGCCGAGGGAATGTAGGGCACCAGTGTCAGGTGGATGAACAGGCTGCGCGTCGGGCCGAGTTCGTTGGCGAGCTGGCGGATGGCTTCCAGGAAGGGCAGCGATTCGATATCGCCGACGGTGCCGCCGACCTCGACCAGGACGAAGTCGTAGGTGTCCGTTTCCGCCTGGATCACGTCCTTGATCTTGTCGGTGATGTGCGGAATCACCTGGACCGTGCCACCGAGGTAGTCACCCCGTCGTTCCGCCGCGATCACGTCCGAGTAGATCCGGCCCGTCGTCCAGTTGTCGAGCTTGCTGGCGGCGACGCCGGTGAAGCGCTCGTAATGGCCCAGGTCGAGGTCGGTCTCCGCCCCGTCATCGGTGACGAAGACCTCGCCATGCTGGTACGGGCTCATCGTGCCCGGATCAACGTTGAGATAGGGGTCGAGCTTGCGAAGGCGCACCTTGTAGCCGCGCGCCTGCAGCAACGCACCCAGCGATGCCGCCGCGATGCCCTTGCCGAGGGAGGAGACCACGCCGCCGGTGACAAATACGAACCGCGTCATGGACGCCCCTCATAGCGAAGCCGGACGGGCATTGGAACCCGCCCGGCATGTGGAACCGGTTGTGACAGACATGCTCCCGGCACGCGACCGGGGCAGGAAGCTTCAGTTGTTCGGAACGGTCGGCACCGCAGGTACGGCCGGTGCGGTCGCGGCCGGGACGCCGCCGGCCGGCGCATCCAGGATCGACCCGCGCGGCGCCTCGTTCCGGCCCAGCATGGCCAGCACCAGCGCCAGCGCCATGAAGATGGTGCCGAGCACGGCGGTGGTGCGGGTCAGCAGGTTGGCGGTGCCGCGCCCGGACATGAACCCGCCCATGCCCTGGGAGGTGCCAATGCCCAGCCCACCCCCTTCGCTGCGCTGCACGAGGATGACCCCGATCAGCGCAAGGGTGACGAGCAGGAAGACGACGAGGAGAATGGAGGTCATGGCAGCGGGCTTGTAGCGGAACCCCCTGCGTCCCGCTACCCTGACCACCGAAGGCGGAGGCGCCTTCGTGGTGGAGAATTTGCGCCATGATCGCAACATTCCCGGACTACGGTGGAGGCGACCCCCGGCCGGCACTGTCGGCATTCCTGGACGGCTTCAGGACCGTCATGGACGATATCGCCGAAAACGCATCCACCCATGAGCAAGCGTTCCCGCCAGACATTGCCGCCCTCATCCCTCCGGCCTGGAGGGATCTGTCAAGCAGGTACGAAGATCTCTTGCGATCCGTCGATCGCCTTCAGGAGCCGACCATTTCGCAGCATGGCCTCGTTGGCCCGCAGCTTGCACTCAAGCTTGCCTTGGTACGCGCCAGGAACACTCCATTCCGGGGCGCGGCGACCTACCTGGCTGGAGGGCTGCTGGACTGGCTCATCAAGCTGCTCAAATCCATCGACGTGCTGCTGAAAAGCCTCATCAAGGCGCTGAATGCCGACAGCGCCTGGGAGGAACTCAAGGAAGCCATAGAGAACGCCTTGGACAACCTGCGCTGACGCGGGAGCGTCAGGCCGTGCCATCGCCGGCCGCGGCAGCGATCGCCAGGAAATCCGGCGCGACCAGGCTCGCGCCCCCGACCAGGCCACCATCGACATTGGCAAGGGCCAGGATCGCCTTGGCGTTGCCCGGCTTCATGGATCCCCCATAAAGGATGCGCGTGGCCTGCCCCGCCGGCCCGAACCGCGCCACCAGGGCGGCGCGGATGGTGCCGTGGATGGCGGCAATGTCGGCCTCCGTCGGCGTCCGGCCGGTGCCGATCGCCCAAACCGGCTCATAGGCCACGATGCCGGCGAAGCCGTCCGGCAAGGACCCGGCCAACTGGCCCTCGACCACCGTCTCGGCCTCCCCGGCCAGGCGCTGCGCCTCGGTCTCGCCGACGCAGACCACCGGCACGAGGCCGGCTGCCAGTGCGGCGTCCACCTTGGCGCGTACGCCGGCATCGGTCTCGCCATGGTCGGCGCGGCGTTCGGAATGCCCCAGGATCACATGCGTCGCGCCGACATCCCGCAGCATGGCGGCGGAGACATCCCCGGTATGCGCGCCCTTGCCCGCCGCATGGCAATCCTGCGCGCCCACCGCCACCTTCTGGCCCAGCATCGCCGCCGCAACGATGTGGATATGCGGGAATGGCGGGCAGACCAGCAGGTCCGCCGGCAGCCCGTCCACGGCCCCGGCGCGCACCGCCTCCGCCAGGGCGCCGGCCTCGCGCAGGGTGCCGTGCATCTTCCAGTTGCCGGCGATCAGGGGGCGGATGCCTGGGGTCACGACAGTCTCCTTATCGACAGGCTTCGCCTACCAACGTCGCCAACCGCATGCAACCGACCCCTGGCAACCAAACCCGTTCCGCGCTACCCGAACCGGATGATCACCTGGTTCCGCAACCTCACCCAGACCTGGTTCGCCAAGGTCCTGTTCCTGCTGCTCGTGCTGTCCTTCGCCATCTGGGGCATCGAGGACACCGTGCGCAATTTCGGCCGCGAGACCGCAGTGGTCAGCATGGCCGGCGGCGACATCGAGGTGCCGGAGGCCCAGACGGCAGCACGGCGCGAGCTCCAGCGCGTCCAGCAGCAGCTCGGCGCCAGCTTCGAGGCGGAGGAACCGCTGCGCCGCGCCGTCACCATGCAGGCAATCGAGCAGCTGATCGCGGAGCGCGCGCAGCGGGCGGAGGCCGCGCGCCTCGGCCTCGCCACGCCGGATGCCGCCGTGCAGGCCTATGTCTTCGCCATTCCCAACTTCCAGACCGCCGGCCAGTTCGACCGCCTGACGCTCGACAGCTTCCTGCGCCAGAGCAACCTGACGGAGGCGCAGTTCCTCGAGATCGTGCGCGACGATCTGCGCCGCATCCAGCTGTCCGGCGCCGTCCGCGCCGGCGCCCCGGCGCCGGACCTGCTGGCCCGCGCCATGGTCCGCTACGAGCGCGAGCGCCGTATCGCCGACGTGGTGGAACTACCCTTGCTCAGCGCGCCCGATCCGGAGCCCCCGGCCGAGGCGGCCCTGGCGCGCTACCACGCCAACAACCCGGAACAGTTCTCCACCCCCGCGCTGCGGGAGGCAACGATTGCCGTACTGAACGCCGAGACGCTGGCTGACCAGATCGAGGTCTCCGACGCCGACGTCGCCGCAGCCTACGAGGCCCGCCGCACCCAGTACGAGGTGGCGGAACGCCGCGACCTGCAGCAGGCGCTGCTGCCGACGGAGGAGGCCGCCCGTCAGGTCGCCGCCACCTGGCGCGCCAACCCGGATTTTCCCGCGATCGAGCAGGCCGCGACGGCGGCCGGCGGCGCGGCGCTCGCCATCGGCAACGTGCCGCGCGGCGACCTGCCGATCGAGGCCTTGGCCAACGCCGCCTTCAGCGCGCCACCTGGCGGCGTGACGGACCCGGTGCAGTCGCCCTTCGGCTGGCACGTGATGCGCGTCGCCGCCGTCACCCCGGGCGCGACGACGCCACTGGCGGAGGTCTCGGACCGGCTGCGGCAGGAACTAGCCCTGGAACGCGCCGCCGACCTCGCCTTCAGCCGCGCCAACCAGGTGGAGGATGCGCTCGCCGGCGGTGCCGCGCTGGACGCCGCGGCGCGGGAGTTCGGCCTGACCGTCGCCAACGTGACGCTGGATGCACAGGGCCGCGACGCGGAGGGCCTGCCCGCCATCCTGCCGGTGCCCGCCGCCGCCCGTGCCGAGGCGCTGCGCCTGATCTTCGCCGCCCAGCAGGGCGCCGCCCCGCGCCTGCAGGAACTGCGGGACGCCGAGGGTTTTGTCGGCGTGGAGTTGAAGGCGATCCGTCCCGCCGCGCTGCGCCCCTTCGAGCAGGTCGAGGAGGACGTGCGCCGCGCCTGGATCAACGACGCGAAGCGCCGCGCACAGGAAGAACGCGCCGCGGCCCTGCTCGGCGCCGTGCGCGGCGGCCAGCCCCTGCCGGAGGCCGCCGCCGCCGCCGGCTTCACCAGCCAGCGCATGGGCCCCTTCGGCCGTCAGCCGGAGCAGGGCGCACCGGGCCTGACGGTGCCCCGCGAATTGCTGCCGGTGCTGTTCGGCCTTTCGCCTGGGGAGCCGACCATGGTCCCGACCCCGGCCGGCTTCGCCGTGGCGCAGCTCGTGGAAGTGGTCGGCGTCGATCCTGCCGCGGATGCGGAGGCGCTGGCCAATGCCCGCCGCACCGCGCAGCAGCAGATGGCGGACGATTTGAACGCCGCCTACATCGCCGCGCTGCGGGCCCGCGCCAACCCGCAGATCAGCCCAGCCCTCCTGCAACAGGTCGTCCCATGAGCGCTCTCTCGACCTTCGCCGCCTTCGCGGAGGGGCTGTCCGCCGGCCAGGGGCAGGTGGTGTTCCGCGAACGGGTCGCGGACCTGGATACGCCGGTCGGCGCCTATCTCCGCCTGGTGCAGGGCCGGCACAACGCCTTCCTGCTGGAATCGGTGGAAGGCGGCGCCGCGCGCGGTCGCTTCTCAGCCCTCGGCCTCGAACCCGACCTGGTCTGGCGCTGCCGCGGCGGACAGGCTGAGATCAACCGCCACGCGTTGTCAGCGCCGCACGCCTTCGAGGCCGATCCGGCCCCGCCGCTCGACAGCCTTCGTACCTTAGTGCAGGCGACGCGGATGCCGATGCCGCCGGGCCTGCCCTCCATCGCGGCCGGGCTGTTCGGCTATCTCGGCTACGACATGGTCCGGCACATGGAACGCCTGCCGGACAGCAATCCGGATGTGCTCGGCATTCCGGAGGCGGTGATGATCCGCCCGACGCTGGTCGCCGTCTTCGACCATGTGCGGGATACGCTGACCCTGGTGACGCCGGTGTGGCCCGACCCGGCGCTGGACCCGAAGGCGGCCTGGGACCTGGCACAAGCGAGGCTGGACGAGGCGGAAGCCGCGCTGGACCGCCCCCTGCCCCGCCCGGCGCCGCCCGCTGCATTGCCGGTGCCGCCGGCGCCGTCCTCCAACTTCACGCCGGATGCCTACAGGGCCGCGGTCCTGCGCGCGAAGGAGTACATAGCGGCCGGCGACGTGTTCCAGGTCGTGCCCTCGCAACGCTTCACCGCGCCCTTCGGCCTGCCGCCGTTTTCCCTGTACCGCGCGCTGCGCCGGCTGAACCCGGCGCCCTACCTGTTTTTCCTGGACCTTGATGGATTGTCGCTGGTCGGCGCCTCGCCGGAGATCCTGGTCAGCGTGAAGCATGGCGAGGTGAAGCTGCGCCCCTTGGCTGGAACGCGTCCTCGTGGCGCGACGCCGGAAGAGGACAAACGGCTGGAGGCGGAGCTTCTGGCCGACCCAAAGGAGCTGGCCGAGCACCTGATGCTGATCGATCTCGGCCGCAACGACGTTGGTCGCGTCGCGGAAATTGGATCCGTCCGGGTGACCCAAAAGTTCCAGGTCGAGCGCTACTCCCAGGTCATGCACATCATGTCGGAGGTAGTCGGCCGGCTGCGCCCCGGCCTGGATGCACTGGATGCCCTGGCCGCCGGCTTTCCCGCCGGCACGCTCTCGGGCGCGCCAAAGGTGCGGGCGATGCAGATCATCGAGGAATTGGAGCCTTCGCGGCGCGGCGCCTATGCCGGCGGTGTCGGCTATTTTGGCGCCGATGGCGACATGGATATCTGCATCGCGCTGCGCACCGCCCTGGTGAAGGACGGCCAGATGCACGTCCAGGCCGGCGCCGGCGTGGTGGCCGACAGCGACCCGGAAGCCGAGTTCCAGGAGACCCACCAGAAGGCCCGCGCCCTGTTCCGCGCCGCGGAGGAAGCGGTGCGCTTCGCCGCGCAGCGGCGCTGATCTCGCGCCGCCACGCGCTGGCCCTGCTGCCGGCGCTGGCGGGATGCGCCGGCGCGGCGCGATCCGGCGGCAGCGCGGGCCAGGCCGTCCTGCCCCGTGTCGTGGCCCTGGCCAGCCATGGCAGCATCGCCGGCGAGCCGGATTGCGTGCTGCGCTGGAACGCCATTCCGGCCACGGCCACCAACCTTCGCATCGTCATCCACTTCCACGGCTTCGCTGCGCCCGATGAGCCGTTGCGCCTGGCGCCGGGCCGCCTGCCCGGCAGTGGCCTGGTGCTGCCGCGCCAGCCGCCGACCCTGGCGCTGCTGCCGCGCGGCCGCCCCATCCCTGGCCGGCCCGGTCGCTTCGACTGGCCGGCGCTCGCGGCACCTGGCGGCATGGCGGCCCTGGTGGCGGAGATCGGCGTAGCCTTCCCGCCGCCCTCCGCCCTGGTCCTGACCGGGCATTCCGGCGGCGGCAGCGGGTTGCGGGCGGCCTTGGCCTCCGGCGCGCGGGTGGACGAGGTGCATCTGTTCGACGCGCTGCATGGCGACCCCACGCCGCTGCTGCGCTGGGCCACCTCGCGCGCCGGCCTGCGCGGCGCGGTGCCGCCGCCGGCCCTCGTGGTGCTGGCGCGCGCGGGTGGCGGCACGGAAGCGCCGGCCCGCCGCCTCACCGCCGGGCTCCGCGCGGCCGGGCTCATGGGACCGCGCTGGCGGGTACTGCTGACCGCGGCGCCGCACAACGACGTGCCGCGGCTCTACGGCCCGGCGCTGCTGGCCGATGCCGGCGCGGCGCTGCCCGGAACCGTCCCGGCCTGATCCGGCCAGCAGCGCGCCACCGCCTCCGGCCGGGCCGGCACCAGCCGCAGCGGCGCCAGCACGCCGCGAAGGCCTTCCTCGGGCCAGAGCATCACGTAGTGCGACCAGTCCGTGGCGTTGAAGACCGATTGCGCCGCTGCCTCCGGCAGCGTGCAGTCGCGGCTCGCGCGCCAGGGCCGGTGGGTCAGCACGCTGGCCTCCATCGCCTGCCCCGCCGCCCCCAGCACCAGCACCGCGGCCAGTACGCCACGCCGCCAGCCGGGCGCCGCCTGCGCCAGCGCCAGCCCGGCGGCCACCGCCAGCACCGCGAGCGCGGCGATGCCGGTTCGCATCGTCATCTCGTTGCCCGGCCCGAAGACATACAGCGGCAGCAGCGCCAGCAGGACCAGGCCCGCCGCCAACAGCCGCGACCGCAGCAGCAGGCCCACCGCCAGCGCCGCGAGGCCGACCTCCAGTGCCATGAACAGCGCAAGACGGGGCAGCACTGCGACGCCGTGGCGTTCGAGCAGCGCCCAGTGCGGAATCTCGCCGGAGCCCGCCGTCAGGTACAGGACCAGCGGCACTACCATCCCCGCCGCGAGCCAGTTTACCGGGCCAAGCAGCGCCGCCCGGAGCAACCGCCAGCCCCCCAGCAGCGTCGCCACGCCGGTCAATACGCCCGCGCCCAGCGCGGCCAGCGGCGACCACCCCGCCGCCGCCGCCAGCGGCAGGGCGGCGGCGCGCAGGAACTCCGGCCGCCGGCCGTGGCGCAGCAGCAGCAGCACCGGAATCCAGCCGGCCAGCGCGTGGTTCGGCACCCACAGCAGCAGCGTGACATGGCCGGAATACTGGAAGATGCGCGCCCACCACTCGCCGCCGCGCCCCCAATAGGCGGAAAGGCCCCCGCCCTCCGTCAGGTCCAGCCAAAGGTTTGGCAGCAGGTCCAGCCCGCCGAAGCCGACGAAGACCAGCGCCACCAGCAGGGCGGCGCCGCGGCGCCCGGGCGCCACCTGCCGTGCCAGCCCGGCCAGCAGCGCCAGCACCAGGGCCAATCCAATCGCCGTCCAGCCATACAGCGCGGCCTGCGCCCACCCGGGCCCGGCCAGCGCCGCCGGCAGGTAGTAGTGCAGCGGCGCGCGCAGCAGCCAGGTCGCGTCGCCCACCACGTAGCCCACCGGCCAAGCATGGGTGGCGAGGTCGCGCAGCACCGCGTCGCGGATTTGCCAATCCATCGGGGCGTGAAGCAAGTGGTGCGTGCCGCTGCTGCCGAAGGCCCAGGCGAAGCCACCTATCAGGCAGGCCAGGGTGGCGCGCCAGCGGAAAGGCCACGCGCCGCGCCACCCCGGTAGCAGGGCCAGCCCGGCCAGCCCGGCCAGCAGGCTCGCCACCGCCCAGGGCCAGGAGGGAAAGCCGACAGAAAAGATCAGCGCCGGCAGCAACAGATACAGCGTGCAGGCCAGGAACAGCCGGTCTGGCGCCGCCCCGCCCAGCGCCGTGTCGAGATTCAGCCGCGGCTTTCGCGAATCGCCGCGCGCCGGCGCGTGTCCGGCTGCAGTTTCGTCCCGAGGCCCGGCCCCTTCATCGGGTAGCAGAAGCCGCGCTCCACCCGAGGCAGTTCCGTCACCAGGTCGCGGTACCAGGTGGCCAGCGTCGCCCGCACCACCTCCTGGAAGATCGCCGTCGCCGCATGCAGGGCGAAGTGCAGGCTTGCGACCAGCGTCACCGGCCCCGTGCAGTCGTGCGGCGCCACCGGCCGCGCCCAGGATTCCGCCAGCGCCGCGATCTTCCGCGCCTCCGTCAGGCCGCCGCACCACGTCAGATCCACCATCACCACATCGGTGGCGCCCGCCACCAGAAGATCCCGGAAGGCGACCTTGCCGCCCAGCGTCTCACTGGCACAGATCGGCACCCCAGGCACGGCCCGTCGCAGCTCCACCAGGGCCGCCGTGTCGTCCATCTTGCAGATCGGGTCCTCGACCCAGAACGGCCGGATGGGTGCCAGCGCCTGGCAGATCCGGGTCGCGGCAGGCAGCGAGAAGATGCTGTGCAGTTCCGCCATCACCTCCATCCGGTCGCCGACCGCCTTCCTGATCTTTTCGAAGGGCTCCATCCCGCGCTTCAGGTCATCGAGGTTCATCACCTGCCCGCCCGAGGCCGGCGCATAGACGTCGAAAGGCCAGATCTTCATCGCCGTGAAGCCTTCCTCCAGCAGCGAATGCGCCAGTTCGTCGGCGCGCTGCATGAAGGCGACCTGGTCGTCATAGGGACCGGCGGCGTTCTCCCCGGCCCGCACGTCGCGGCGGTCCCGCGCGCTGTTGTAGTCGTAGCCGGCGCAGGTGTTGTAGGCGCGGATCCGGTCCCGGCTCAGCCCGCCCAATGCCTCATGCACAGGCACGCCCAGGCGCTGGCCCATCAGGTCCCACAGCGCAATGTCGACGGCGGAGGCGGCGCGCATCTCGGCCGAGGAGGCGCCGAAGCCGACATAGGGCGTCATCAGGTGGCGGTGGATACGCTCGATGTTCCGCGAATCCTGGCCGAGCAAGAACGGCGCGACCAGCTCGTGGATCTGCCCCTCCACCGCCGCCGCGCCCCGGAAGCTTTCGCCGAGGCCGACCAACCCCTCTGAAGTCTCGATCTCGACCCACAGGATGTTCGCGCGCTCCGGCACGCGCAGCGTGCGGACGCAGGTAATGATCGAGGAAATCATTGCGCGCGAATCCCCTGCCGCCGCACTACATCCGCCCAGCGCGCGACCTCGCCTTGGACATGCGTGCCCATTTGCTCCGGCGTGCCGCCGAGCGGCGCCACGGCCAGTTCCGTCAGCCGCGCCCGCACGCGCGGGTCCGCCAGCGCTTGGTTGAAGGCCGCGTTCAGCGCCGCGATGGCGGGCGCCGGCGTGCGGGCGGGCGCCATGAAGCCGAACCAGCTATCGATCGCCATGCCCTGCACGCCCTGCTCGGCGAAGGTCGGCACCTCCGGCAATTCGCCGATCCGATGGTCGCTGACCGCGGCCAGGGCGCGGACGCTGCCGGCGCGGATGTGCGGCAGGATGGAGGGCAGATTGTCGAAGAACACGTCGATCCGCCCGGCGATGAGGTCCGTGATGGCGGGGCCGGAGCCGCGATAGGGCACATGCACCATCTCGATCCCGGTCACCGCCCGCAGCAACTCCGGCCCGAGGTGGTTGGAGGCGCCGACGCCGGAGGAGCCGAAGCTGACGCCGCCGGCCTGGCTGCGGGCGAGGGCGATGAATTCCGGCACGTCCCGCGCCGGCAGGTCCCGCCGCACCGCCATCACGTTGCGCACCGCGCCGGTCAGTACCACCGGCGCGAAGTCGCGCAGCAGGTCGTAGCCGGGGTTCGCATACAGTGCCGGGTTGGCGCCGCAGGGGCCGAAGGCGCATTGCAGGAGCGTGGTGCCGTCAGCCGGGCCGCGCGCTGCCTCGGCGGCACCGATGTTGCCACCGCCGCCCGCACGGTTCTCCACCACCGCGCCGCGCGGCAGGTGGGCGGAGGCGGCCTCCGCCAGGACGCGGGCCACGATATCGCTGGTGCCGCCGGGGGCGAAGGGCACGATGATGCGGACCGGCCGTTCCGGCAGGTCGGCGGCCAGGACGGCTGGCGCGATAAGTGTGAGGCCAATGACGGGCAGCAATCGGCGCAGGATCTCTTGCATCTGGGGGTCCTCCAATCCGTTCTTGGGCCGAAGCCTAGGCCCGGTCGTGTCGCCTTCGGAACCCCGGCGAGCCCCCGCGGACCTGCCCCGGCTTGATTCCCCCGCGCTCCGGGACAAAAGTCACGGAACCATGATCCTCCTGATCGACAACTACGACAGCTTTACCTTCAATCTCTACCACTTCCTCGGTGATCTTGGGGCGGTGGTTGAGGTTCGGCGCAACGACTCCCTTTCGGTTGAGGCCGCGATGGGCCTGGACCCGGAGGCGATCGTGCTGTCCCCCGGCCCCTGCACGCCGAATGAGGCGGGCATCTGCCTCGACCTTATCGGCGCCGCCGCCGCGCGGCGCCTTCCGCTGCTCGGCGTCTGTCTTGGCCACCAGGCCATCGGGCAGGCTTTCGGCGGACGCGTGGTGCGGGCGCCGGAGCCGGTGCATGGCAAGGTCTGGGACGTGACCCATGGCGGCACTGACATCTTCGCCGGCATCCCCTCCCCGTTCCGCGCCACCCGCTATCATTCGCTGGTGGTCGAGGACCTGCCGGAGACGTTGCTGCCTACCGCCCGCACCGCCGATGGCCTGGTAATGGGCCTGGCGCATCGTGACCTGCCGGTCTGGGGTGTGCAGTTCCACCCCGAGAGCATCGCCAGCGAGCACGGCCACGACCTGCTGCGCAATTTTCTCGCCCTGGCCGGCCGCAGGAACACCTTCGCATCCTCGACCGCGGCAGCATGAAGAAGATCCTGGCCCGCCTCGCCGCCGGCGAAAAACTGGCGGAAAGCGAGGCCGAGGCCGCCTTCGGCATGATCATGGCCGGCGAGGCAACGCCCGCTCAGATCGCCGGCCTGCTGATGGCGATGCGCGTGCGCGGCGAGACGGCGGCGGAGATGACCGGCGCAGTCCGCGCCATGCGCGCCCGGATGCTGGCCGTCGACGTGCCGGACGGTGCCATGGACATCGTCGGTACCGGTGGCGACGCCGCGGGCACGCTGAACATCTCGACCGCCACCGCCCTGGTCGTCGCCGGCTGCGGCGTGAAGGTGGCGAAGCACGGCAACCGCGCGCTGTCCTCGCGCTCCGGCGCCGCCGATGCGCTGTCGGCGCTCGGCATCCCGGTGATGGACACGCCGCTGGAGGCGCTGCCGCGCATCCTGGCGGAGGTCGGCATGGTGTTCCTGATGGCGCCGCGCCACCATTCCGCCCTGCGCCACGCCGCCGGGCCGCGCGTCGAACTCGGCACCCGCACCATCTTCAACCTGCTCGGCCCGCTGGCGAACCCGGCCCGCGTCACCCGGCAGATGACCGGCGTCTTCGCCCCTGAATGGCTGCGCCCGATGGCGGAGACGCTGGCCCGCCTTGGCACGCAGCGCGCCTGGCTGGTGCATGGGCAGGGGCTGGATGAGTTGACCCTCGCCGGCCCTTCCCAGGTGGTGGAACTGCGCGACGGCCGGCTTCACGAATTCGAGGTGGCCCCGGAACAGGCGGGCCTGCCGCGCGCGCCGGCCAGCGCCCTGAAAGGCGGCGATCCGGCCGAAAACGCCGCCGCGCTGCTGGCGCTGCTGGAAGGCGCGCCGGGGGCCTATCGCGATTGCGTGCTGTTGAACGCCGCCGCGGCCCTTGTGGTCGCGGGCCGGGTGGACGACATCCGCGCCGGCGCGACCCAGGCTGCCGCCGCCCTCGACAGTGGCGCGGCGCTTGCCGTGCTGACCCGCCTGCGCGCCGCCACCGCCGCTCCCCCCGAGCCGCCCCCTGCCGAGCACCCGCCCCGATGAACGTCACAACCCCCGTCATCTCCGACACCCTGGCCCGCATCCTCGCCGACAAATACGAGGAAGTGCGCCAGAGATCCGCCGCCATGCCGCTGTCCGAGGTCGAGGCGCAGGCCCGCCACGCGGACGCGCCGCGCGACTTCACCGGGGCGCTCTGCGCCGCCGTCGGCGAGGGCCGGGTCGGGCTGATCGCCGAGATCAAGCGCGCTTCGCCCTCCGGTGGCCTGATCCGCGACCCCTTCGAGCCCGCCGCGCTGGCCCGCGCCTATGAGGAAGGCGGCGCCGCCTGCCTGTCCGTGCTGACCGATGGCCCGTGGTTCCAGGGCGACCTCGGCCACATGGTCGAGGCTCGCGCCGCCTGCAGCCTGCCGGTGCTGCGCAAGGACTTCATGGTGCATCCCTGGCAGGTCTTCGAGGCGCGCGCGATGGGCGCCGACGCCATCCTGCTGATCCTCGCTGCCCTTTCGGACGAGCAGGCGCAGGAGCTTGAGGATATCGCGCGGTCGCTCGACATGGCGGTACTGGCGGAGGTGCATGACCAGCGGGAGCTGGACCGGGCGCTGGGACTGGAGACGCGGTTGATCGGTGTGAACAATCGCAATCTCAAGACCTTGGTCACCGATCTTGCGACGTCGGAGGAACTGATCCCGCAGATCCCGGCGGACCGCATTCCGGTCGGCGAAAGCGGCATCCGCACCCCCGACGACGTTCGCCGCATGTGCCATGCCGGCGCTCGCTGCCTGCTGGTGGGCGAGCACCTGCTGCGCCAGCCGGACGTCGCCGCCGCGGCGCGCGAGTTGATCTCGGCGATCTAGCGGTGGCTCTGACGCATTTCGACGCCACCGGCGCCGCCGCCATGGTGGATGTCTCCGCCAAGGCGGAGACCAGCCGCACCGCCATCGCCCGCGGCCGCATCACCATGGCGCCGGAGACGCTGGCGCTGATCCAGGCTGGTCAGGTGGGCAAGGGCGACGTGCTGGGCGTGGCGCGCATCGCCGGGATCATGGCGGCGAAGCGTACTGCCGACCTGATCCCGCTCTGCCACCCGCTGGCCCTGGCGAAGGTCACGGTGGACCTCACCGTCGCCGCGCCAGATGCCGTGGAGATCGAGGCGCTGGTGAAGGTCACCGGCCAGACCGGCGTGGAGATGGAGGCACTGACGGCGGTGACCGTGGCGGCGCTGACGATCTACGACATGTGCAAGGCCGCCGACCGCGGCATGCGGATCGAGGCGGTGCGGCTGGTGCATAAATCCGGCGGAAAATCCGGGACCTACGAGGCGTCCTGATGATCCCGCTGGAAGAAGCCCGCGGCCGGATACTGGAAGCGCTGCGCCCCACCGCGACCGAGACGGTCGCGTTGGCCGAGGCCTGGAATCGTACGCTCGCGCAGCCCGTCGTCGCCCGGCTGACCCAGCCACCGGCGGATGTCTCGGCCATGGATGGCTATGCCGTGCGCGCGGCCGACGCCGTGCTCGGCGCCCGGTTGGTCGTTGTGGGCGCCGCCCCGGCAGGCCATCCTTTCGCAGGGGATGTCGGCGCCGGGCAGGCCGTCCGCATATTCACCGGCGGCTTCGTCCCTCCCGGGGCTGATGGCATCCTGCTGCAGGAGGATGCCGAGGAAGCCGGCGGCGTGGTGACGGTGCGGGAGGCCGTGGCGCCGCAGCGCTGGATCAGGCGGCGTGGCCTGGACTTCACCACGGGCGACATCCTGCTGCCCGCCGGACGCCGGTTGACGGCCCGGGACATCGGCCTCGCCGCCGCTGCCAACCACCCCTGGCTGATGGTGCATCGCCGCCCGCGCATCGGCATTCTGGCCACGGGCGACGAGATCGCCCTGCCCGGCGAGCCGATCCCGCCCGGCGGCATCGTCAGCAGCAACGCCCATGCCCTGGCCGCCCTGGTGCGGGCCGGCGGCGGCGATCCGCTGGTGCTGCCCATCGTGGCGGATGATCGGGATGCGATCGCCGCCGCCGCCACGGCCTCCCGCGGCTGCGACCTGCTGGTGACGACGGGCGGCGCCAGCGTGGGCGAGCATGACCTGATCCAGGCAGCGCTCGGCCGGGACGGCTTTGCGCTGGATTTCTGGAAGATCGCCATGCGGCCGGGCAAGCCGCTGATCTGGGGCCGGCTCGGCGCCACGCCGGTGCTGGGCCTGCCCGGCAACCCAGTCTCCGCCCTGGTCTGTGGCGTGCAGTTCCTGCTGCCGGCACTCGCCGTGCTGTCCGGGCTGCCGCCCGCGGCGCCGCGCACCATCCTGGTCCGGGCCGGCGCCGACCTGCCGGCGAATGACCGCCGATTCGATCATTTACGCGCCACGCTCGGCACCGATTCGGACAGCCACATCACTGCCACCCCGTTTCCGCAGCAGGACAGCTCCATGTTAGCCAATCTGGCGCGGGCAGAAGCGCTGATCCTGAGGCCGCCCTTGGCGCCGGCCCTGCCCAAGGGGGCCGAGGTGCCGGCCATCCCATTGGGCCAGTTCGGCATCTAAGCCCCGCTACGGCGCGTTTTTTGGCAAGAGCCGCGAAAAAGATTTGACGGCCTCGCAGGAACCTACATAGAACATCCATGCCGGTTGCCCGTTTGTTCGGCACCCCGTGGTCCCCCGACCGGCTGGAGAACGCCATGCTGACGCGCAAGCAGCACGAGTTGCTGATGTTCATCGACAAGCACCTGCGCGCGACCGGCTTCTCGCCTTCCTTCGAGGAGATGAAGGACGCGCTGCGCCTCAAATCCAAATCCGGCATCCACCGCCTGATAACGGCCCTGGAGGAACGAGGCTTCCTGAAGCGCCGCGCGCACCGCGCCCGTGCGCTGGAGGTTGTGCGCCTGCCGGAAAACGTCGCGCCGCGCCGGGCCGATCCCGGGCCGGCACCTGCTCCGCCATCCTTCACGCCGAACGTGATCCGGGGCCATTTCGCGCCGGGCCTTGCCGGGGTGCAGAAGGCAGCGAACGAAGCGGGCTCTGTCGCCCTGCCGCTGTATGGTCGGATTGCTGCCGGCATGCCGATCGAGGCGCTGCGCGACACCTCGGCCAGCATCGACGTCCCGGCCGCGCTGCTGAGCGGCGGCGAGCATTATGCGCTGGAGGTGGCTGGCGATTCGATGATGGAGGCTGGCATCCTGGACGGCGACACGGTGATCATCCGCCGCGGCGATACGGCCGACAGCGGCGCGATCGTGGTGGCACTGGTCGATGACCAGGAGGTCACGCTGAAACGCCTTCGTCGCAAGGGCAATTCGGTGGCGCTGGAGCCTGCGAACCGCGCCTACGAGACGCGCATTTTCGGGCCGGACCGGGTTCGGGTTCAGGGCCGGTTGATCGGCCTGCTGCGCCGCTACTGAGCCCTCAGTAGGGGTCCCATTCGTGGCGGCGTGCCGCACGCCAGGCGTGCAGCCGCTGCCACGCTGCCGTGGCGACGACACCGCTCAGAATCCCGGCGACCAGCATCCATGCCATGTCCATGACTCGCGTCCTTTCCGCCCTTCCTGTCCGGGCATCCTGGATCTGGCCCGGCTAAGGCATGGTTAACGCGATCCCGTATCGACGGTTGCGCGCGGCAGGTCGGAGGCGCGACCTGGCATCGGGACCGGCGGCACCCAGGGGCGGTCGCCTCGCAGGCCGCGGTCCGTGCGGATGACGGCCGCCGTGCCGAGCCAGGCGGCCTGGGCGCCGTCGCGCCACATCGCGAACCGGTCAATGGTGACGCCGCTGCGGCAGCGCGGCTCCATCGCCTCGAGCGCCACGACCAGCGCAGCGTGGCCGCAGGCCTGTCCGGGGTCCAGGGGCGGCATACGCTCCCCGCGCCGCGCCGGTGGCCCCCGTAGCAGCACGGCGACGGCGCTGCCGGGCCTTGGCTGGAAGCGGCACGCTGTCGGCGTGCACGAAATGGCGCCGCCCGCGACTTCCCCCTGTCCCGGCAGTGCCAGCGCTTGGGTCGCGCCCATCGCGCGCAGCATGTTGTCGCGCGCGAAGTTGCGGGCCCCCGGGACGCGGTAGAGGTAAATCCCGTCCGCCGTGCGCAGCGCCACCAGCCGGGCGTCGCTGGACACCAGCAGGTCCGGCGGTGGCGAGACGAGACCCGCCGCCAGGCCCGCCAGGATCACCGGCACCCCGAACAGCCGCAGACCGCCGCGCCACAGGCACAGCCAGCAGAATCCGAAGGCCGCCAGCGCCAGCCCCCAGCCCGGCAGTGGGGGCATCGCCGGCGCAGCCCCCGGCATGTCTGCGACCAGACGCGCCACGAGCAGGATGCACTCAACCCCCCATCCCATGGCCCAGAGCGGCCAGTCCTGCAGTCCGATCGGCAGCGCCAGCACCGCCGCCAGCGCGGCCGGCATCACCAGCAGGGAAGTCAGCGGCACCGCCACCGCATTGGCCAGCACCCCGAACACCTGCAACCGCCCGAAGTGGTGCAGGCCGGACGGGGCGGTGGCCGCGCCCGCCAGCAGGGATGTCAGCACCAGCCCTGCCAGCAGCAGCAGGCCGCGCCGCCACCAGGCGCGCCGGGGCTCCAGCCGCGCCAGCCAGGGCCGCAGGGCGTCATGCCCGGCGATCAGCGCCAGCACCGCGCCGAAGGACATCTGGAAGGATGGCCCCAGCACTTCCGCCGGCGCCACCACCAGCACCGCCGCGGCGGCCATGGCCAGCACCCGCAGCGACAGCGCCCTTCGCCCGGCGAGCAGCGCCAGCGTCATCAGCGCCGCCATGCCGAGGCAGCGTTGCATCGGCACCTGCGATCCGGTCAGCAGCATGTAGAATGCCCCCGCCGCCAGCGCCCCCACCGCCGCCACGGCCTTCCCCGGCACCCGCAGCGCCACCCAGGGCACCAGCGCCAGGCCCGCCCGCAGCACGCCGAAGACCAGCCCCATGACGATTGCCATGTGCAGGCCGGACACCGACAGCAGGTGCGCCAGCCCGGAATCGCGCATCGCAACCATGGCCGGCTCCGGGATGCCGCTCTGCGTACCGGTGATCAGCGCCGCGGCCACCGCGCCGGCTGCGCCGGGGATCGCCGCCGTCACCGCCTGTTCGAGCCGCGCCCGCAGCCGTGCGAGTTTCTCCCCCTGCCCCGGCTCCACCGCCGCTGGCCCGAGCGCGAAGCCCGACCCACCCAATCCGGAAAAAAACGCGGCGCGCTGGAAGTCATAGCCGTCCGGCACCACCGGCGCCCCGGGCTCGCGCAGCAGTGCGCGCACGGTCAGCCGGTCGCCCGCCTCCGGCCGCGCCGGGTCGTCGCGCCGCAGCCGCAGCCGCACCGGGCGGGCCAGCGGCGCCGCGTCATCCAGCCGCGCCGCCGCAAGCGTCACCCGCACCCCCTCCGGCAACGGCTCCACCACCGCGACGCGACCCGAAGCGACCACCGCGCCATAAGGCAGCGCCAGCGGCTCCGGCTGCCGAGCCGCGTGCCAGCCGGCCAACCCCATCCCCAGAAGGAACGCCGCCACCAGCCCGACCGCCCAGGCGGCGAGGGCCCGCCACCGCGCCAGCACCACCGCCGCCAGCGTGGAGGCCGCCGCGAGCCAGGGGGGCGCGGCATCCGGCTCCCGGTCCAGCGCGAAGTACCACAGGATGCCGGCCCCCAGGGCAACCGCCAGCCAGGGCGCGTACCGCCCATGCTGCGCACCCGCCTGCCCCGCCAGAAGCTCGGTGACGGAATCTCGTGCCGGGAGGGAAGTGGCCAGGGACATTCCACCCAGGGTGGAACATTGAGCACGACAGCGCAACGAAGTCCGACCTTTGGCCCCGCCGCCCTTCCGGGCTACCTATCCGGCCGATAAAACCCTCTGCCGGAACCCGGAAACAAGATGTCCGTCCGCACCCGCTTCGCCCCCTCGCCCACCGGTTACCTGCACATCGGCGGCGCCCGCACGGCGCTGTTCAACTACCTGTTCGCGCGCCATCACGGCGGCCAGTACCTGCTGCGGATCGAGGATACCGACAAGGCGCGCAGCACGGATGCCGCCGTGCGGCAGATCCTGGACAGCCTTGAATGGCTCGGCCTGAGCCCGGACGAGCCGCCCGTGATGCAGACCCACCGCGAGGCCCGCCACGCCGAGGTGGCCCGGGCGCTGCTCGCCGCCGGCCGCGCCTACCTCGCCTACGACACGCCGGAGGAACTCACGGCGATGCGCGCCGAGGCCGAGGCCGCGAAGCGCCCCTTCAAATATGACGGCAGCCGCTGGATAGACCTCGACCCGGCCCGGGCCCCGAGCCTGCCCGGCGCCATCCGCATCAAGGCGCCCCGCGGCGGGGAGACGGTGGTGGCCGACCTGGTGCAGGGCGAGGTCCGCGTCGCGCACACCGAGCTGGATGACATGATCATCCTGCGCAGCGACGGCACGCCCACCTACCTCCATGCCGTGGTGGTGGACGACCACGACATGGCGATCACCCATGTGATCCGCGGCGACGACCACCTGACCAACACGTTCCGCCAGTGCATGGTGTATGACGCCATGGAGTGGCGGCGGCCGCATTTCGCCCATATCCCGCTGATCCATGGCGCCGACGGCTCGAAGCTCTCGAAGCGCCACGGCGCCGTCGGTGCGCTGGATTTTGCCGAGATGGGCATCCTGCCGGAGGCGCTGTGCAACTACCTGCTGCGCCTCGGCTGGGGCCATGGCGACGAGGAGATCGTGCCGCGGGACCGCGCGATCGAGCTGTTCGACCTGAAGGATGTCGGCCGCGCCGCCTCCCGCATGGACTACGTCAAGCTGGTCCACCTGAACGGCGTCTACATCCGGGCTGCGGAGGATGACCGCCTGGTGCGGGAGGTGCTGGCGATCCTGACCCGTCGGCGGATCGATTTCGGGACGGAGGCCGCGGGCCGCATCCGCATGCTGATGCCGGACCTCAAGGCGCGTGCGAAGACGCTGACGGAACTGGCCGACGCCTGCCTTTTCGCGGTGCCGGAGGGCGCGCCCGAGCCCGACGCCAAGGCCGCCGCGCTGCTGACGCCGGAAGCCCGCGCCCGCCTCGCCAACCTCGCCGAGTTCCTGGCCGAGGCGCCGTGGGAACGGGCGGACCTGGAACAGTGGCTGCGCGACTATGCCGAGGTGAAGGGCATCAAGCTCGGGCAGGTGGCGCAACCCCTGCGGGTGGCGCTGACCGGCAGCACGCAGAGCCCGCCGATCGACGCAGTGCTCGTGGCACTTGGGCGGACCGAGGCGTTGAGCCGGATCAACACCGCCGCAGGCACGACATTGGCTTGACCTCCACGCAAGCGACATCTAGAAAATTACGACTTAGGTGATTTTTGACGTCGTTTGCGGAGTGGGCATGCCGGGCCGATCGAAATTCTTCTACTGGGCCATGGCCCTGCTCGGCATTGCAACCTGGACCGCGGGCATCATCGGGCTGTCGGGGCTGCCCCTGCCGACTCAGGTGGCGCTGTCCGGGATGGCGGTGATGGCCTGCCTGTGGGGCCACGCCGTGCTGTTCCCGAAGCCGGTTGCAGCGGCGCCGGCGGCGCGGCCTGCCCGACCGCTTCCCCTCGGGCGCGCCCGCACCCCGACCCGCCTGGCGCAGCGCAACCTGGCACTGGACCTGCCGCCTGGCGAGCTTCCAACCCTGCTGCGCGAACCCTTCGAGGAAGCGGCGCGGATGGAGGCGCATCGACTGGCGGAAGCCATCAGTGCCGCCGGCATCTTCGGCCCGGTGAACATCCGGCTGCAGCCCGATGGCATGGCGTTGGTCGCGCCGGTCCAGGCCGAGGCCGCCGTGCGGCTGCCGGCCGCCATCCTGGTGCGGCTGGCGCAACGGCTCACGAGCCAGCCCGATCGGCGCGCGGAGCCCGGGGCCGGTCACTGGCCCGGCGAGGATCTTGCCGCCGCCATAGTGGGCCGGCTGGAGGAGACGCGGCCGGCACAGGCTTCCCCCGCCCCTCGCCCCTCCGGGCGAGCCAGCCGCGCGGGTCTCGAATCGGTTTAATCAGAGTGCAAATCTGAGCGGATGCTTTATTGGTCCTGATGTCAGTCGCGCACATCCGGTCATCGTAGACCCAACCCAGGACGTCCCATGGCGAACATCGTCGGCACTGGCAATGACGACGTCATCACCCCCGGCTTCACCTCGGCAGGCCTCCCGTCGCCGACCTCGGATGCCGACGTGATCCAGGGCCTGGCCGGCAGCGACGTGCTTGATGCCTCCGCCGGCGATGACCTCGTGCTCGGCGAGGAGGGCGCGGACCTGCTGGTGGGTGGCGAAGGCGCGGATACGCTGGATGGCGGCACGGATGCCGATACGCTCTTCGGCGGGGCCGGCGCCGACCTGCTGGTCGGCGGCGACGGGTCCGACCAGGCCTTCGGCGGTGACGGCGCCGATATCCTACTGGGGGGGGCTGACCAGGACCTGCTCTCGGGTGACGAGGGCGATGACCTGATCGATGGTGGCACAGGTGCCGACACGCTGCGCGGCGGGGGCGGACGCGACACGCTGCTGGGCGGCGACCAGGGGGACCTTATCGAGGCGGACAGCGGCAACGACCAGGCCAATGGCGGCGAGGGCAGCGACCTTATCTTCGGCGGTGAAGGCAACGACACACTCGAGGGTGGCACCGATGCCGATACGCTGCACGGCGACGCCGGCGATGACCTGCTGGTCGGCGGCGCAGGAGTCGACTGGCTGATTGGCGGTGCCGGCCGCGACACGCTGGAGGGCGGCGACGATGCCGACAGCCTGGCGGGCGGTGACGACGACGACCTGATTCTCGGCGGCCAGGGCCAGGACAGCATCGCGGGCGAAGCGGGCGCCGATACGCTACTCGGCGGCCTGGACGGCGACAATCTGGATGGCGGCGCCGACGACGACCTTCTGCTCGGCGAGGAAAGCGCGGATTTCCTGCGCGGCGGCGATGGCCGCGACACGCTGCTCGGCGGCGACGACGTCGATACGCTGGAGGGCGGCGACGGCGATGACTGGCTGGATGGCGGGGCGAGCGCCGATATCCTGGGCGGCGGCGCGGGCAACGACGTGCTGATCGGCGGCCCCGATGCCGACACGCTGCTGGGCCAGGACGGTGCGGATACCCTGCTCGGCGGCAGTGGCTACGAGGTGCTGGATGGTGGCGACGGCGATGACCTGATCCGCAACGGTGACGGCGAGGACGTCATCACCGGCGGCACCGGGCGGGACCGCGTCGAGTTCGCCGAGGTTGCCGGGGCTGCACCCGGCTCGATCTTCTTCGTCGACCTCGGCGGCGGCGTCTTCGGCACGACCAGCTTTCCGACCGGCACGCTCGCGGGCATCGAGGACGTCACCGGCAGCAGCTACGCCGACAGCATCACCGGCAGCGCCGACGACAACCGGATCGACGGCGGCTCCGGCTTCGACAGCATCGCCGGCCTGGGCGGCGCGGATAGCCTGTTCGCCGGGGCGGACGGTGCCAGTCTTTCCGGCGGCGAGGGTGACGACCTTCTGGATGGCGGGTCCGGCGATTCCACGCTGCTGGGCGGCGCCGGCGACGATGTGCTGCGGGGCGGTACCGGCCACGATCTCCTCGAGGGTGGCGAGGGCAACGACCTTCTCGGCGGCGGCGCCGGCAACGATACGATGGATGGTGGCGCCGGGGCCGACACCATCTCCTATGCCGATGCATCGGCCGGCGTGTCCGTGGACCTCGCCAACAGCAGCGCCAGCGGCCCCGGAGGCGCCGACTCGCTGGCCGGCTTCGAGGCTGCGATCGGCAGCGCCTTCGCCGATCGCCTGGCCGGCAGCGCTGGCGACGATACGCTGGATGGCGGGGACGGTGCCGACACGCTGCTGGGCGGCGCGGGAGACGATCTGCTGACCGCGAGCGCCGACGGCTGGCTGGCAGGCGGCGACGGCGCGGATACGCTGCGCGGGGGTCCGGGCGCGACCTTATCCGGTGGAGACGGAAACGATCTGCTGGCCGGCGCCGCCGGCAGCATCAGCGAGGGCGGCGGGGGCGCAGACACGCTACAGGGTGGCGCGACGCTACTGGGCGGCGAGGGCGGCGACGTGCTGCTGGGCCTCGCCGGCAGCCTGCTCGATGGCGGCGAAGGCGAAGACACGCTTCAGGGTGGCGCGACGCTGCTCGGCGGCCTTGGCGATGACCTGCTGGTCGCCGACACCGGCACCCGGTTGCTGGATGGCGGAGACGGTGACGACATAATCGAGGGCGCCTTCGGCCAGGTGCTGGGCGGAGCCGGCGCGGATCTCCTCGTGGGTGGCGCGGGGCAGCAGACGCTGCATGGCGGCGCGGGCGCCGATACGCTGCTGGGTCTCGACAGTGACGACGTGCTGATCGGCGATGACGGTGCGGATGTGCTGGTGGGCGGGGCCGGCAACGACGTGTATTTCATCGAGGACCTGGCCGACACGCTGGTGGAGGAGGCAGGCGGCGGCGACGCCGATATCGTCGTGGCGTCGACCGGCTACGCGCTGTTCGACAACCTCGAAATCCTGATGCTGAAATCCACCGCCCAGGGCGGCACCGCGGTGCATGGCTTCGGCAACCAGGACGCCAACCGGCTGTTCGGCAACGAACTCGGCAACCTGCTCGCCGGCTTCGGAGGAGATGACACCATTGCCGGCGGAGCGGGCGCGGAAAGTGTCCTGGGCGGCGAAGGCCGCGACGTGATCTTCGGCCAGGATGGCGACGACGTGATCTTCGGCGAAGGTGGCGCCGACACCATCGATGCCGGCGCTGGCGCCGACACCGTCCTCGGGGGCGACGGAGACGACCTGGTGCTGGGCGGCCTGGACGGCAGTGCCGAGCTGCTGTCCGGCGGTGCCGGCCGCGATACTATCGATGGGCGCGGTGGCCGCGACACGATCTTCGGCAACGAGGGCGACGACCTGCTTCTGGGCAACAGCGGCGGCCAGCTAATGGCGGGCGGCACCGGCGATGACACCATCGATGGTGGCGGCGGCAGCGACACCATGCTCGGTAATGAGGGCGACGACCTGTTCCTGGTCGACCATGGCAGCGACGTGGTGTTCGAACTGGCAAACGAAGGCAACGACACCGTCATCGCCGACACCGCGGAGGGCTACTACCTGCTCGACCACATCGAGAACCTGTTGCTGGTCGGCAGCACCTACCTCGGCGTCGGCAACGCGCAGGCCAACGCCATCTCGGGCCATGCCGGAAGCAACATGCTGGCCGGTGGCGACGGCGCCGATACGCTGGATGGCGGCGGCGGCCGGGACGAGCTGTACGGTGGTGCCGGCCACGACACATTCGTCATCGGCAGGGGGGCCGGCCTGTCCACCGTGATGGACTTCAACGTGGCGGAGGACATGCTGCTGCTGCACGGCACCGGCTTCACCTCCCTCGCCACGGCGCTGGATGAGATGGTGACGCATGGCGCGGATATCGCGCTCGACCTTGGCAACGGCGCCGTGCTGCATCTGCGCGGCGTGGACTGGGAGGATTTGAACGGCGGCAACGTCGCGCTGGGATGAACCGCCTCAGCGCGGCGTGACGATCCGGCAGGCGCGCGCCGTCGCGCGTGCCAGCAGCAGCATCCGCCGCGCCGCCACAGCCCCGGTCGCGGCATCGCCAACCAGGGAGCCGACCACCGGGTTGGTGGTCACCGCCGTGACCGCCGCGTTGATCGCGACATCGGCCACCGCCACCGCCCCGGCCTCGAACAGGGTGCGCCGCAGCAGCTTCAGCGTGCCGACCAGGCCGGGCCGCAGCCCGTGGATCGCCGCAACCTCCCGCACCAGGCGCACGCCGCGCCAGGCGACAAAGATGCCGTCCAGCGCCGGGGACGGCACGATGGCGGTCGCCGCCAGGGATTGCAGCGCGGCCGCCCGACCGGCCGCCACCGCGGCACGGTCCAGTCGGGCGAGCGGCCCGGCCTCCAACAGCGCGAGCAGGGTCGGCAGGTCGTCGGCCTTGCGCAGCGCCGGCAGCATCGCCTGCGCCTCCGGCAGACGTGCCGCCCAGGCCAGGATCGCGGTGCGGGATTCGGCGAAGTCGCCGCGCGCCACCGCGGCGCGGCCGCGCTCGACCGTACCGAGCCCGGCGAGCCCGCGCAGTTCCCGCAGGATCGCCGCCGCGATCAGACCGTAGCCCGCGACGGCGACGCCAAGCGTCAGCCAGCCGAGCCAGCTTCCCCGCGTGAACTGATCCGCCACGAAGCCGGCGACGTCGATTGCCGACAGGCCCAGCAGCAGCACGCCGACACCGGTGGCCGCCAGGCTGATCGCCGACCAGCGCCGGCCGGCGGGCGGCGGCACGGCGATCGGTGCAACCGAAAGCTCCCAGCTGTGGTCGATCCGCGGCGCCGGTGGCTCGGTCGTGTCGGTCAGGATGCGGGGTCCGCGCGGGGCGGAAGGGTCGCTCACAGCAGGTCTCCGATCAGGGACGCCAGCAGCCGGTCCACCCCCAGATGGGGAACGCCGGCCATGCCGTCACCGGTCAGGCGGGGCGGGCGGAATACCGGCATCTCGAATTCCCCGGTTTCCCAGAACTGCGACTCCGGCCGCCGCAGCGGCACCTCGCCCGGATAGATCCGCGCACTGCGGCCACCCTGCATCAGCACGCCGCGCACCGCCTGCACCTGGCGCCCATCCACCACGGCCACGTCGTCCTGGGTGCAGCGCAGGCTGGCGATGGCATGGACGGACGTGCTGGCGCCGCCGATCGCGGTCGATTCCCGCCCCACCAGATCCCCCAGCAGCCGGACCAGCGCATCGCGAGACGCGGCCGGGACATGATCCGCCTTGGTCGCGGCGAAGCCCACATGCTGAACGCCCTGCCCGGTCAGCAGGTCCAGCCAGCCGCCGCCACGCCGCAGCGATCCGGCGATGGCGGACAGCGCCGCCGCGGTGTCGTCGAAGGCCTCCTCCCCGGCATGCAGCGCGCCGAGCGCATCGACGAGCACCGCCTGGCGGCGGAAGCGGCGGAAGAACGGCTCGAAGAACGCGGATTTCTGATCCGCCAGATAGGCCGCATGGCGCCGAGCCAGCAGTCGGCCGAGGTCGCCGCCCCGCCCGCCCGGCAGGGGAAAGAACCACAGCAGCGGCGCCTCCCCGCGCGGCCCCGGGTTCAGCGCGCGGCCTGGTTGCAGGAAGCGGAAGCCGAGGTCGTCCCGGCAGCGCAGCAGCGCCGCCTGATACAGGCGGAAGCCCTGCCGGGCCAGCGCCTCGTCATCCCGGGCATCGGCCGGCAGCGCATCGACGAATTGAAGGAAATCCCCCGCGGCCGCCGCACGACGCCCGATCCGCAGACGGGCCAGCGTCTCCCGCGACCAATCCTCGTAGGACTGGTCCAGCATCGGCAGGTCGAGCAGCCATTCGCCAGGATAATCCAGCAGTTCCAGAGTCACCTGCCGGCGGCCCATGACCATGCCGCGCGCCTGGCCGAGCCAGGAGGCGGGCTCGAGTTCCAGCGCGATTTCCAGCGTGGACAGGTCCTCGGTCCGCTCCGGCCAGCGCGGCGGATCGGCCGCCAGCGCGTCCAGATGCGCCCGGGCGTCGAAGCGTGGCGTCGCCTCGATGCCTGGGGGCACCAGCCGCGCGCCGCGCAGCCGGTTGCCGGAGGCGGCTGCCAGCGCCGGCAGCGTGTTCACCCCCTGCCCGGCCGCGATCAGGTTCGCCACCAGCGACGTGAGGAACACGGTCTTCCCGGCGCGCGACAGGCCGGTGACCGCCAGCCGCACCCTCTCCCGCCCCGCCAGCGCCCGCGCCGCATCCGTCATGCCCGCGAGGGCATCCTCCAGCGGCGTCAGGATTGCCATGCGAGGTGGCTTACTTCCGCTCGATCAGCTCGATCTTGTAGCCATCCGGGTCCTCGACGAAGGCGATGACCGTGGTGCCGAATTTCACCGGCCCCGGCTCCCGCGTGATCTTTGCCCCGCCGGCGCGCAGCTTGTCGCAGGTTGCGTAGATGTCCGGCACGCCGACGGCGAGGTGACCGAAGGCGTTGCCCTGCTCGTAGCTTTCCGTGCCGTAGTTGTAGGTCAACTCGACGGCGGCGGCGCCGGTCGATTCCTCGGCGTAGCCAACGAAGACCAGCGTGTACTTGCCCTCCGGCACGTCACGCCGGCGGAGTTCCTTCATGCCGAGCAGATTGGTGTAGAAATTCACGCTACGGTCAAGGTTGCCGACGCGGATCATGGTGTGCAGCAGCGAGCCGCTGGTGGTTGCTGAGCTCATGGTTCTGGGTCCTCGGTTTTCAGGAATGCGTCGACATCCAGCGCCAGCAGGAACAGCCCCGCGGCGTCGGCTTCCGATATGGTGGCCGCGCGGTCCAGGACGATGGTACCGACGTGGACGTTATATCGCGCCTCCACCGCCACGCCGCGCAGCCCAGCGGCGGCGGCGGCCCGGATTGTGTCCGGCCCGATCACCGGCAGATCGATCAGCCGGCTTTGCGTCGGCTTCACAAGCTTCACCAGCACGCCGCCCGGACCTTCCCGCCGCAATGCCGTGCAACGCGCCAGCATGGCATCGGTGCCCTCGATCGCTTCCACTGCCAGCACGAGGCCCTGTTGCACGACGCAGCCCTGCCCGGTGTCGGCCATTCCGAGCTGCCGCGCCACGCCGATGCCGCGCCTGATGTCGGCCAGCGCCTGCGCATCCGGCTGCGCGCGGGTCGGGCAGCCCGCCTCCATCAGCAGATCGGCAAACACCTGCTGCGCGCCGATCGGCTCGAAGCCTTCCTCGCGCAGCACGGCGAGCACGGCGCTCAGCAGCGCGTCGTCGCCGCCGAACAGGGCCCTGCGACCGACCTTCGCCGCCAACCGCACACCTTCGCCATCGAGGCGCAGCGACAGGATGGAGGGCCGCTTGATGCGCCCGGCCAGCACCAGTTGCCGCGCCCGAGCCTGACGCATCAGCCCGAGCATGCGGCCGACGGCACCCAGCCGCACCACCTCATGCGGTACCGCGCGCCATTCGCGCGGATCGGCGAACCCATCGACAAGGACCGCGAAGACAGGGCGCCCTGCGCGCGCGGCAGCGTCGGCCACGCGCAGCGGCATCACGCCGCCGCCGGCCAGGATGCCAAGGGGGGGCGGTGGCGCAGTCACGCGGCCTCCCCGCCTTCCTCCTCCTCCCCGGCCCGGCCGAAGGGCACAAGGCCGTGTCGGCCGCGGTTGCGCGCGAAGGCGAGGATCTCGGCAACGATGGGGTTGTCCGGGTAGCTGGCGGCAAGGGTCCCGGCCACTTCGTCCGGCCGTCCGCCGCGATACAGGTCGTGCACCGCATGGGCGACGGTCACCACCTGGTCCTTGCTGAGGCCCAGGCGGCGGCGCATGGCAATCGTGTTCAGGCCGGCATGCTTCGCGCGAAAACCCTTCACGCGGCCATAGGGCAGCACGTTGCGCTCCACGCCGGACATGCCGGCGATCATCGCCATGCGGCCGATGCGCACGAATTGCTGGATTGCGGCGCCGCCCTGCACCACGGCGAAGTCGCCGATGGTGACATGGCCGGCCAGCATCACGTTGTTCACCAGGATGACGCCATCGCCGATCTGGCAGTCATGGCCGACATGGGCGACGCACATCACCAGGCCATCGGCGCCGATCCGGGTCATGCCATCGCCGCCGGTGCTGCCGCGATGAATGGTGGCGTGTTCGCGCACCTGGGTCCGCGCGCCGATGGAAACGCCGGTAGGTTCGCCCTTGTACTTCAGGTCCTGCGGCGCGAGGCCGATGGTGGCGAAGGGGAAGATCTTCGCCCCCGCGCCCAGGCGGACCCGCCCATCGAGCACGACATGTGCCATCAGTTCGACGCCCGGCTCCAGCACCGCCTCCGCGCTGACGACGCAGCCCGGGCCAATGCGGCAGCCGGCACCGATCTCTGCCCCTGCCGCGACATGCGCAGATGGGTGGATGAAGGCTGGCATCGTTTGCGTGTCCAAGCCCGCGGTTGCGCTCACTTGTCGAGGATCATGGCAGCGTAGCCGGCCTCGGCCACCACCTTGCCATCCACCTTGGCCTCGGCGGTGAACTTCCAGATGTTGCCGCGCTGCTTTTCCTTGCGGACATGCACGCGCATCTGGTCGCCGGGCACCACGGGCTTGCGGAACTTGGCGCTGTCCACGGTCATGAAATACACCAGCTTGCCCTGCGCCGAGGGTCCCAGCGTCTCCACCACCAGTACGGCCGCGGTCTGCGCCATGCTTTCGATGATCAGCACGCCCGGGAAGACCGGGTGCTGCGGGAAATGGCCCTGGAAGAAGTTCTCGTTGATCGAGACGTTCTTGATGCCGACGGCGGATACGTCGGGCACGATCTCCACCACCCGATCGACCAGCAGGAACGGGAAACGGTGCGGGATCGCCTGCATGATCCGCGCGATGTCGTAGGTGTTCGCGGTGCCGGATGGCGTCGTGTCGTCGCTGTCAACCATGTCTCGTTCTTTCGCCCGCCCTGAACCCTGAACGTCAGCCCGGCTTTGCCGCTGGCTTTGCCAGCCGCCGCAACGCCGCGAAGGCGCGCAGGGTCTCGCGCATCGGCCAGGCCGGCGACCCGCCGACCACCTCGCCCGCCGCGACATCGGACAGGATGCCGGATTGCGCCGCGACCTGCACCCGGTCCCCGATCTCGACATGCCCTGCGACGCCCGACTGGCCGCCCATCTGCACGCCGTTGCCAAGGCGGGTCGACCCCGCGATGCCGACATGCGCCACCAGGACGCAGGCCTTGCCCGTCCTCACGTTGTGGCCGATCTGCACCAGATTGTCGAGGCGCGTACCCGCCCCGAGCACGGTGTCGGATTGGCTGCCGCGGTCGACGCAGGCATTCGCGCCGATCTCGACCGCATCCTCCAGCAGCACACGGCCGAGCTGTGGCATCGTCTCGAACCGGCCCTCCGGCGTCACCGCGAAGCCGAAGCCCTCCTGCCCCACGCGCGCGCCCGGGTGCAGCACCACGCCGCGCCCGGCGATGCAGTGGCTGATGCTGGCATGGGCGCCGATGCGGCAACCCTCCCCCAGCACCACGCCCGCGCCGATGACGGCATGCGGGCCGATGATGCAGCCAGCGCCGACCTCCGCCCCCGACTCGATCACGGCGAAAGGCCCGACCTCCACGCCCGCGCCGAGGCTGGCGGCCGGATCGACATGGGCGGTCGCATGCACGCCCGGCCGCACAGGCGGCACGGGGTAAAGGGCGCGGGCGATCCGCCCGAAGCCGAGATACGCATCCTTCGTGACGATGGCGACGCGACCCTCGGGCAGCCGCGGGAGCAGTTCCGGCGGCAGGACCACCGCCGCCGCCCGCGTTTCCGCCAGCAGCGGCAGGGCCTTGCGATTGTGCAGGAAGCTGATGTCGGAGGGTCCAGCCTCGCCGAGCGGGCCGACCCCAGTGATCCGAAGGGCGGCGTCGCCGCCCTGCAACGTGCCGCCCGCCAAGGCGGCGGCTTCACCCAATGTCAGCGGGACCCCCGCCGGAAAGAAGCGGGGATCGACCGCCATCGGCTTCAGTTCCGTCGTGCGGGCGCGGCCGGGGCCGCCGGGGCGGGCGGCGGCGGCGGCGGCGGCGCGCCGTTGGCGGCAGGCGGCGCATCGACCGGTGGGGCACCCTCCGGCGGAATGGTCACGCTGCGCAGCACGCGGTTCATCTGCGCGGAGATCTCGTCCGTCAGGTCGAAGCCGCTGTCATTAAAGATCACCAACGGCCGCGGCAGCACGATGTTCACACCGCGGGAGGCCGCCACCTGGCGGATTACGGCGCCCAGCGCCTGCTCGATCTGGCCAAGGCCGGCCTGCGCCGCCTGGTCGATGGCGCGCGAACGGTCGCGGAAGATGCGCTGCGCGTCGGTGATGCGCTCCTGCAACTCACGCTCCCGCTGGCGAAGCTGTTCCGGCGGCAGGGTGGCGCGGGCGGCGGCCAGCGCCTGCTGTTCCTCGCGCCAGCGGCCCTGTTCGCGCTGCAGGTCGGTGTTCAGCGTCGCACGGCGCCGCTCGATCTCCTCCCGCACCTGGTTGAAGGCGGCCGATAGGCGCTGCACTTCCGGAATGTCGACGATCGCGATCACCGGCGGCGGGGTGCGCTGGCCGGCGGCCGGGGCCTGGGCCGGGCGCTGCTGCTGCGCCGGCGGCCGTTGCTGCTGTGCGGGTGGGCGCTGCTGCTGGGCTGGCTGCTGCGCCCCCTGGCCGGGCGGCACGAACCATTGCTGGCCGGGCTGTTGCTGGCCAAGGGCCGACTGGCCGGTCAGCAGCGACGGCCCAATCAGCAGGGAAGCCGCGAGGAGGTGGCGCAGACGCATGAAAGGGTAATCCCGGATGGTGCTCAGAAGCGGGTGCCGAAGCCGAAGCGCACGAGCTGCGTCTCGTCGTAGTCCTTCTTCACCACCGCCTGGGCGATGTCGATGTTGATCAGGCCGACCGGCGTGCGCCAGGACACGCCGACACCGACGCCGACGCGCGGGGAAGTATCATCCTGCACGCCCGGCCCGGAGACCGGCGTACTGGACAGCGAGCCGACATCGACGAAGGCGCGGCCCAACAGGCCGATTTCCTGCGGCAGCGGCAGCGGGAAGCGCAACTCCGTCGTCTGCGTCCAGATCAGCCGTCCGCCGAGCGGGTCGTCGGCGCCGCCCGAGCTGATGTCACGCGGTCCGGCACCCGCCAGCGCGAAGCCGCGCAGGTTGTCGCCGCCCAGGAAGAAGCGGTCGATGATCCGCTCCGGCCGGTCGCCCCAGGGCGTCAGCAGGCCGACGCCGGCCTGAAGTGCCAGCACGTAGTCCGCATTGCCGAGGTAGCGCTCCAGCGGCACATACCCGGCCACGTCGCCGCGCCAACGCACATAGGCGACATCGCCGCCGAGGCCGGCGACGTCGGAGCCGACGCGGACGATGAAGCCACTCTTCGGCTCGATCCGGCTATCGCGCACGTCGTAGGACAGCGTCGTGCCGATCTGCGAGAGCAGCGTTACGCCCTGCTGTTCGCGGATGAAGCGGCTGGCGTCGGACTGGATGTCGAAGACATCGCGCTGCACCAGGCTGTAGGCCCAGCTCTGCCGCACGCGCTCGTTGAACTCATAGCCGGCGCGCAGCACCACGCCCTGGCGCTTCTCGGAGTAGGAGGACGTCTCCTGCAGGTTGCGCGTGACGTAGAACAGGTCGATGCCGGCCGCGAGGTTGCGGTCCAGGAAGGCCGGGTCGGTGATGCTGAAATCGACCTGCGTCCGGCGCTGCGCCAGCAGCGCCTGCAGCCGCGCGTCGATGCCAGTGCCGAGGAAATTTCGTTCCCGGATGCCGAAATCGGTCAGCAGGCCGGCATCGGTGGAGAAGCCGCCGCCAAGCGAGATCTCGCCGGTCGGGCGTTCCTGCACCGTGGTCTGCAACACTGTCCGGTCGGGCGCCGAGCCTGGCTGCACCGCGATCTCGGCGCCGGCGAAGTAGCCGAGGTCCCGGATGCGCTGGCGCGAGCGCCGGACCTGCGCGGCGTTGAAGGGGTCGCCTTCCGCGATGCGGAATTCGCGGCGGATCACGCGGTCTGCGGTACGGCTGTTGCCCAGGATGTCGATGCGCTCGACATAGGCGCGGGTGCCTTCCGCGACCTCGAAGGTCACGTCGACGCGCTGGTTTTCCCGGTCCCGGACGACGCGCGGGCGGACCTCCACGAACGGCACGCCGCGCAGGCCGACGGCATCGGACAGCGCCTCCACCGAGCGTTCCACCGCGTCGCCGTCGTACCAGTCGCCCTCGGATATCGCGAGCGCGCTGCGCAGCGATTCGGGCTCGACGCCACGCAGGCTGCTGGTGATCTCGGCACGGCCGACACGGTAGCGCGGGCCTTCGTTGATCGTGAAGGTAACGAAGAAGCCGCTGCGATCGGGCGACAGCTCGGCGACCGCACCGGTCACCTCCACATCCGCATAGCCCTGGCGCAGGTAGTAGCGGCGCAGCAATTCTCGGTCGAAGTTCAGGCGCTCGGGGTCGTAGATATCGGCGGTGGACAGGATGCGGTACCAAGCCTGCTCCCGTGTCGCCACCACGTCCCGCAGGCGACTATCCGAGAAGGCGGTGTTGCCGACGAAGCTGACGCGGCTGACCAGCGCCGCCTCGCCTTCCGTGATCTCGAACACCACGTCGACGCGGTTCTGGTCGAGCTGGATGACCTTGGGTTCCACCCGCGCGGCGAAGCGTCCGCGGCGGGCGTAGAGGTCCAGGATGCGCTGGCGGTCCGCCTGAGCCTGCTGCGGCGTGAACACCGCCCGGGCGCGCAGCTGGACTTCCGGCGTCAGCACATCGTCCGAGACCTTGCTGTTGCCCTCGAAGGCCACTCGGTTGACGATGGGGTTCTCCACCACCGCCACGGCGATCCGGTCGCCCTGCCGAGCCACGCGCACGTCCTGGAACAGGCCGGTGGCGAACAGCGTGCGAAGGCTGCGATCCAGCCGATCCGCGTCGAAGGCATCGCCGGGTTGCAGCAGCATGTAGGACCGGACGGTGTCCGCCTCGATGCGCTGGTTACCGGTGACATCGATGGCACGGACGATGCCGCCTGCGGCGGGCAATACCGCGGCCGGGCGCGTGGCGCGCGGCGTTCGGGTCTGCGCCTCCGCGTTCAGCGCGAAGCCGACGGGAACGAGGCAGGTGGCTGCGAGGAGCAGGAGCCGATTGCGGACCAAAGCGTATATCCCCGGCGGGGTGAGGGTGGCCGCGGAGACTACCCGAGCGGCAGGGGTGCCGCCACCCCCGCCACTGCCGGCGCGCGCCGGACCGCCCGGCTCAGCCGAACAACCCGGTCGCCCAGCGCACCACGCCGAGCTGCGACAGGTCGTTCCATGTGGCGAAGACGAACAGCGTGATGAGCAGCGCAAACCCAGCCCGGAAGCCGATTTCCTGCGCCTTCGGGGGCAGCGGACGGCCGCGGATGGCCTCCGCCGCATAGAACATCAGGTGGCCACCATCGAGCACGGGGATGGGGAACAAGTTAATCAACGCAAGGTTCACGGACAGCACCGCCATGAAGGAAACCAGGCTGGCAATGCCCAGCTCCGCCACCTGGCCCGACATCTGGGCGATTCGCAGCGGCCCGCCGAGTTCATCCGCGCCGCGCCCGCCGAAGATCATCTGGCCCACGGCGGCCAGGGTCTGGCGGGTGATGTCGGCGGTCTGAACCGTGCCGGCCCAGAGTGCGCTGAACGGGTCCAGCCGCTCGAAATCCGCCGGCGCGGCGCCGACGCCGAGCACGCCGACCGAGGTCTCGCCGGTGACCCGGGCCTGCGGCGTCGCCGTCATGGTGCGCTCCGCACCTTCGCGCTGCACCGTCACGGCGATCGGCGTGCCGGCACGCGGCTGGACGTGGCGCTGCACCTCCTCGAAGCGGGTCATCGCCTGGCCATCCAGCGCCACGATTCGGTCGCCGGGCAGCAGGCCGGCGCTGGCGGCGGCGGAGCCTTCCTGGACAGTGCCGATGGCCGTGGTGGCGGAGGGCCGGCCCACGGTCATGAACAGCAGGCCGAACATCACGGCGGCCAGGATGAAGTTGGCCAGCGGCCCGGCCGCCACGACGATGGCGCGGTCGCCCACCGATTTCTCGTGGAACGTCTGCCCCGGGCGCCAGGTGGCGCGCACTTCCTCCGGGACGTCGGCCGGTTGTTCCTGGCCATGCAGCTTCACGTAGCCGCCGAGCGGCAGCCAGCCGATACGCCATTCGGTGCCCTGCCGGTCGGTCCAGGTGGCGATGGCACGGCCGAAGCCGACGGAAAAGCGCTCCACGTAGACGCCGCGCCAGCGCGCCGCGAGGTAGTGGCCAAGCTCGTGGAAGAACACCAGCACGCCGAGCACGAGCACGAAGGCCAGCACGGTGCGGATCGGGTCGGGCAGGAAGTCCAAGGTGTTCTCCAAACGTGTTCAGGCCGTAGCGTCGGGACCGGCCTCAGGACACCGCGGCGCGGGCCCCGGCCAGCCGCGACGCCAGGCGCCGCGCCTCGGCATCGAGTTCCAGGATCGGCTCCAGCCCCTCGGCCAGTGGCGCCACCATCGCGGCCATGGTCGCCTCCACCACCGCGGCGATGTCGAGGAAACCCAGGCGACGGTCGAGGAACAATCCGACTGCCACCTCGTTCGCCGCGTTCAATATAGTCGGGGCGCCACCACCGGCCTGCAAGGCCTCCCGCGCCAGGCGAAGCGCCGGGAAACGTACGGGATCGGGCGCCGCAAATTCCAGCCGCCCGAGTGCCGCCAGGTCGAGCCGCGGAGCCGCCACATGGATGCGCTTCGGCCAGGCCAGCGCGTGGGCGATCGGCGTGCGCATGTCCGGCGTGCCGAGTTGCGCCAGCAGCGAGCCATCCGCGAACTGCACCAGCCCGTGCACGGCCGATTGCGGATGCACCAGCACCTCGATGCGCGCCTCCGGCACCGGGAACAGCCGGGCGGCCTCGATCAGCTCCAGCCCCTTGTTCATCATGGTGGCGGAATCGATGCTGATCTTGGCGCCCATTGACCACACCGGGTGGCGCACCGCCTGTTCCGGCGTGGCGCAGGCCATTTCCGCCAGCGTCCAGTCGCGAAACGGGCCGCCCGAGGCGGTGAGGATGATCTTCTCCACCCCTGCCGGGTCCTGGCCATCGAGGGCCTGGAAGATGGCGTTGTGTTCGGAATCGACCGGAAGCAGCGTCGCACCGCCCTTCCGCGCCACGGCCAGCACCAGTTCCGCCGCGCAGACCAGGCTTTCCTTGTTGGCCAGCGCCAGGGTCCCGCCGCGCGCCAGCGCCACCAGGGTCGAGCGCAGGCCGGCGGCGCCGACGATGGCGGCCATGGTCCAATCCGCCGGCCGCGCCGCGGCGTCCTCCACCGCCTGCGGGCCGGCAGCCGCCTCGATGCCGGTGCCGGCCAGCGCAGCCTTCAGGTCGGCCCAGGCGGTCGGGTCGGCGACCACGGCCAGGCGCGCGCCGTGCCGCACCGCCTGTTCGGCCAGCACGGCAAAATCCCGATTGGCGACCAGCGCCTCCACCCGGAAGGCCCCCTCCGGCGCCGCATCCAGCAGCGCCATGGTGGACCGGCCGACGGAGCCCGTGCAGCCGAGGATCGTAACCGACCGCGTCACCTGTTCAGCCCCATCCCCAAAGCGGTCGCCCCTGGCCCAGCATGAAGGACAGCAGCGCCGCCACCGGCGCCGCCGCCAGCACCCCGTCCAGGCGATCCAGCAGCCCGCCATGACCCGGAATGAGGGACGAGGTGTCCTTGACCTTGAAATGGCGCTTGATCGCGGATTCCAGCAGGTCCCCGGCCTGGGAGGCGGTGCCGACCAGAAGCACGACGGCGGATATGGCCAGCAGCGAGGCGCCCGGCGTGAAGGCCAGCGCGCAGGCGCCGCCCACCACCAGCGCGCAAACCATGCCGCCCACCGCCCCCGACCAGGTCTTGTTCGGCGAGATCGACGGCGCAAGCTTCGGGCCGCCGAAGGCCCGGCCGGCCATGTAGGCGCCGATGTCCGAGGCCCAGACCACCAGGAACAGGAACAGCACGTTACCGCGCCCGGCCTCGCCATCGTGCCGCAATTCGATCAGCGCCAGCCCGGCCAGGCCGATATACAGGACCCCCGCCGCAAGCCGCCGCGCCGGCTGGGTGATGCCGGATCGCCGCCCGCGCAGCGCGACCCCTATCCAGGTGATCGCGAAGCCCGCCAGCAGCACCACGACGCCAAGCCGCGTGCGTTCCATCACCGCCAGCGCGCCGGCGGCAAACACCACCAGCGGCACCGCAAGCCCCGGGAAGACACGCGTGCGGCGGCCGCAGAGATGCACCCATTCCCAGGCCAGCACCGCGACGGCCAACGCCACCAGCGCGGTGAAGGATTCGGCGCCGAACCAGATACAGGCCAGTGCCGCCGGCAGCAGCAGGGCGGCGGACAGGGCGCGCTTGCGCAGGTCCGTCCAGCGCTTCTTCTCGGCCTTCGTCGCCGGAGGCGCCGTCACCATGCGATCCGCCGGGCGTTCACGCGAGTCGGAGGCCGTAGCGCCGTTCGCGTCGTGCGAATTCGGCGATGGCCGCCGTCAGGTGCTCCTGGTCGTAATCCGGCCACAGCACGTCCTGGAAGACGAACTCGGCATAGGCGGACTGCCAAAGGAGGAAGTTGGAGATGCGCTGCTCGCCGCTGGTGCGGATGATGAGGTCCGGGTCCGGCATGCCGGAGGTCGACAGCATGCGGCCAAACGTCGCTTCGTCCAGCGAATTCGCATCCAGCGTACCAGCGGCCACCCGACGCGCCACTTCCCGCGCCGCCGAGACGATCTCCCCGCGCCCGCCATAGGACACGGCGACGTTCAGGTTCAGCCGGGTGCCCGCCGCGGTCGTCGCCTCCGCCGCCGCGATGGCGCGTACGGTGTCGGCCCCGAATCGTTCGCGTTCGCCGATCACGCGGAGGCGGATGCCTTCCTTTGCCAGCGCCCCGACCTCGGAGCGCAGGTACATCCGCATCAGCCCGGTCAGGTCGCGCACCTCATCCACTGGGCGGTGCCAGTTCTCCGAAGAGAAGGCGAACAGGGTCAGCCAGCCGACGCCGGCCCGCGCTGCCGCCTCGATGGTCCGTCGCACCGCCTCGGCCCCCGCCCGGTGCCCCATGACACGCGGCTGGCCGCGGGCCGCGGCCCAGCGGCCGTTGCCATCCATGATGATTCCGATATGGGTCGGAACGGCCGGCGGCGCTTCGCCGGACCTCGATGGCACCTGGCCGGAGGAGTCGGGCCCAGAGGCCTCCGCACCAACCAGCGGCTTCGCGGCCGCGCTCATCACCCGCACATCCCGGCCGACATCCCCGCCATCAGCTTGTCCGGATGTCCTTTTCCTTCTCCGCCAGGGCGGCATCCACGGTGCGGATGCTCTGGTCGGTCATCTTCTGGATCTCGTCGCTCCAGCGCTTCACGTCGTCCTGGCTGACCTCGGACTTCTTGTCCTTTTCCCAACCCTTCACCGTCTCCATCGCATCGCGCCGCACGCCCCGCATGGCGACCCGCGTCGCCTCGGCGTATTTCGCAGCGGTCTTCACCAGGTCGTTGCGGCGTTCCGTCGTCAGCGGCGGCAGCGGCACGCGCACCACCTGGCCTTCCGTCTGCGGGTTCAGCCCGAGGCCCGAATCGCGGATCGCGATCTCCACCGCCTTCACCACGGATTTGTCCCAGACCTGCACGGAAAGCAGCCCCGGCCCGGCGACCGAGATGTTCGCCACCTGCACCAGCGGCTGCACATTGCCATAGGCCTCGACGCGAATCGGCTCGAGCAGCGCCGGGCTGGCGCGGCCGGTGCGCAGGCCTTGGAACTCCTTCTTCAGCGTCTCCAGCGCGCCATCCATGCGGCGCTGCAGGTCCCGCTTGTATTCGGCGAAGTCGGCGGCCATGCCCGGTTCCCTCTAAAGCATCTTCGGGCCAGGCAAGCCTGCCGGACCCAGAGGAATGCAGCAAACAGACGGTCTTAAGGATCGACGACCGTGGTGAACTTCCCCTCGCCCTGCATCACGGCGGTGAAGGCACCCGGCTCATGGATGTTGAAGACGACGATCGGCAGCTTGTTCTCCCGCGCCAGGCTGATGGCGGCGGCGTCCATCACCGCCAGGTCGCGCGACAGGACATCGAGGTAGGTAATCGTCGTGTAGCGCTCGGCGTTCGGGCTTTTGCGCGGGTCCGCAGAGTAGACACCATCCACCTGCGTGCCCTTCAGCAGCGCGTCGCAGCCCATTTCCACCGCCCGCAGCGCCGCGGCGGTATCGGTCGTGAAGAACGGGTTGCCGGTGCCGGCGGCAAAGATCACCACGCGCCCCTTCTCCATGTGCCGCATGGCGCGGCGGCGGATGAAGGGCTCGCACAGGCTGGCCATGGCGATGGCGGACTGCACGCGCGTCGGCACGCCGAACTTCTCCAGCCAGTTCTGCATGGCCAGCGCGTTCATCACCGTGGCCAGCATGCCCATGGCATCGGCCTGCGCCCGGTCCATGCCGGCGGAGGCGCCGGCGACGCCGCGGAAGATGTTGCCGCCGCCCACCACCATGCAGACCTCGGTGCCGAGCGCGGTGACGTCGCGGATGTCCTCGGCGATGTTCTTCAGCGTCCCGATGTCCAGCCCGTAGTCACGGGAGCCCATCAGCGCCTCGCCCGAAACCTTGAGCAGTACTCGCTTGTAGATCGGGGGTCTGCTCATCTTATGACGATAATCCGGATGGCTGGGCGTTGCGCAACATAGGCGGCGCACCATGTCCGGAGCAAGGCGAGGCCCGCCCTCGGCGCGCCCTGCCCTGCCTTTCGTGATGTGCCCGTCCGGGTGGTATGCCGTTCAGCCCTTGGCGGCTGCGGCCACTTCAGCGGCGAAATCGCTGGCCGCCTTCTCGATACCTTCACCAAGCTGGAAGCGCGCGAATCCGGTCAGCTTGCCGCCGGCCTTCTGCACGACCTGGCGCACCCGGCTTTCGCCGTCATGCACCCAGACCTGCTCCAGCAGAACCACTTCCTCGTAGTACTTGCGGATGCGACCCTCGATCATCTTCTCGATGATCTCCGGCTTCTTGCCCGAAGTCGCGGCCTGCTCGCGCAGGACTGCCTTCTCGCGCTCCAGCGCGGAGGGGTCGACGGCGTCGACCTCCAGCGCCTCCGGCCGCGTCGCCGCGACATGCATGCCGATCTGGCGGCCCAGCGTCTCCAGCGCCTCGATCTCGCTGGATGCCTCCAGCGCCACCAGAACGCCGATCTTGCCGAGGCCCGGCTTCACCGCGTTGTGCATGTAGGTGGCGACGGTGCCGGACGGCACGCGCAGCACGCGGGCGCGGCGGATGGTCATGTTCTCGCCGATCGTGGCGATCATCCGGGTCAGCTCCTCCTGCGTGGAGTGGCTGGTGCCAGGGTATGTCGCGGCCTTCAGCGCCTCGACATCCTCGCCGACCGACAGCGCCAGGCCGGCGACCTCGGAGACGAAGTTCTGGAAGGTCTCGTTGCGCGCCACGAAGTCGGTCTCGGCATTGACCTCGACCATGGCGGCGACGTTCGGGCCGGAGGCGACGCCGACCAGGCCCTCGGCGGCGACGCGGCCGGACTTCTTGGCGGCGGCCGACAGGCCCTTCTTGCGCAGCCAGTCGATGGCGGCTTCCATGTCGCCCTCGGCTTCGACGAGCGCCTTCTTGCAGTCCATCATGCCGGCGCCGGTCTTCTCGCGCAGCTCGCGCACCATCGCCGCGGTGATCTCGGCCATATCGATCGCTCCCAAACCATCAAGTCCGGGCCGCTCCGGGACGGGCCGGGCGGCCTTGGTCATCGTCCTGTCGGAGGGCGGCATGGCCCCCCGCACCCAACCCTCCCCCCCTCAATGGGGGAGAGGGCTTCATCGTCAGGCGGCGGGGCCGTCCTTGGCCGGCTCGCCGTCGAGGCCGGCCTGGACCTCGGCCATCACCTCAGGCGACAGCGGCAGGGTAGCGACCGCCTCAGGCGCCAGCTCGGCGGCGACGTCCGGCAGGATCTCGGCCGGCAGTTCCTCGGCCGCGCCGATATCGGCGCCCGACGAACCCAGTTCCGCCGAGATGCCATCCAGCACCGCCCCGGCGACCATGTCGCAGTACAGGTGGATGGCGCGGATCGCATCGTCGTTGCCCGGGATCGGGAAGGCGATGCCCATGGGGTCGGCGTTGCTGTCGACCACCGCGACCACCGGAATGCCAAGCTTGTTGGCCTCCTCGATCGCCAGCTTCTCCTTCACCGTGTCGATGACGAAGATGATGTCGGGCAGCCCGCCCATGTCCTTGATGCCGCCGAGCGCGCGGTCGAGCTTCTCGCGCTCCCGCGTCAGCATCAGAACTTCCTTCTTGGTCAGGCCCTGGATGTTGCCGCCGAGCTGCTCCTCCATCTGCTTCAGGCGCTTGATGCTGCCCTGGATGGTCTTCCAGTTGGTCAGCATGCCGCCGAGCCAGCGGTGGTTCACGTAGTACTGGCCGCAACGCGCGGCGCTTTCCGCCACGTATTCCGCCGCCGCCTTCTTGGTGCCGACCAGCAGCACGCGGCCACCGGCGGCCACCACGTCGCGGATCGCACGCAGCGCGCGGTCCATCATCGGCACGGTCTGCTGCAGGTCCAGGATGTGGACCTGGTTGCGCACGCCGAAGATGTACGGCGACATCCGCGGGTTCCAGCGGCGGGTGTGGTGGCCGAAATGCACGCCGGCCTCGAGCAGGCCGCGCAGGGTAACGTCGGGCATCGCCATGGGCGAATCGTCCTTCACAGTGGTCCGGTTGAGCCTCCGCGTGGCCGCCCCCCTCCATCAGACCGAAGGACGGGGACCGGACCCTCGGGGATTGCCCCGGAAGGTGCCACGCGTGCGAATTTGCCGCCCCGGGACAGCCCCGGGCCGGCCGGCGCGGTATGCCCCACACGACGCGGCGCCGCAACCCCGAGCGCTTGCCGCACCCGCCCGACCCCCTATCCTGCCGCCTCGCCTTCCGGACAGCCGAAGCCGCCATGCGCATCCTGGTCGTCTCCCCCACCCCGAGCCATCCGCAGGATGCCGGCAACCGCGCCCGCATCCATGCCGTGCTGTCAGGCCTGAAATCCGCTGGGCATTCGATTACGCTCTGCCTGGTGGATCGTGAGAAGGTCGCGCCGGAACATCTTGATTCCATGCGGTCCACCTGGGGAGAGCTGATCCTGGTGCCGCATGACCGGACGCAGGAAAAGCCCAGCCTCGGCACCACCTACGGCCTCGACGACTGGATCCAGCCGCCGCTGGAGGATGCCTTGCAGGCGCTGGCGGCACGGCGGCCGGGGTTCGACATGGTGCTGGTGGAATACGTCTTCCTGAGCCGCGCCTTCACCTTCTTCCCGGCGCCGCACCTGCGTTTCCCGAGCCCGGTCCTGAAAGTGCTGGATACGCACGACCAGTTCGGCGGGAGGGACCACCGCCTGCGCGCGCTCGGCCTGCCGGCCGGCTTCTTCCACACCACGGCGGCCGAGGAAGCGCGTGGCTTCGGCCGCGCCGACCTGGTGCTGGCGATCCAGGACGAGGAACGCACGGCTTTCGAGACGATGAGCCCGGCGCCGGTGCTGACCCTCGGGCACATTCCGGCGGACCCGCGCCCGAAGCTGCCGCGGCGCATGCCCGATGGCCGCCTGGTCGTCGGCTACCTCGGAAGCTCGAACCCGATGAACACCCGCGCGCTGGGCCGCTTCATTGCGGAGCTGGACCTGCCCGCCTTCGCCGCCGCCGGCGGCGAACTGCGTGTCGCCGGCGCCGCCGCCAACGCGCTGCAGCCGGCGCCGGGCCTGGTCCTGCTTGGGCCCGTGACGGACCCGGACGAGCTGTACGCGCAGGTGGACCTGGTGGTGAACCCGCATGAAGGCGGCACCGGGTTGAAGATCAAGACGGTGGAGGCCCTGGCACGCGGCCGCCCGGTCGCCGGCACGGCGGAAGCCTTCGCCGGGTTGGCGCCGGACGAGGTTTGGCAGACGGCGGTGGACGCCGAAGCGCTGGCACGGCTTGTCCGGTCGTCGGCCCAGAACCCGGCTATTCACGCGGCAATATCATCCAGTTCAGCCGCACTCTTTGAGCGCTATGCGAGCTCTGTCGCGTCGCAGGCACGTCTTCTGGCGAACCCGGCGATGTTGCGGCTTGCGGCCAGCCGGCCGCGGACCCTGCTGGTCACCGATATCCGCTTCTGGCAACGGAGCCTCGGCAACCACGCCCGCATCGCGGCTCTGGCGCTGACAGCGCGGTCCGAGATGGATCTCGACCTGTTCTTTCTCGGCAGCATGTCCGCGCCGGAGACCGAGCAGGCCCAGGCCCTGCTGGGCGGCCGGGCGCGGCTGTTCCCAACCGGCCCGATGCCGCCGACGCCGGAGGCCAGGCTGCCCAAGGCCATGACGCCGTTCGAGCAGCGCTCCACCATCGCCGCGGCATTGCCGCTGCTGACCCGCCACCTGGCGGAGAACCCGCCGGATGCCGTCATCATCGAATACATCCGCCTGTCCTACCTGCGCCACGCGATTGCCGCCCCGGTCCTGAAGGTGCTGGACACGCACGACATCATGTCGCTCCGCGCCCGCAACTTCGCGCATTTCGGCCACCGCCACTTCATCGAGATCAGCGTGGCGGAGGAGCTGCGCATCCTGTCCGGATTCGACCATCTGCTGGCGATCCAGGCGGAGGAGTTCCGCTGGATCGACGCCCTGTTGCCCGGCCGTGCGCTGCTGGCCCCGCATGTGGTGCCCCAGGCACCCCGTCCACCACGGCGTGCCGAGGGACCGGTGCGCGTCGGCTTCATCGGCGGCGACAGCCCGATGAACCGGGATGGGCTCGGCTGGCTGCTCGACCAGGTTTGGCCCGCCATCGCGCCGCTCGGTGCCGAGCTGCATGTGGCCGGCGAGGTCTGCACCGCGATGCCCCAGGGCCGCGCCGGCGTGGTGCTGCATGGCGCGGTGCCGCGGCCGGAGGATCTGCTCGCCACGCTCGACGTCGCGGTGAACCCGGTGTTCTACGGCGGCGGCCTGAAGATCAAGACCGTGGAGTATCTGTGCCATGGCCTGCCCGCCGTCCTGACGGCGGAGGCGCTGTACGGCATCACGGGCGGCGCCGGACAGGCCTATGCCCTGGCGCAGGACCGCGCCGGCTTTGTCGCCGCCCTGGCCGGGCTGGTGCTGGACCCGGCGGCGCGGGCGCGGATGGGCGATGCCGCCTTCGCCTTCGGACACCGCAATTTTGGGCCCCAGGCGCTGGCGCCGGCCATGCGGACGCTGGCCGGCCTGGCGCGTGGGATCCCGGTCACTGCCGCACAGCCAGCCCTGGCGCAGGAATAGTGTCCCGGCCGAGTGTTGCGCCCTGGCCGGCCGGCTTGGCGTTTCCAGGCGGCCTGAGGTAGACCGACGTACAACGTGGCAACAAGATTCCCCCCCATCGCCAGGAGGCCGCGATCCCATCCACCGGCCGCAGCACCGGTCCGGGCGTGATGGCGTTCGCGCGGGTGACGCGGATCGAACATCTGCTGATCCTGCTGCCGGCCACGCGCTGGGGCGGGACGGAGGCCCATACGGCCGATCTCGCTGGCCGCCTGGCATCGCAGCCCGGCCTGCGCGTCACCCTGGCGGCGGAGCCCGCCCTGCTGGGCTCGCTGCACGCCGCCTCCCCCGCCCGGATCGTCCCCGCGGCCATCGGCTGGCAGCAGGGCGAGGAGCCGGCCCGTAACATTGCGCGCCAGCAGGCCGAGGCGACGCGGCTGATCGAGGGCCTGGCGCCGGACCTGCTGCTGGTGCCGCTGCCTTGGCCCAATGCCGGCCTCGGCCTGCTGCGCGCCGCAGCCCAGGCGAGCCTGCCGCGATTGGTGGTGGCGCATCTCGTGCCGCATGGCGCGCCACCGCCGGAGGTGACGGAGGCGCTGCCGGAGCTCGACACCGCGGGTACCACCTGGTGCGCTGTCTCATCCCCCGGGGCACGCCGCGTGGAGGCCTGCTTCGCGCTGCCGCATGGTCGGGTGGCGGTGATCGACAACCCCGCCCCGCCGCCGCCCACGGCCGAACCCGCGCTGCTGCGCGCCGGCCTGCGCGCCAGCCTAGGCCTGCATGCCGATGCGCCGCTGCTGCTGTTCGTCGGGCGGCTGGAGCGCGGCAAGGGTGCGCAGCTGCTGCCTGGCATCGCCGCCGCGGCCGGCATGACCCTGGCCTGCGCCGGCAGCGGCCCGCTGGGCCCGATGCTGGAGCGTCAGGCGGCGGCGAGGCCGGGCGCCTGGTTCCGCATGCTGGGCCAGTTGCCCGATCCGACGCCCTGGTACCTGGCCGCCGATGCGCTGGTGCTGCCCTCCCTGCTGGAGGGCCTGCCGCTGGTGTTCCTTGAGGCCGCGGCTGCCGGCTGCCCGCTCGTCGCGACGGAAGCGGCCATGGAAGGCCTGGGCAGTGCCGCACCGGACCTGGCCTGGCTGGTTCCGGACGCCACCGTGCCCTTGTTCGCCGCCGCCCTGCGCGACCTCATGGCCGACCCGGCCGGGCGCGCCGCCATTGCCGCCCGCGCCCGCGCCGAGGCCGCGCGCCGATCCTGGGACCGTATCCTGCCCGGCTGGCTCGGCCTGCTGCGCGCCGCCGCTTCCAACGCACACCACCCGGAGCCCCCCGCATGGCAACCCGCATGATGGGCCCCACCACGGCCGAATTCCTGATCGGCGCCAGCGAGAGCGCCAGCATGGCCGCCGGAGCGCCGGCCATCGTCGCCGATGGCGCGCTGCCCGGCCTGGAGGGGCTTCCGCTGCTGGTCCTGCGGCCACGCGAGGGCGTGCTGCGGCGGCAGGGTGCCGCGGACTCGCCCGCCCATCCCTTGCCTGCCGGGCTGCGCCCCCTGGCCATCCTTGCCGTCAGCGCCGGGGCGGCTGAGACCCTCGCGGCCGGCTTGCCGGACGGCGTACCGCGCCTGGTCGGGCCAGAGGCGATCCCGGCGCTGATCGGCCGCCTCGCGGATGCGCTGGCGGAATCCCAGGCCGCGCGGCTGCGGTTGCAGGGCCGTCCAGGCAGCCGGCCACCCGCAGCGCGGCGACTTGTCCTGGACCTCGCCCCGGCCATGGAGGCGGTGCCGCCGCCGGCACGGGTCACGCAGTACCTTGGTCGGCCGGCGGAGGGGCTCTGTTCCTTCTCCCTCTACGTCGCGGCGGCGCGTGCCAGCGCCGCAAGCCTGCTTCGGGTCCGGCTGGTGGCGGCGGGGCGCATCCTTGGCGCCTGGCTGGTGCCCGGCGACGCCGTCCAGCCCGGCTGGCTGCCGCTGGACCTGCCGGAGCCTGCGCCGCATGGCGCCGCGGAGGCGGTGCTGGAGGTAGCGGTTGAGGTTGCGACGGACGAGATCCTGCACCTTTCCACCACGGCAGGGGCTGGCCCCGATGCCGCGGCGCCGCTGGCGCTGCGCGCCGAGATCGCGGAGGCCGGCCACCTGGCGCTGCCGCAATTCTTCGACTGGGCGGCGCGGGACCTGCCGCTGCCCGCGCCCGGCATCGCGCTGCCCGTGCCGGAGCAGGTCCTGGCCGCGGCGCATGTGGAGGGGGCCACGCACCGCCTGCTTGCCGCCGGTGGCGAGGCGACGCGGATCCTGCTCGAGATCGCGCCGGGCGCCACGGCCTGGATGACTCTGCCCGCAGTGCCTCCGGGTGCGGCGGAACTTGCGCTCGGCGAGTTCGCCTGCCGGGCGGGCGACCACACGGCGTTGGAGTTGGTGCTGCTGGCGGGTCAGGAGATCAGGCCGGCCGAGGGCGGCGCTTCCGCGCGACCGCCGCGCCACAGCGACTGGCGCATGCCGGACGCGACCGGTGCTATGCGCGTGGCGCTGCCGCTGCCGGCCGGCCTCTGGGGAGAGGTCTGTCTCGGCGTCGTGGCGCGGAACCGCGGCGCCAGCCCGATCACGCTCGAGATCCTGACCCTGGCGCTGATGGCGGGTGCCGCCGGGGCGCCACGGCGGCTGTCGCCGGTGGCGGCAGGCCTGCCGTCGACGCGGACGCCGCGGCTGTTCGTGAAGCCATTGGGCGCGGCCGCGCCCGCCCAGCCCGCGGCCGCGGTTCCCGCGAAGGCGGAGGCCGAGCCTGCCGGCCTGCCGGGGCCCGCCAGTGCCGTCGGTCCTCGACCGCCACCGGTTGCCGCCACAGACCCCGGCGCACCCGTCGAGCCCGCCTTGCCGACCGCGACGCCGATGACCGCACCGGCGCCCGCCCCGAGCCTTGCCGCGGAAATGCCGCCCGGCGGTGCGGATTTCCAGGACCTTCGCCTGCACCAGCACACGGTCAGCCAGGACGGCGTCTACCAGCACCTGGAACTCGGCTTGACCGGGCTGATCGCCGCAACGGGTGTGTGGCGCGAGGTTCGGCTGAAGCTGTTCGAGCGGCGCGGCACGGTCGGGCTGGAGTTCCGGCGCATCAAGGGATGGCCGCAGATGTTCGACGCCTGGCCTCAGGGCGGCACCGACCAGTACGGGCCCTACTGGCGGCTTGAAAGCCAGGATACGTTGGATTCGATGGTCAAGCTGGGCAACGCGCATGACCGCGCGCTGGTCGCGGCGCTGCTGGAGGTGCTGCCGGTCCTGGCGCGACGCGGTGCCCGCATCGCCGCTTTGCCGGCAGAGGCGCAGGAGGCCTGGGCGGAGCGGGCCCGCATCCTGGCCGCCGCCGTCGATGCCACGCGTCCCGGGCAGGCCCGCCCTATGGCGCGCACAGCCTGAGCCGGGGCGGCGATCCTCAGGCGAGCTCGCCCCGCCTGGCGAGCCAGGCCTCGAGCGGCCGCGCAACCGCCTGCCAGCGCGCGGCAAAATGCCGGTGGATCGCGAAATCCAGCGCATGGGTTTCCGCGATGCGTCGGGCCAGGTCCGGGTCGCGGAGCCTGGTGCCAATTGCCGTGCGTTCTGCCGCCGCCGCATCATTCGCGCGCAGCCTTTGCGCCGGTTTGCGCGGGCGCCCCAGCATCGTCGTCAGCGCCCGGAAGCCTGCCGCGTAGTCTTCCTGCAGGCCAAGGAAGGCGAAATGCCGTTCGATGTGCTCGATCGCGGCAATGGTATCCCCGGCATCGACGATGGGCTTCGGCACCAGGTGGCGCGCGGCGCGGTTGCGCTGGCCGGGCAGCAGCAGGAACGCCTCGAAATCCGGCACCTTCTGGCGCACTTCCTCGGCCAGCGGATGCATGGCGGAACGCTGGTACAGGAAATCCGAGACCAGCCGCGCCGCGGGCTCGCGCAGCATGGTGAACAGCCGGGTTCCTGGAATGCCCTGCATCAGCCGGGCCACGTGGCGGTGCTGGACATGGCCGGAGGCGAGGCGGAACGGGCTGGCCGCATGCGCCGCCAGCGCCTGGTCCACCGCCCGGTCGTAGCGCACCAGCGCCGGGCTGCCGCGGTCCAGGTGGTCGATATGCAGGCTGCGATAGGGCGGCACATCCAGTGCGAGTTCCGCGGCAAGGGAGGAGCCGGCGGTCTTCGGCACATGCACGAACAGCCATAGCGGCGGCGGTGGTGTCGATGCCATCTCCAGCCAGTCGTCGAAGCGGCCCGCGAAGAAGGTCCGCAACGCGCTCACGCGCCAAGTGCCTCGGTCAGCAGGGGCTCGACCGCCCGAAGGCGGCCCGCGAAGTGGTCGTACAGCGCGCTGTCCAAGGGGTTGAGCGCACGGATCCGCGCGGCCATCGCGCCTGTCACCTCCGCCGGCTCCGCCAGCCCGACATTCTCCCGCAGTCGCGGCGCCCGCGACCGCCCGGCGAGGGCCGTGATCAGCCGGAAGCTCGTCGCGTACATCTCCTGGATGCCGACGAAGATGAAGCGCCGCTCGATGAAGTCGACGCAGGCCGCCACATCTCCGCGCCGCCGCAGGTCCGGCGGCAGCAGGTGCACCGCCGCCTTGTCGCGCTCCCCCGTCAGGTCGAGGTAGGCCTCGAGGTCCGGCACGCGCGCCCGGAACGCCTCGAACCCGGGCTGCCGTGGCGAACATTGGTGGCGGTAGTCGGACACCACGCGCGCCACCGGGTCGCGCAGCAGCGTCACGAACCGCGCCGCGGGAAGTTCCTTCGCGATCCGCGTCGCGTGCCGCGCCTGGATGTGGCCGGACGCGAAGCGGATGCCTTCCGGGGCGCGTTCGAGGAACCGCGTCACCGCATCATCCAGGCGGTCGTTGAAGCTGCGGCTGGCGTCGGCGTAGTCGACATGGATGTTGATGTCGGGCGGCAGCAGCGTGGCCAACTCGGCGCGCAGCGAGGTGCCGGCGGTCTTCGGCACGTGCACGAAGATGCAGGGGGCGTCGCCGAAGGCGGCCGCGCTCAGGTAGTCGCCGATCCGGCCGGAATACAGCAACTCCATCGGCGCGGCGGCGGTGGCGCTGGACGGCGTGAACATGGCGTGCGCTGCGGCTCCCCTGCAGCGGCGCCGGGCCGCTGCTTGCCTCGCGGCTATCCCATGGCCATCCTGCGCGCGGCAAGATGTGCGCCAGGATGCAATGCTTGAGATGACCGACCATACCGCCCTGCTCGCACTCTTCGCCGCCATCGCGGCGCGCGCTGGCCATCGCATCGTCGAGATCCGCGCCCGACCGCATGATGTCACCGCGAAATCGGACGGCTCACCACTGACCGAGGCCGACCTGGCGGCGGAGGCCATCATCGCCGAGGCGCTGCCCGCCGCCGCGCCGGGAATTGCCGTGGTGTCGGAGGAGGATGCGGCCCGGCCAGCCCCGCCGGAGGGCGCCGCCTTCATCCTGGTGGACCCGCTGGACGGCACCCGCGAATTCCTCGGCCCGTCCGGTGAATTCACGGTCAACATCGCGCTGATCGAAGCCGGGCGGCCGGTGTGCGGCGTGGTCTACGCCCCCGCGCTCAGCCGCATCTGGCGCGGTGCCCGCGGCACCGGGGCCGCCATGGCAAGCCTGCCACCCGGTGCCGACCCCTCACAGGCGGCGTGGCGGCAGATCCACGCGCGGCCGCGCCCGGCAGCCGACTGGACCGCTGTCGCCAGCCGGTCGCACCTCGATGCCGAGACGCAGGCCTTCCTGGCCGGCCTGCCCGTCGGCGAGCATCGCGCCATCGGCTCATCGCTGAAGTTCTGCCTGCTGGCGGAGGGGGTCGCGGATGTCTACCCGCGATTCGGGCCCACGATGGAATGGGACACCGCCGCCGGCCAGGCGGTGTTGGAGGCCGCCGGCGGCAGGGTCGAGACCCCGGCAGGCGGGCCCTTCACCTACGGAAAGTCCTCGCAGGGCTTCCGCAATGGCGCCTTCGTCGCCTGGGGCGCGACGGCGCCGACGTCGCCCGTGGTGTCGGTGCAGCCCGCGGAAGTTCAACACGGTTGACTCGCCCGGCGTAAGCCCTTTTGACGTTGGCGCAGGCGCGGCGTCGCGCCGTGATCGGGAGACCATCGTCATCGCAGCGGTCAGCAACCTTCCGCGCCTGGGCCTCGACTGTGTCGCGGCCCTGCCCTGCGGGCGACGCCTTGTCCTCGGCTGGGCTGCCACAAGCGAGGACGCGCCCGGCATGCTGTCCATTCAGGCCGGCGCGGCCGAATGGTCGATCGAGCATGCAAGCCTGCATCCGACCACCGAGCCCGTACCCGCCCAGGGCTTCATCCTGCTGGCGGTTCCCCCGCCCGCCGGTGCGACGGCAACGCCGGACCTGATCCTTGCCGCCGGCACCGCGCAGCGCCGCGTGATGCTTGCGGGCGGCGGCATCGAGACGGATCCCGGCCGCGGCCTCGCCACCGCTGATCCGCAGGCCGGGTTCGCCCTCCTGCGGGATGCCGCCTCCAGCCCAGCCATGGCCGGCCTTCTGGACAACGGCACGCCACCCTTCGGCGGCTTCGGCGCGTGGATCGCCCGGATCGAGCCGGTCCGCGGCAAGTCGGTGGAGGGAGGCGGCGGCCTCGAGGAGGCCGAGACGCTGACCTCCGCCGCCGGCGAGGTGCTGGTGGTGCTGCGCGGCGCCCAGCCCTTCCCGCCTATGGCGCGGGTCGAAGCCGTCGCCATCGGTGTGGTTGCCGATGCCGAAGGCGTCCACCGCGCGGTGCCGGTGCCCCTGCTGGACTGGCAATCGACGTGCCTGCCGCAGGCCCTGGTCGGCCACGCCCAGCTCGACCCTGCCTGGCTCGACCGCCTGGACGCGCTGGAACTGGTGCTCGCGGTGCATGGCGGGCCGGATGAGTGCCGCCTGCTGCGCTGCCGGCCGCGCGCCGCCACGGCGCCCGACCTGTTGGACGCGGTGTGCCGCACCACGCCTTTCGCCGAACGGACCGAGGCGGGTGCCGCGGGCGCGCTGGCGCTGCTGCGGCTGTTGATCGCCCGGCGCGAGGCTCGCCTGGCGCCGGTGCTGGCCAGCCTGGCCACGCCCAGCGCCGCACAGGGTGCCGGCGCCTCATCCCGCCTGCCCCGGATGGCGCTGCTTCTCGGCGCCGACGACCCGTTCGCCGCGCGCCTGTTCCAGGTAACGGCAGCCGAGATCGAGTCGCGATGCGACAGCCTGCTCGTGCTGGGCGATGCGGCGACGGAGGTGGCGGAGGTGTTCCTGCGCCGCGGCCGCATCCCGGTGCAGACCGGCGCCGCGGCGGCGCAGGCGCTGCGCCGGGCGGCCGGGTGCTGCACCGTACTGCCGGTGCCGGCAGCACGGTTTGCCGAGGCCGTCGCCCGAGGTCGCCCGGCGGAGGCGATGGACGACGCGTTCGGGGCGCGGGAGCTGGCCCTGCTGACCGTGCTGCATGGCGCGGCCGGCTGCGAGGCGGCGCTGGCGGATACCTTGGCGCGGCTGCTGCGGCTGCGACGCCTGCGCTCCGGAGAGGCGCCGTTCCTGCCGGTGCAGCGCGGCTGGACCAGTCTGGCTGCCGCCGACCTCGTCAACCGGCACCTGTCGCGGCTCTGGCAGGCCGCGGTCCCGCCGGAGGAGTCGCGGCATGGCTGAGCCCCGCATCTGCATCGTCGCCCATTCGCACCCTGAATTCTCCAAGGGCGGCGGGGAGCTTGCGGCCTGGCGGCAGTTCGAGGCGATGCGTGCCGCCGGGCGCGACGTCCGCCTCGTCGCGGCGTCGGAGGTCGGCACGCAGTATGCCGGGCTGCGCGGCATCGAGCCCGTCACCGCGCTCGGGGAAGACGAGTACCTGTACATGTTCGATGGCATGGCGGAGGACCGGCTGGCCTGGGACGACCCGTTCAAGCGCCGCGTGCTGGTCGACTTCCTGGCCGGGCTGGACTGCGATGTCTACCACTTCCACCACTATTGGCGCGTCGGCGTCGACCTGATCGATGATCTGATGCAGGCGCGGCCGGAAGCCCGCTTTGTCATGACCATGCACGAGATGCTGGCGATCTGCCTGCATCACGGCCAGATGGTGAAGACCCGTGCGCGGGAGCTGTGCCGGCGGGAGTCGCCGATGAGCTGCCTCGCCTGCTTTCCGGACCAGACGCTGGAACGCTTCGCCTACCGCAAGGCCATGCTGCTGGCCGTGCTGTCGCGCTTCGACAGCATTGTCCACCCGAGTGAATTCATCCGCGACCGCTACCGCGCCTGGGGCCTGACCGCGCCGCACGATCCGGTGGTGGAGAATTACCTGGGCGATCCGCTGCTGGCCTTGCCGCGTGTGGCGGCGGATGCCGGGGCCATGGCGCACCGCTTTGGCTTCTTCGGCCAGCCCACCTCGTTCAAGGGGCTCGACGTGCTGCTGCGCGCGCTGCCGATGGCGCTGCGGACCTCGCCCGGGATCTTGATGACCGTCTTCGGCGCGGAGCGGGAGGATGCGCTGCGCCTGTTCCCGGTGCTGGAGCCGCTGGTCGAGGAATGCGGCGCGAGCCTGACCTTCGCCGGGCGCTACGATCCCGCCGATGCGGTGGCGCTGATGCGCAGCGTCGGCTGGGTCGTGGTGCCCTCGGTGTGGTGGGAGAACTCGCCGGTGGTGATCCAGGAGGCCCGTCGGGCCGGCACGCCGTTGATCGTCTCCGACATCGGCGGCATGGCCGAGAAGGTGCTGCCCGGCATCGATGGCCTGCACTTCAAGCGCGCCGCGCCGGTGGATCTGGCGGCGGTGATGTTGGCGGCGACGCAGCCGAGGCTGCGCGCGGACCTCGGCGACAGCCTCCGCGATGTCCTCGGCCGCGCAGAGTTCCTGCGACAACTCGACGATGCCTATGCCGCGCGCGCGCCGCGGCGCGAGGCGATCCTGATGCCGGCCGGGCGCGCGTGAGCCAGGCCGTCGGACGGATGCGCGTCGCCATCCTGATGTCGCATGCCAGCCGCAACATGAACGGCGCGGTTCGCGACATGATCCTGGCGCGCGCCATGGCCACCCACGGGATGCAGGCGCGGGTCTTCCGGATGCATCCGGGACCTGCGACCGAGCACGAGATGATGCTTGGCGGCGCCGTGCCGGTGACCTTCTGCGCCGCCGACAACCCGCAGGACATCCCGCATCGGCAGCTTTCGGCCTCGCTGCTGGCCGAGGTCGTGTCCTTCGCGCCCGATGCGGTGCTGTACAAGGGCCTCGGCTACGCGGTGAACGCCAGCCTGCACGCGGCGCTGCCCGCCACCACGCGCGTCGTGCTGGTGATCGGTGGCGGCGTGACCGATCCGATCGTGCCGCAAGCCAGCCTGGTGCTCGGCGAGTACCCCGAGCAGATGCAGAAGCACTTCCCGGAGCTGGCCAAGGCCAAGCGCGCCCTGGTGCTGCCGAAGTTCATCGACATGGCAGTGGCGGGGTTGGGTCGGCCGGTGCCGTGGCGCGAGGCCGATTTCGACATCGTCAATGTCGGCAACTTCAACGAGAAGCGGAAGAACCAGGTGGCGCTGCTGCCCTTCACGGAGCGCTACCGCGTTCTGTGCATCGGCGCCGGACCGCTGGCAGTGCCGCTGAGGAAGGCCGAAAACCCGCGCCTGTTCCTGCCAGGCCGGCTCAGCCAGCCCCAGGTCTTCGATCATCTGCGTCGGTCGCGCATCATGGTGCATACCTCCACCATGGACGGGCTGCCGCGCGCGACGGTGGAAGCGATGGCGAGCGGCGTGCCTGTCATCGCCTTCCAGGCCACGATCGCGGGGGGCATTCCGCCGGCCGCGGGACTGCTGGTGTCCCCCGCCGGGCTGCCGCATGCGGTGGAACTGCTCATGGCGGATGACGGCATGCGCCTGCGCATGGGCCGTGCCGCACGGCGCTATGTGGAACGTGAGCATGGCGCGGCGGCGATCGAGCGCTGTGCCACCCAGGTCATCAAGCTCCTCGCGGAAAGCTGACGCGGGCACCACTCCCCGCACCGCGTCAGAGCGTCTCGCGGCGATGGAAGCAGAGCGAGGCGCTTCGTTCGCTTCACGGCCACATCAGGAAGACGACGCCGGAAGCCGTGCATCGCACCCATGGCAGGCGCCCGATCCGCGCCGCATTGGAAGCTTTCGTTGTGCCGGGCCTTGGTGCGGAGCGCGGCAGGCGACCGCACCTGCCACGGCCTGAAACGATGCCGGGCTTGCCGGATCGGCGCTGCCGTTGAATCCCCGCCGCCGCCACCGGATGGGCACCCTTGACCATCCGCGGCCGCCGCCCAAGGCTGGCCACGGAGGAAACACCCATGTCCGATGAGACCAGGCCGCCCAGCGCCGTGGCCGCCGCCCTGCTACCCGGCTTCCGCCATCAGCGCATCCGCACCGCTGGCGCGGACATCCAGGCGGCCATCGGCGGTTCAGGACCACCACTGCTGCTGTTGCACGGCAACCCGCTGACGCATGTGAGCTGGCACAAGGTGGCACCCGATCTCGCGCGCCGCTTCACCGTCGTCGCCATCGACCTGCGCGGCTATGGCGACAGCAGCAAGCCGGAGGGCGGCGCCGACCACGCCGGCTACAGCTTCCGCGCCATGGCGCAGGACGGGGTGGAGGTAATGGCGGCCCTCGGCTTCTCCCGCTTTGCCGTGGCGGGGCACGACCGTGGCGCCCGCGTCGCGTTCCGCATGGCGCTGGACCATCCTGGCTGCGTCGACCGGCTCGCCTCGCTGGACATCGTGCCGACCTGGCACCTGCTGTCCAACATCACGCTGGGCTGGGGCCTGGAGAGCTACCACTGGTTCTTCATGGCGCAGAAGGCGCCGTTCCCCGAAAAGCTGCTCTGCGCCGACCTCGACTACTACATCAACTACAAGCTGAACAAGAAAGGCGTGGGACTTTCGATCTTCTCGCCCGAGGCGTTCTCCGAATACGTCCGCTGCACGACGCCTGAGCAGGTGCATGCGGTGTGCGAGGACTACCGCGCCACCGTCACGCTGGACTACGAGATGGACCGCGAAGACTTTGGCAAGCGCCGGATCGAATGCCCGGTGCTGGTGCTGTGGGGCAGCAACAGCCATGTCGGGCGGCATCTGGCGGTAATGGAGGCTTGGTCCCCCTGGGCGCCGGATTTGCGCGGCTGGGCCATTCCGACCGGCCACTATCCGGCCGAACAGCGGCCGGACCTCGTGCTCGGCGCCTTCCTGCCGTTCTTCTCCGGCGAGGAGCCTGTGCCCGGTTAACCCGCGCGTTCCCTGGCGCGGGTCTGCGCCAGGTCCCAGGGAAGCTGGAAGAAGATTTCGTCCCAGCCCCAGAACTGCCGCAGGGAGGTGCGCAGCGCGTTGGGTGGCAGCACCGGCCGCCTGCCATCGCGCGCCGTCACCGCCAGCACCGGCGCCAGCAGGTCGCGCCAGAAATCCGCCGAGAGCCAGGCATCCACCACGCTGGCATGCCGGCCCGGTGCCAAATCGCCCCGGTGCGGCGCGACCCGCATCGGCGGCGTGCCGAGGAAGATCCCCTCCTTGCCAAAGAACCGCGCCTCCGCGACGACGGAGGAGGATACGCCGACGACGCGGCGGATCGCGTCCTGCGCCAGCAGGACATAGGCATTCTCCCGGGTCTCATGGATGCGGGACAGCCGCAGGCCCACCTGGTGCAGGCCGAAGCCATCCGGGTTGTAGGGGTGCGGCTTGAACAGCACCGGCCCGACCCCGCCGATCGCCGCGTGCAGCCGGGCCGCGAAATCCGACAGGTCCAGCAGCCGGCCATTGGCGATCAGCGCGCGGTCCACCTGGGTCTGGCCGACCAGCAGGCAGGGCTCCTCCACCGGGACGCGCGGCGGCATCTTCACCGCGGTCGCCGCCAGAAGGTCGGCCCAGGGCTCGAAGACATGGTCCTCGGCATGGTGAGGCACCAGGCGCGCGAGGATTTCCGGATGGTCGGTCGCGATGGCGAACAGCACGTCCGGGCCAAAGCGGTAGGGGTGGATGTTCACGTCGATCCAAGGCACGCCGACCAGCGTCAGCAGCCGCTTCTGCAACTCCGTCAGCTCGAATCCGATCACCGCCACGGCGCCGGCGAAGGGCTCCGCCAGCAGCGCCGCCGCGTCGCGCGGCAAGTCCCTGGCATCGAACAGGCCGACCCAGCCGGAGACGTCCGGCGTGGCGCCGGCCGCCGCGAAGAAGCCTGCGGTGTCGAAGCCCACCACGTCGGACTCCGGCGGCGCGATGCCTGGCTCGTCCCAGACCAGCGCCTGAACCGGCAGGCCGGAGGCCGCGGTCAGCGCGCGGCGCACCAGCCGGTGGAACCACAGGATGTTGCCGTTCTGCGATGGCTTGAACAGCCTGTCCTGCGGCCGCAGCAGGTCGCCGGTGACCAGGATGCGACGCGCCATGCTCAGGCCGCGCGCTCGATCCGCACCCAGCCGAGGCCCAGGCCCAATTCCCGCGTATCGCGACGCGGCCCGGTGGCGGCATCGGCGAAGCGGGTGCCGGTCAGCAGCAGCGCCACGCGCGACCCGGCCGGAAGTTCGGGCAGCATCGCAAGCGCACGGCAGGTGTGCACGGCACCGTCCTGCGACAGCACCTCAAGCTCCAGCTTCAGGCCATCCAGGAACAGGTCGTGCTGCGCCGGGTCCAGCGCCACGCCGAAGGGGGCGCGCAGCGCCAATGTCACCAGCACCGGCCCGCCGCCCAGCCCCGGCAGTTGCATCGTGGCGAAGCGTGCCGGGCCGGACCAGCGCAGGGAACCGGCCTCCGTGGATTCAGCGGGGTACCAGCCGAAGCCGATGAAATCTTCGGAGGCCACATCCACAGCATAGGGGCCGGCGTCCGGCGCCTCGGCCGGGCCGGAAGCCGCGTCGCGCCGCGCCGCCGGGATGAAGGGCAGCGGGTCGATCCGCAGCCGCTCGGCGCGGGAGAGCGCATCCGCCTGCCGAAGCTGCGCCATGCCCTCGACCTGCGCCGAGAGCCGCGCGACCTCCTCGACCAGGTATTCGCCGAATACGCGCTGATCGGCGTCGAGCCGCGCCAGGAAGGGCTCCGCCACCGCCCGCATCCGCGCCGCCTCCGCGGCGTGCAGCCCGGCTTCCAGCAGGACGGCGGCGCGACGATCCGGCGACAGGTCGAGCAGCGGATGATGACCCAGGGTCTGATCGTGCGGCAGGGCGAAGGTCCTCCGGCGGGCGCGGCCAATCTACCCGAGCGAAAGCGCCCCTACAATTCCGTGACATCCGCGACGCCGGGCAGCACCTTCATCGCCTGCATCAGCCGGGGGGAGACGTTGAAGCGGCCAGGCAGCGCGACCTCCACCTCCTGCCCAGGCCCGGTGATGGACACCACCCGCACCTCGCCACGTCCCTTGCCCTCCCGCGCCAGCAGGCCCCGGATGTGCTCAACGGCAGCGGTCTGATCGAGCCAGAGGCGGATGCCCTGCCCCATGCCCTGCGCCACCTTCTCCAGCGGCTCCAGTTCCTGCGCCGTCAGCCGCACCGTGTCGCCATCCAGTCGCACTTCGGTGGTCACCAGCAGTGCGGTGCCCTCGACCAGCATGCCGTCCGCGCGCGCCAGGCTTTCGCTGAAGAAGGTCACCTCGAAGCTGCCCTCGGCGTCGGAGAAGCGCACCCAGGCCATCTTGTTGCCGGACTTGGTGCGGCCGGACTTCACCGCGACCACGGTGCCCGCCAGCTTCATGCGGCCCGACCCGCCGCGGGCCCGTTCCTCGATGCGGGAGGACGGCACGGCGCCGAGCTTGCCGAGCACGCGGCGGTAGGTGTCCAGCGGATGCGCGGAGAGGTGGAAGCCGACGGCCTCCGCCTCGAAGGACAGTTTCTCCAGCCCCGGCCAGTCCTGCGCCTCCGCCAGGCGCAGCGGCGGCGGCGCGGTCTCGGCGCCGAACATGTCTCGCGTCGGGTTGCTGCGGCGTTCCGCGGCTTCCTGCGCGGCGCGCAGCACCGCCTCCGCGCCCTGCACCATGCGCGCGCGGTTGGGCTCCAGCGCGTCGAAGGCGCCGGCCTTGGCCAGGTTCTCGAGCTGCATCTTGTTCAGCAGCTTCGGATCGACACGCCCGGCGAAATCCGACAGCGATGCGAAGGGCGCCCCGCGGGCCGCGACCAGTTCCTTCATCGCGGCGAGGCCTACTCGCTTCACGGCCGCCAGCGCGAAGCGGATGGCGGGCGTGCCGTCCTCCTTCGCCTCGATGCTGAACTCCGCGTCGCTGCGGTTGATGTCGGGCGGCAGCACGGCAATGCCGAGCCGCGACGCTTCCTGCATGTGGCCCGCCAGCTTGTCCGTATTGCCGAGGTCGAGCGACATCGACGCCGCGAGGAACGCCACCGGATGGTTCGCCTTCAGCCAGGCGGTCTGGTAGCTGACCAGCGCGTAGGCGGCCGCGTGCGACTTGTTGAAGCCGTATTCGGCGAACTTCTCCATCAGGTCGAAGATTTCGCCAGCCTTCGCCTCCGGCACGCCGTTCGCGGTCGCGCCGTCGACGAAGATCTTGCGCTGCGCCTCCATCTCGGAGCGGATCTTCTTGCCCATGGCGCGGCGCAGCAGGTCCGCGGTGCCGAGCGAGTATCCCGCCAGTTCCTGCGCGATCTGCATCACCTGTTCCTGGTAGACCAGGATGCCGTAGGTCTCGCCGACGATCGCGGCCATCTTCGGATGCGGCGCTTCCCACTTCTCGCCGTGCTTGCGCTGGCAATAGGCGGGGATGTTCGCCATCGGGCCCGGCCGGTACAGCGACACCGCGGCGATCAGATCCTCGAAGCGGTCCGGCCGCATCATGCGCAGGCATTCGCGCATGCCCTGGCCTTCGAACTGGAACACCCCGGCGGCATCGCCCTTCGCCAGCATGGCGTAGGTCTTCGCATCGTCCAGCGGCAGGGTCTCGAGATCGATCGTGATCCCCTGCCGCGCCAGCAACTGAACGGCGCGTTGCAGCACCGTCAGCGTCTTCAGCCCGAGGAAGTCGAACTTCACCAGGCTCGCCTGCTCGACATACTTCATCGAGTACTGCGTGATCAGCGTCTCGCTGCGCGGGTCGCGGTACAGCGGCACGATGTCGACCAGCGGCCGCTGCCCGATAACGACGCCGGCGGCGTGGGTGGAGGCATTGCGGTACAGCCCCTCCAACTCCTGCGCCACTTCCAGCAGTCGGTGCACCTGTTCGTCGCTGCGCTGCATCTCCTGCAGCTTCGGCTCGCCGGCGATGGCCTGACCCAGCGTCACGGGCTTCGCCGGGTTGAACGGGATCAGGCTGGCGATGCGGTCCACCTGGCCGTAGGGCAGGCCCATGACGCGGCCGACATCGCGTACCGCCGCCTTGGCCTGCAGCTTGCCGAAGGTGATGATCTGCGCGACGCGGTCGGCGCCATATTCGCGGCGAACATAGTCGATCACCTCGTCCCGCCGGTCCTGGCAGAAGTCGATGTCGAAGTCCGGCATGGACACACGCTCGGGGTTCAGGAACCGCTCGAACAGCAAGCCCCAGCGCATCGGGTCGAGGTCGGTGATCAGCAGCGCCCAGGCGGCGACGGAACCCGCACCCGAACCGCGTCCCGGCCCGACTGGGATGCCCTGCGCCTTGGCCCATTGGATGAAGTCGGCGACGATCAGGAAGTAGCCGGAGAAGCCCATCTTCTCTATGACGGACAGCTCATAGGCAAGCCGTTCGCGGTAGGGCGCTCGCGCCGCGTCATCCAGCTTGAGCACGTCGAGCCGCCCCTCCAGCCCCTGCTTCGCCATGGCGAAGACCGTCTCGGCCTCCGTCATGCCCGGCGAGACCTTGGGGCAGATTGGCAGTTCGGGCTTCTTCGATTCCGCCATCACGGCGCAGCGCCGCGCGATCGCCAGCGTGTTGTCGCAGGCCTCCGGCAGGTCGGCGAACAGCGCCCGCATGGCCTCCGCCGATTTGAAGAAATGCTCCGCGGTGACGCGGCGCCGGTCGGTCTCGGCGATGACGCGGCTTTCGGCGATGCAGAGCAGCGCGTCGTGGGCTGCGTGCATCCCGGCCTCGGCGAAGTACACGTCGTTGGTCGCGACGATGGGCAGCCCGGCCTGGTCGGCCAGGGCCAGCAGGCCGGCCTCGATCATCTTCTCCCCGGGCAGCCCGTGGCGCTGCAATTCTACCACGAGGTCATCCGGCCCGAAGATGTCCCGAAGCTGCCGCAGCAGCTTCGCCGCCGCATCCCGCCGCCCCTCCGACAGCAGCCGGCCGAGCGGACCCGGGGTGCCGCCGGTCAGCAGGATGATCCCGGCGCGATGCCGGTCCAGCGTATCCAGCGACAGGCAGGGCAGGCCGGAGATGTCGCTGCCGAGAAATCCCGCGGAGGACAGCCTTTGCAGGTTGTCCAGCCCCTGCGCATCCCGCGCCAGCGCCACGATCGGGTCCGGCCGGAAGCGCGCCGGGTCGCCGCCGCGCCCCGATTCGTCCGTGACCGCGCGCCCGAGGAACAACTGGCAGCCGAGAATGGGCTGCACCCCCTTCCCAGTGCAGGCCTGGGAAAATTCCAGCGCCCCGAACAGGTTGCCCGAATCGGTCAGCGCCACCGCCGGCATCCCGGCCGCTCGCGCCAGCGCCGGCAGCTTGTCCGCCTTGATGGCGCCTTCGCTGAGGGAATAGGCGGAGTGGGTGTGCAGATGGATGAAGGACAAGTCGGCGCTCCCGGATCGGATTGCAGTCTAGCCGCCAGACCGCGCCGCCACCATCGGATCGCAAGCCGCAGCGCCGGGTCGCATCGTCGCGCGCCTCACTCGGTTCGGCCCCGGTTGCCGGCGAAGGACCGTGGCGCGGCCGGCTTCAGGCATCCGCGACTCCCGTGTCCTCCAGCGTGCCTTCAGGCCGCAACCGCCACCGAAGGCTGCGCCAGCGGCAGCAGGGCGTCGGGCCCGATCGGCATGCCGGATTCGGTCCCTTCCAGCACCGCCGCCATCTCCGCCGCGCTGCCGGTCCAGACATCGTGCGGCAGCAGGTGGAAGCGGTAGCGCGGGTCGGTCAGCGGCAGCAGGTCGATATCGGCACGCCGGCGCGGATGGTACATGCCGAGGATCGGCAGGTGGATTGTCTCCGCCTCGGACAGCCAGCAGGCCAGCCAGGAGAAGGTGCTGACGGATGCAACCAGGTGCCGGGCCGCGCGCAGCGCCGCGAAGTCCTCCATCGGGCCCTGGCTCGGCACGAAGGTCGCGGCCGGGAACTGCGCCCGCAGCGCCTGGGAATAGGCATCCTCGCCAAGCTGGCCGAGGAAGACAGGCGACAGGCCAGTTTCCGCCACCAGGCGGCGATACAGCGCGATGGGCACCGGCCGGTAGTCCTTGTGCACCCCACCGAGGATCTCGGCGCCCCGCACGCTGATCACAAGGCTGCCTTCCGGAAAGCGCAGCGGCTGCGTCGACGGCGAACGGAACACCTGGCGTGCCGCCGCGACCTCGCCCAGGTATTCCATGCGCATCCCGAGCGCCGTCGTCTCGATCCCCTGCACCAGGCCGCTGCGCACCAGGTAGGCCAGGCGCTCCAACTCCACCCGGTTGCCGGCAACCTTCACATGGCGGGCGGGCAGCGGCAGGCTCGGAAGGTGGATGCCCCATTGCAGCAGGCTCTTGCCCGTCAGCTGCATCTCCGGGATGCGGCGCAGGATGGCGCGCGCCAGCAGATGCTCGAACATGCAGTTGCCGAGGCCGCCAGCCAGTTGCTGGCTGAGGATGGGTGTCACGCTGCAGGCTTCCCCTGGCCTGCCCCGGGGAAGGTCCGTATCATCAACTTGCATCCGCCGAGGCCCGCCTGATGAAACTGCATACCTATCTCACCCCGGACGGTAAATTCGACTACGAGAAGTACAGGTCGGTGCAGGAGGCCGGCAACCGCCGCAAGCTGCATGCCCATTGGGTGCACCGGCAGACCATCGGCTTCCTGTCCAACTGGCTGCGTGACCACATCGACCCGCTGCGCTTCGGCCTGTGCCACGGCACCCGTCGCGGCTACGAACAGGTGTGGATGCGCGAACAGCTGGGCATCAAGGTGATCGGCACCGAGATCAGCCCGACAGCCAAGGATTTCCCCCATACCATCCAGTGGGACTTCCACGAAACAAAGCCGGAATGGCTGGAATCCGTGGATTTCATTTATAGTAATTCCTACGATCACAGCTACGACCCGGAGAAATGCTTCGCCGCCTGGGCTTCGTGCCTGCGGGTCGGCGGTGTGATGCTGCTTGAGCATACCGACCAGAACGCCCCGAAGGCGGTGACGGAACTCGACCCCTTCGGCGCGGAGCGGGACGAACTGGTGGCGCTGCTCAACCGGATCGGCGGCGCGCAGTTCGGGGTGCGGGAAGTAATCGGCACCTTCCCTTTCACCCCCGCCGCGCATCTGAAGGACCTGCACTTCATCATCGTCGAGAAGCGCCAGCGCATGGATGGGCGCTGAAGATGGCGCGACAGGACACCCTGGATGCGATCGGCATCCGGCACGGGACGGACAAGTCGAGCCGCAACCACGGCTACCTGCCGATCTATGACCGGGAACTGTCGGCCATCCGGGCCCAGCCCGTGACCCTGCTCGAGATCGGGGTATTCGGCGGATCGAGCCTGCGGATGTGGCAGGAGTATTTCCCGCAGGGACGAATCCTTGGCGTGGACCGGGATTCGTCCGCCCTCGCCCATGCCGGCGACCGGACCCAGGTCCTGCTGGCGGATCAGTCCGACCCGGAGGGGCTGCGGAAGGTCGTGGCGCCGCATGGGCCCTTCGACGTGGTGATCGACGATGGATCCCACATCTGGGCGCATCAGATCGCAAGCCTGCGCAGCCTTCTGGCACTGGTGCGGCCCGGCGGCTGCTACATCCTTGAGGATTTGCACACGAGCTACGGCCGCTGGGCGCCGAAATACCGCGGCGAGGGTGGCGAGACCGGTGCGGCCTTTGCGCTGCGCGTTGCCGAACGCGTGATCGCCTCCAACGCGATGACGCCACCGGAGCCGGACGACCCGTTCCTGCGGGATGCCCCCAATCTGCTGGAAAGCGTGCTGTTCGCCCAGCGCTGCGCGATCTTCCGGCGCAAGGCCTGATGTCGCCCGACACAACGGACCGCCTGCTGCGCCGCGCCATCGCGCTTGCCGCCGGAAGCCGCGCCGCGGGGCAGCATCCCTTCGCCGCGCTGCTGGTGGACCAGGACGGCAAGGTGCTGCTGGAACAGGGCAACGGGTTTCACCCGCATGGCGACGGAACCGGCCATGCGGAGCGGTTAATCGCCACCCGCGCCTGCGTCGAATTTTCGCCGGGAATTCGTGTCGCCGCGACGCTCGTCAGCAGCGCGGAGCCCTGCGCCATGTGCGCCGGCGCGATCTACTGGGCCGGCATCGGCCGCGTCGTCTACGGCCTGTCCGAGCACCGCCTGAAGGCGCTGATCGGCCCACACCCCGAGAACCTGACGCTGGACCTGCCCTGCCGCCAGGTCTTCGCCGCCGGGCAGCGCCGCATTGACGTGGTTGGCCCGCTGCTGGAGGACGAGGCCGAGGCGCCGCATCGCGGCTTTTGGTAGCCGCGCATCAGTCCGCGACCACGCGGCCATCCCTCAGCGTCACCACCCGGTCCATGCGGCGCGCCAGGTCCGGGTTGTGCGTCGCGATCAGCGCCGCCATCCCCTGCCCGCGCACCGCCTCCAGCAGTTCCGCGAAGACGCGATCGGCGGTGGCGACATCAAGGTTGCCGGTCGGCTCGTCCGCCAGCAGCACGCGCGGCTTGTTGGCCAGGGCACGGGCGATGGCAACGCGCTGCTGCTCGCCGCCCGAGAGCTTGCCTGGCCGGTGCTGCTCCCGCCCCTGGAGCCCGAAATCGGCCAGCAGCGACCGCGCCCGCGCCTCGGCATCCGTCTTCGCCACGCCCGCGGCCATCTGCGGCAGCGCGATATTCTCGATGGCGGAGAATTCCGGCAGCAGATGGTGGAACTGGTAGACGAAGCCGATACCGCCGCGGCGGATCGCGGTGCGCGCATCGTCGCCCAGCGTACCCACCGGTTTGCCGGCGAAGAAGACCTCCCCACCATCCGGGCGCTCCAGCAGCCCCGCCAAGTGCAGCAGTGTGGATTTTCCGGTGCCGGAGGGGGCCACCAGCGCCACGATCTCGCCGGCCACCAGGGTCAGGTCCGCGCCGGTCAGCACGGCAAGCTCGCCCGCCTCGGTGCGGAACTTCCGCACCACGGCGCGCAGTTCCAGCGGCGCGGCGTTACTCATTGCGCAGCGCCACCACCGGGTCGGTCTTGGCCGCGCGCCAGCTTGGATAGATCGTGGCCAGCAGCGACAGGCCGAGGCCCATGCCGACCACCTGCATGACCTCCTTCGGGTCGACCACGGCCGGCAGCCGCGTCAGGAAATAGACCTCGGCGTTGAACAACTCGGTGCCCGACAGCGCCTGGATCGCCTGGCGGATGGACTCGATATTCAGGCAGAACAACAGCCCTACGGTGAAGCCGATCAGCGTGCCGAGCACGCCGACGCTGGCGCCGCACAACAGGAAGATGCGCAGGATGGACCCGCTGGTGGCGCCCACAGTCCGTAGCACCGCGATATCCCGCCCCTTGTCCTTCACCAGCATGATGAGGGAGCTGACGATGTTGAACGCCGCCACGACGATGATCAGCGTCAGGATCAGGAACATCACGTTGCGTTCCACCTGCACCGCCGCGAAGAAGCTGGAGTTCGCGTCCTGCCAATCGACGATCCGCACGGGCCTGTCGCCGAGCTCCGCGCGGATCGCCCGGGTCACGGCGCGGACGCCTGTGGGGTCCTGCACGAAGACCTCGATCTGGCTCGCCGCGTCGCCGGTCTGGAAGAACACCTGCGCCGCCGACATCGGCAGGAAGACGAAGCTGCTGTCGTATTCCTGCATGCCCACTTCGAACAACGCCACCACGGAATAGGCGCGCACCCGCGGCACCGTGCCGAACACCGTGGTGCGCCCCTGCGGCGAGACCAGCGTCAGCTTGTCTCCCACCGTGATCCGCAGGCGCTGCGCCAGGCGCGTGCCGATGATGATGGCGTCCTCGCCCTCGAACCGCTCCAGCGACCCGGCCATGATGTTCTGGGCTACCAGCCCCCGCGCGCGCAGGTCTTCCGGCCGGACCCCCCGCGCAAGCCCGCCCGAGGCGCCGCCCTGCTCACTGGTCAGCAAGACCTGCCCTTCGACGATGGGCGTAGCCGACACCACGCCCGGCAGCGCCCGGATGCGCCCGGCGATCGCGTCGTAGTCGCTCAGCGGCCGCTCGATCCCGTGCACGCCAAGGTGCCCGTTCAGGCCGAGGATGCGGCCCAGCAACTCGATCCGGAAGCCGTTCATCACCGACATCACGATGATCAGCGTGGCGACACCGAGCGCTATGCCGACCAGGGAGAAGATCGCGATGACCGAGACGAAGCGCTCCCCCTTGCGGGCGCGCAGATAGCGGAAGGCGATGGCGCGTTCGAAGGCGTTGAACATGCGTTCAGCCGAGAATCTTCGCGAGCGCATCCTCGGGCGAGACTTCCTGCTTCTCCCCCGTCGCGCGCCGCTTCAACTCCACCACGCCGGCCGCCACGCCACGCGGGCCGATGACGATCTGCCAGGGATGCCCCATCAGGTCGGCATCGGCGAATTTCGGGCCGGCGCGTTCGGTGCGGTCGTCGTATAGCGCCTCCGGAATCGCGGCGTACATGCGCTCGGACAGCGCGTCGCAGGCCGCGTCGCCCTGCTTCAGGTTGATCACCACCGCCTTGAACGGCGCCACCGCATCCGGCCACTTGATGCCGGCCTCGTCGTGATTCGCCTCGATGGTGGCGCCGACCAGGCGGGAGACGCCGATGCCATAGCTGCCCATCTCCGGCACCACCGGCTTGCCATCGGCGCCCTGCACCGAGAGCCCCATCGTCGCCGAATACTTGGTGCCGAAGTAGAAGATGTGCCCCACCTCGATGCCCCGCGCCGAGACGCGCTTGGCTTCCGGCACCTGCTCCCAGGCAACCGGGTCGTGCATTTCCTCGGTGGCGGCGTAGTGGCTGGTCCAGGCCTTCACGGCCGGTTCAAGGTCGCCGGCAAAGTCCGGCGCGCCGGCCAGGGCATCCATGTCGAGCAGGTCCTGGCTGACGAAGACCTGCGATTCGCCGGTGTCGGCCAGGATGATGAACTCGTGTGACAGGTCGCCGCCGATCGGCCCGGTATCGGCGCGCATCGGCACCGCCTTCAGGCCCATGCGGGCGAAGGTGCGGAGATAGGCCAGGAACATCTGGCGGTAGCTGTGCTGCGCGCCTTCCTTCGTCAGGTCGAAGGAATAGGCATCCTTCATCAGGAATTCGCGCCCCCGCATCACACCGAAGCGCGGCCTGACTTCGTCCCGGAACTTCCACTGGATATGATAGAGATTCCGGGGAAGGTCCCGGTAGCTCTTCGCGTAGCCGCGGAAGATGTCGGTGACCATTTCCTCGTTGGTCGGGCCGAACAGCATGTCCCGTTCATGCCGATCCTTCAGGCGCAGCATTTCCGGCCCATAAGCGTCGTAGCGACCGGACTGGCGCCAGAGGTCGGCCGACTGGATCGTCGGCATCAGGATTTCCTGCGCACCGGCGCGGTCCTGCTCCTCCCGCACCACCTGCTCGATCTTCTGCAGCACCCGCCAGCCGAGCGGCAGCCAGGCATAGATGCCCGCCGAGGTCTGCCGCACCAGGCCGGCGCGTAGCATGAGCCGGTGCGAGGCAATGGTCGCCTCGGCCGGGGTTTCCTTCAGGGTGGGCAGGAACGCACGGGAGAGGCGCAAGACGCGGCTCCTAAAAGGACGGTGGGGCAGCGCAACCTAGTGCCCGCCATGGCGCGGCGCCAGTCATGCTGCCCGCCCTGGATGTCGGCCTCGGAAGCGGGTGCTGCACCGCAGCAACAAAAATACGCCGTCCCTGTCATTCAGGTAAGGAAAGAGCGGAAAAGCGCTTCGGACCTTAAGAAATGACTTGCAACAGGTTCGGACTGGGTCCAAAAAAGACGGGCCGCACCCGCTAGGGTGCAGCCCGAGTTTAGGGAGGAAACGCCAGTCACACGGCAGAAGGAGGATCAACCTCCCTCTGGAACCAAGATTGGCCCCAGCACCAAGGCGGCACAACAATAAACGCCGCCACCGGAAGCCAAAAAACAGGCTTCCAAAACTGAGTTGCCAGTTAAAGAGGCGGCACCCGCGGGGAGGCGGGTTTGCCGCCTTAATTTTGTGCAGGACGTCCCGGCAGCACCGCGGAACTGCCCGGGCCGGTATAGGCCCACCAGCCTTCCCGGAAGCTGACCCAGCCGCTTTCGACCACGGCGAAGACCCCGAGCCAGAGAATCGCGGCCAGCACCGTCGTCCCCACCACCTTGCGCAGGATCAGCGGGCGCTCCGGCGCACCGCGCCAGCCGCCATCCTCCGCCGCCGCATCCACCGGTCGCGTGCCGATGGGCAGCACGATGAACAGCGCCGTCCACCAGATCAGCAGGTAGACGAAGATCCCAGCGAGCAGGCTCATCGCCTCAAACCCGCATCAAATGCACCTCGATGGAGGGCCGCTTGCGCATGCGCCGCCCCACAGCCTTGCGCACCGCGGTCCGCGCGGCTTCGCGCAGCAGTCCGTCCTCGCGCTTCAAGTTGCCCGGCATCTCCGTGACCGCACGTGCCAGGTCGGCGGCGATCTGGCCGGATTCCTCGCCGGTTTCCTCGAACAGACCAGGTGCCGAGATCTGCGGCCGGCCCAGGACCTTGCCGGACCCGTCCACCACGAACGACGCCACGATGACGCCGTTCAGCAGCATCTTCTTGCGTGCCGCCAGCACGTCGCCGTCCAGCCGCAGCAGGCGGTCGCCATCGATGGCAAGGCGCCCGACGGGCACGCTCTCCACCACATCGACCTTGCCGGGAGCGAGGCGCAGCACGTCGCCATCCTCGATGACATGGGCGATGGCGCCCAGGCTCTCGGCGAGGTTTGCGTGCTCGTTCATGTGGCGCCATTCGCCGTGCACCGGCACCGCGTATTTCGGCCGCACCAGCTGGTACAGCCGCTTCAGCTCGTCCCGCGCCGGATGGCCGGAGACATGGACCATGTGGTCCTCCGCCGTCATCACCCGCACGCCGGCGCGCGAAAGCTCGTCCTGCACCCGCAGGATGGCGCGCTCGTTGCCCGGGATCATGCGGGAGGAATAGATCACGGTGTCGCCCTCCCCCATCGAGATGTGCGGGTGGGTGTCGGCCGCGATCTTGGTGAGCGCGCTGCGCGGCTCACCCTGGCTGCCGGTGCAGATGACCAGCAGCCGGTCGTCGGAGACGTCGTTTGCCTCGTCCTCGGTCAGGAAGGGCGGCAGGCTGCGGAGGTAGCCGCATTCCCGCGCCGAGGCGTCGGCATTGCGGAGCGACCGGCCGAAGAGCGCCACCTCCCGCCCCGCGGCGCGTGCCGCCAGGGTGATGGATTCGATGCGCGCCAGATTGGTGGAGAAGCAGGAAACGGCGATGCGGCCCTTCAGGCCCTTGATCAACGCCGCCAGGTTGCGCCGAACCTCGGCCTCGCTGCCGGAATGGCCCTCGACCATGGCGTTGGTGCTGTCGCAGACCATGGCCAGCACGCCCTCGTCGCCCAGGCGCCCGAAGGCGGCCTCGTCCGTCGGCGGGCCGATCAGCGGGTTGGGGTCCAGCTTCCAGTCGCCGGTGTGCAGGATGGTGCCGTGCTTCGTGCGGATCGCCAGTGCCTGCGGCTCCACGATGGAGTGCGCGACGCGCAGGAATTCGAGGTCGAACGGCGCAAGGTTCCAGCGGCCGCCGAGCGGGATGGTGATGATCTCCGCCTGCTGCAGCAGCCCCGCCTCGCCGAGTTTCCGGCGCAGCACGCTGGCCGTGAACGGTCCGGCATAGATCGGGCAGCGCAGCTTCGGCCAAAGGTGCGCCACCGCGCCGACATGGTCCTCATGCGCGTGGGTGATCACCAGCCCCACCAGCTTGTCGCGCCGCTCCGCCAGCCAAGCCGGGTCCGGCACCATGACGTCGACTTCCGGGTGCTCCGATCCCCCGAAACCGAGGCCGCAATCCACCGCCAGCAGTGCGCCATCGCAGCGGTAGACGTTGAAGTTGAGTCCAATTTCCCCCGTCCCGCCGAGCGGGATGAAGGCGAGGTCACCAGTCATTCTTTTTGTTCCAGTCTTGTGTAGCGTGTTCGATCTCGTGGCGCTTCGCGTCGTCTCGCCTGCTGCGCCGCCCCGTCGCCATCATGGGCGCCAGGGGTCGCGTCAGGGGTCGTCGCGTCGCGCGGTACGAGTAAAGATGGGGGCGGGGTTGCGGCTCGCCAACAGGCGCAACCCGTCCAAAGTCGTATCCTGGTCGGTCGTTTCGATCACGGTGGTGCCTTCGGCGAACAGAGGCGCCAGCCCGCCGGTCGCGATCACCTTCAGATTGCCGACCGGATGTTCCTCCTGCTCCGCCCGGATCCGGGCGACGATACCTTCGATCAACCCGACATAGCCCCAATAGATGCCGGACTGCATCGCCGCCACCGTATTCCGTCCCACCACGGCCTGCGGCCGGCCGATGCCGATGCGCGGCAGCCGCGCCGCGGCCCGGTGCAGCGCCTCGATCGACAGGTTGATGCCTGGCGCGATGACGCCGCCGAGATAGGCGCCATCGAGGCCGACCACGTCAAAGGTGGTCGCGGTGCCGAAATCAATGACGATCAGCGGCCCGCCGTAGCGTTGATGCGCCGCCAGTGCGTTCAGCAGGCGGTCCGCGCCCACCTCGTGCGGTGCGTCGACGCGGATGTCGAAGCCCCAGTCGAGGTTGGCGCGCGCGATCAGTGGCTCGCAGTCGAACCATTCGCGGGACAGTCGACGCAGGTTGTACAGCGCGGCAGGTACCACCGTGCCGATGACGCAGCGCTTGATGTCCGTGGCCCTCAACCCGCAGTGCTGCAACAGCGCCAGCAGCCACACCGCGTATTCGTCGGAGGTCCGCTCCGCATCGGTGCGGATGCGCCAGCGCCCGCGCCACTCGCGACCGTCATGCACGGCGAAGACGACGTTGGTATTGCCCGCATCCACCGCCAGCAGCATTGTCTCAACCCGTCCCTGCGATCTCGCCGCTGGCAATGGCGTGCACCCGGCCGCCCGTTGCGAGCAGCAGGCTGCCATCCTCGGCCAGGCCGGCGTAGCGTCCGGCGATGCCGCCGCGAATCGCCAGATGCTGGTCCAGCTTCGGCCCACGCGCCATCCAGGCCGCGCGGATCGCACCGAACCCCTCGACCAGCCAGGCGCGCCGCCAGCGATCCAGCGCCGCCAGCAGGGCCACCGCCACATCCTCCGGCGGCACGGCGCCGAGGCAGGTGGTCGCCCGATCCTCCAGCGCCGGCGCCACGGCGAGGTTGGCGCCGAGGCCGATCACCAGCCAGTCCATCCGCCCCTCGGCATCCGAGGCGCTTTCGCAGATCAGCCCGGCGAGCTTGGCCTCGCCCAGAAGCACGTCATTCGGCCACTTCAGCGTGATGGCGCCAGGATCCGGGGCGAAGCCCGCCAGCGCATCCGCCAGCGCCACCGCGCCCAGCAGGGACCACCGCCCCGCCTCTCGCGCCGGCCCAGCCGGGCGCAGCAGGACCGAGAGGTACATGTTTCCCGCCGGGCTTTCCCAGCGCCTTCCGTCCCGCCCACGCCCGCCGGTCTGCCGCCGCGCCAGCACCGCCAGCCCCTCCGGCTCCCCGGCCGCGGCGAGGCGCAGCAAAAGGTCACTGGTCGAGATCAGGCTTTCATGCACCCGCAGCCGCCAACCAGGCGGAATGGCGGTCACAGCAACGAAGCCACCGCCGCCTGCGCGAGCGCGATGATCGGTGCCGGGAACAGGAAGAACAGCACCGTCAGGATGCCCGTGCCGGCCATCACCACCGTGAGGCCAGCCGGGCGCGCGTCCAGCGCCTCCTCACCCGCGTCGAAGTACATCACCTTGACGATGCGCAGGTAGTAGTAGGTGGCGACGACGCTGGTACCGATGCCGACCGCGGCCAGCACCCAGTAGCCGCCCTGCACCGCCGCCAGGAACACGTAGAGCTTGCCGAAGAAGCCGGCGAGCGGCGGGATTCCGGCCATGGAGAACATGAACACCGCCATCCACATGGCCATCGCCGGATCCGTGCGGCCGAGGCCCGCCAGGTCGTCCACCTGCTCCAGCGCCCGGCCGCGGCGGCGCATCGCCACCAGCACGGCGAAGGTGCCGATGGAGGTCACCATGTAGATCGCCATGTACACCAGCACGCCGCGCAGCCCGACATCGCTGGCGACCGCGAGGCCCATCAGCGCGTAGCCGACATGGCCGATGGATGAGTAGGCCATCAGCCGCTTGATGTTGCGCTGCCCGATTGCGGCGAAGGCACCCAGCAGCATGGAGCCCACCGAGGCCACCCAGATCACCTGCTGCCACTGCCCCGCCAGGTCCTGGAACGGTCCGGCGAGCACGCGCATCAGCAGGGCGATGGCGGCCACCTTCGGCGCCGTGGCGAAGAAGGCGGTCACTGGCGTCGGCGCGCCTTCATACACGTCGGGCGTCCACATGTGGAACGGCACGGCCGAGATCTTGAAGCACAGCCCGGCCAGCACGAAGACCAGTCCGACGACCAGGCCCATCCCGGCCTGCCCGCCCACCAAGGCATCCGCGACCTGGTCAAAATTGGTGCTGCCCGAGAAGCCATAGATCAGCGAGGAGCCGTACAGCAGCAGGCCGGAAGCCAGCGCGCCAAGCACGAAGTACTTGAGGCCCGCTTCCGCACTGCGCGGATTGTCACGGTCGAAGGCCGCGATGACATAGAGCGACAGGGACAGCAGCTCGAGCCCGATATACAGCGACATCAGGTCGTTGGCGGACACCATCACCATCATGCCGACGGTCGCGAACAGCATGAGCACGGCGTACTCAAAGCGCCCGATGCCGGCCTTCATGTTGAAATCGAGCGCCAGCACCAGGCCACCCGCGGCACCGAGCAGGATCAGTACCTTGGCGAAGCGGCTGAAGGCATCGGAGACGTATTGCCCGAGGAAGGCGGTGCCATCCCCCTGCCCCATCACCAGAACCGCCGTCAGCACGAGGCCGCCAATCACTGCCATGGAGACAGGGAAGAACGTCTCCCGCTTCGGGATCACGCCCCCCACCAGCACCAGCAGCCCGAGGACGCCGAGGACTATTTCCGGCGTGGCCAGTTCCCAGTTCATCGCGCTCACATCCCGGCCAGTCGTGCGGCGCCCAGTGCCGCTTCATGGCGCGCCAACAGCGCGGCCACGGTCGCTTCGAAGAAGTTCAGGAAGGAGGAGGGGTAGACCCCCATCCAGATCGTCAGCAGGATCAGCGGCGCGAAGGTCGCGTACTCCCTCGGGCTGAGGTCGAGCAGCGCCTTCAGGTCATCCCGCACGATCTTCCCGAAGATTACGCGGCGATACAGGTACAGCGCATAGGCCGCGCCCAGGATCATGCCCATCGCGGCGCCGAGTGCGACCCACGGGTTCACCCGGAAGGCTCCGACGATCACCAGCAGTTCGCCCGGGAAGCCGGCGAGCCCCGGCAGCGCGACGCTCGCCATGGTGAACACCATGAAGACCAGCGCATAGGCCGGCATCACCTTCGCGACGCCGCCATACCGCGCGATCTCGCGCGAATGCACCCGGTCGTACAGCACCCCGACGCAGAGGAACAAGGCGCCGGAGACGACGCCATGGCTCAGCATGGTGAACAGGGCGCCGGACAGCCCCTGCGCCGTGAAGGTGAAGATGCCGAGCGTCACGATGCCCATATGCGCGATGGACGAATAGGCAATCAGCTTCTTCATGTCCTCCTGCGCCAGCGCCACCAGGCTGGTGTAGATCACCGCGATGACCGACAGCGCGAAGATCAGCGGCGCGAAGTCGGCGGAGGCCTGCGGCAGCAGCGGCAGCGAGAAGCGCAGGAAGCCATAGGCGCCCATCTTCAGCAGCACGCCCGCCAGGATGACGGACCCGGCGGTCGGCGCCTCCACATGCGCATCCGGCAGCCAAGTGTGCACCGGCCACATCGGCACCTTCACGGCGAAGGACGCGAAGAAGGCCAGGAACAGCCAGAACTGCATCTGCGGCGAGAAGGTCTGCTGCATCAGCGCCGGGATGTCGGTGGTGCCGGCCTGGTACCAGATCGCCAGGATCGCCAGCAGCATCAGCAGGCTGCCCGCCAGCGTATAGAGGAAGAACTTCAGCGCGGCATACACCCGGCGCTGGCCGCCCCAGATGCCGATGATGAGGAACATCGGGATCAGCACGGCCTCGAAGAAGATGTAGAACAGCACGAAGTCCAGAGCGGCGAACATGCCGATCATCATGGACTCGAGCACCAGGAACGCGACCATGTACTCGCGCACCCGGGTCTGCACGCTCTCCCACGACGCGAGGATGCAGAGCGGCGTCAGGATGGTCGACAGCAGGATGAACAGCACCGAGATGCCATCGACGCCCATGTGGTAGCCGACGCCGAATTCCGGCAGCCACTGCGCGCGCTCGACGAATTGGAACTCGGCCGTGGTCTGGTCGAAGCCGCCCCACAGCAGCAGCGACAGCGCCAGCGTGATCAGGCTGGCCCAAAGCGCTGTCCAACGCGCGTTGCGGGCGACCACCGCCTCCTCACCCCGCACCGTCATGATGATCAGCGCGCCGACCAGCGGCAGGAAGGTGACGAGGCTCAGCAGGGGAAACCCGGCGGCATTCATCGGGAGGGCATTCCAACCAGAAGAAGGCTCACGAACAGCACCAACCCGATGATCATGGTGAAGGCATAGCTGGCGACACGCCCTGACTGCAGCCGCACCGCACCGCCAGCGACACCGACCGCCATGGCAGCCGCACCGTTCGGCATGCCGTCGATCAGGCGGCCATCGCCGGTCTTCCACAATGCGCGCGCGAGATACAGGGCCGGACGGACGAAGATCGCGTCGTACAGCTCGTCGAAGTACCACTTGTTCAGCAGGAAGCGGTGCACGCCGGCGAAGCTGGCGGCCAGCTTACCCGGCAGGCTGGGCACGAACATGTACATCACATAGGCCAGCGCGATGCCCGCCACGCCCACTACGGTCGGTGCCAGCGGCACCCATTCCGGCACGTGGTGCGCGTGTTCCAGCACATGGTTGGTGGCGGCGGTAAAGATCGAGCCGTTCCAGAAATGCGCCTGATGCTCGCCTACGAACAACCCGTAGAACTCGTAGCCTGCCATCACCGCCCCGACGCCGAGCAGCAGGAGCGGCACCATCATGGTCCACGGGCTTTCATGCACGTGCTCCATGGTGTGGTGGTCAGCACGCGGCTTGCCGTGGAAGGTTAGGATGATCAGGCGCCAGGAATAGAAGGCCGTCAGGAAGGCGGCGAGCAGGCCCATCGCGAAGGCGTACATGCCGGCGTTGCTATGCGCGGCGTAGGCCACCTCCAGCACCATGTCCTTCGAGTAGTAGCCGGCGAAATACGGCACGCCGGCCAGCGCCAGCGAGCCGATCCACATCAGGCCATAGGTCATCGGGATCTTGCGCCAGATGCCGCCCATGCGCCGGATATCCTGTTCGTCCGACATCGCATGGATCACGCTGCCGGCGCCGAGGAACAGCAGCGCCTTGAAGAAGGCGTGCGTGAACAGATGGAACATCGCAGCCTGGTACGCGCCGACACCCACCGCGAAGAACATGTAGCCAAGCTGCGAGCAGGTCGAATAGGCGATGATGCGCTTGATGTCGTTCTGCACGCAGCCGATCGTCGCTGCGAAGATCGCCGTGGTGGCGCCGACGATGGTGATGATGGTCAGCGTTACCGGCGCGTATTCCAGCACCGGCGACATGCGCACCATCAGGAACACGCCCGCCGTCACCATCGTCGCCGCATGGATCAGCGCCGAGACCGGCGTCGGCCCCTCCATCGCATCCGGCAGCCAGGTGTGCAGCCCGATCTGCGCCGACTTGCCGCAGGCGCCGAGGAACAGCAGCAGCGCGATCACCTCCAGCGACGGCAGGCCAAGGAAGGTCGCGTCCCGCACCCGCTCGCTGGCGGCGAAGATCGTATCGAACTCGACGGACTGGAAGGTCCAGAAGGTCAGCGCCAGGCCGAGCATGAAGAACAGGTCGCCGACGCGGTTGACGATGAAGGCCTTCATCGCCGCTTTGTTTGCGCTGTCCTTCTCGTACCAGTAGCCGATCAGCAGATAGCTCGCGAGACCGACGCCTTCCCAGCCGAAGAACAGCTGCACCAGGTTGTCCGCCGTCACCAGCATCAGCATCATGAAGGTGAACAGGCTGAGGTAGGCGAAGAAGCGCGGGATTGTCGCGTCATGCGACATGTAGCCCACGGAATACAGGTGGATCAGCGTCGAGATGAAGGTGACCATCGCCACCATCACCACGCTCAGCGTGTCGTAGCGCAGCGCCCAGGAAACCTCGAAGCCGCCGACATCGATGAAGGTGAACAGCGGCGCCACGCCGGGGTTGCTGGCCAGCGCCACCTGGATGAAGGCGGCGATGCCGCAGCCCGCCGCCAGCGCCATGCAGAACACGGTGGCCCACTGCGCCGCCCGGTCGCCGATCCAGCGCCCGAGGAACCCGGCGATGCAGGCCCCGAGCAGTGGGAAGAAAATCGCGCCCACAAACATCGGTTCAGCCCCTCAGCGTGGACACGTCGTCCACCTCGATCGTGCCGCGGTTGCGGAAGTGAATGACGACGATGGCGAGCCCGATAGCCGCCTCCGCCGCCGCGACCGTCAGGATGAACATCGCGAAGATCTGGCCGGTCAGGTCGCCCAGCTGCGCCGAGAAGGCGACCAGGTTCAGGTTCACCGACAGCAGGATGAGTTCGACCGACATCAGGATGACGATGATGTTCTTGCGGTTCAGGAAGATGCCGAGGATGCCCAGCACGAACAGGATGGCACCGACCGTGAGGTAGTGCGCGAGGCCGATGGCCAGCATCAGTGGTGCCCCCCGCCGTGATGTTCGACTTGCTTGGCAGGCTTGGGCGCATCAACCGGCGGTCGCTCGATACCAATCTCGCCGAGACCCGCTCCGCTTCGCACCTGTCGCAATTGCACGCTGCCTGCGCGCGAAACCTGCTTCGAGATGTCCTGCCGCTTGGAAACCGGCTTGCCACGCAGTGTCAGCACGATAGCGCCGATCATCGCCACCAACAGGATCAGCCCGGAAAGCTGGAACAGCCAGACGAAGTCCGTATAGAGGATGCGCCCGATCGCCCGCGTGTTGTCCACGCCGACCGGCGTCGGATTGAGTCGCAACGCCGTCGCGTCGCTTGCGAAAGTCCAGGACCCGAAGACGAAGATCAGCTCCAGGAACAAGATCGCGCCGACCACGGCGCCGATCGGCGCGTAGCGCTGGAATCCTTCCCGGATCGCGGAAAAGTCCACGTCCAGCATCATCACGACGAACAGGAACAGCACCGCCACCGCGCCGACATAGACAATGACCAGGATCATCGCCAGGAACTCAGCCCCCGCGATCAGGAACAGGGCGGCCGCGTTGAAGAAGGCCAGGATCAGGAACAGCACGGAATGAACAGGGTTGCGGCTGGTCACCACCATGACCGCGCTGGCGATCAGCACGGCGGCGAAGACATAGAAGGCTAGGGCGGCGATCATCGTCCCGTCTTTCAGCGATACGGCGCGTCGAGTTCGAGGCGCTTGGCCAGGACGGCTTCCCACCGATCGCCGTTGTCCAGCAGCCGCGCCTTGTCATACAGCAGCTCAGACCGCGTCTCGGTGGCAAATTCCAGGTTCGGCCCCTCGACGATCGCATCCACCGGGCAGGCTTCCTCGCACATGCCGCAGTAGATGCACTTCGTCATGTCGATATCGTACCGCGTAGTGCGACGGGACCCGTCCTCGCGCGGCTCGGCCTCGATGGTGATGGCCAGCGCCGGGCACACGGCCTCGCACAGCTTGCAGGCGATGCAGCGCTCCTCCCCGTTCGGGTAGCGACGCAGCCCGTGCTCGCCCTTGAAGCGCGGCGACAGCGGCGTCTTCTCATACGGGTAGTTGATCGTCGCCTTGCGGCTGAAGAACTGCTTTAGCGTCAGCGCCATGCCGCCGACCAGCTCAGTCAGCAGCAGGCTGCGTGCGACGCGGTCCAGGGTTGCCATGGGTCAGACTCCTACCGGCAGCAGGCCGAAGATCTTCAGCACCGCGGCGGTCAGCACCAGCCACACCAGGCTGAACGGCAGGAACACCTTCCAGCCCAGCCGCATCAACTGGTCGTAGCGATAGCGGGGAAAGGTCGCGCGGACCCAGACGAAGACGAACAGGCAGAAGCAGATCTTCAGCACGAACCACAGCGGCCCGAGCGCCGGCAGCAGCCCGAACGGCCCGTACCAGCCACCGAGGAACAGAATGGTGATGAGCGCGCTCATCAGGATCATGTTCGCGTATTCGCCGAGGAAGAACAACGCGAAGGACATCGAGGAGTATTCGACGAAGAACCCCGCCACCAGCTCGCTTTCGCCTTCCGGAAGGTCGAATGGCGCACGGTTGGTCTCGGCGAGCGCACTGATGAACATGATGACGAACATCGGGAACAGCGGGAAGATGAACCACATTCCCTCCTGCGCCCGCACGATGGCCGACAGGTTCAGCGACCCCACGCACAGCAGCACCGTGACGATGACGAAGCCCATCGAGACTTCGTAGCTGACCATCTGCGCCGCGCTGCGCAGCGCGCCGAGGAAGGCGTATTTCGAGTTCGACGCCCAGCCCGCGATGATGATTCCGTAGACGCCGAGAGACGAGATCGCAAACAGGTACAGGATGCCCACATTGATATCGGCAATCGCCCAGCCATCGTTTACCGGAATCACCGCCCAGGCCAGCATCGCCAGCATGAAGGTGATCATCGGTGCCATGATGAACAACGCGCGCGATGCGCCGGAAGGTATGATGGTCTCCTTCATCAGCATCTTGATGGCATCGGCGAAGGGCTGGAGCATGCCGAACGGGCCGACGACATTCGGCCCCTTCCGCATCTGCATCGCGGCCAGCACCTTGCGTTCCGCCCAGGTGAGGTAGGCGACGCCCAGCAGCAACGGCACCAGCAGCGCCATCGCCTGCGCGACCGTCAGCGCCAGCACGCCGACCGGCGTGGCGAGGAAAGCATCCATTCCTGCTACTCCGCCGCGACCGGCACAGACGCGCCGTAGGTCGCCGCACATTCCGCCATCACGTCCGAGGCGCGCGAGATCACGTCCGCCTGGTGGTAGTTCACCAGCGGGAGGACGAACGGCGTGTCATCCATCGCGCCGGCATCACCCGCCGGACCGGCAGCGTCTGCGCAGAACGGCCGTTCGAAGGCCTCTCGCAGCGGCATCGCATCCCGCAGCTGCGGCAAGGTGTCGAAGGGCAGGGTCACGCCCAATGCAGCGCTTGCGGCTCGGATGATGCGCCAATCCTCGCGAGCCTCACCCGGCGGATACACCGCCAGGTGGCCGCGCTGAACGCGACCCTCGGTATTCAGCCAGGTGCCGTCCTTCTCGGTATAGGCGGCGCCCGGCAGGATCACATCGGCACGGCCCGCGATACGGTCACCATGATGGCCCTGGTAGATGACGAAGGTAGCCGGCGGGATCGCCCCCGGGTCCAGCCCATCCGCGCCGAGCAGCCAGAGCGCGTCGACGCCACCGCCCAGCATCTGGCCGAGATCCCTGCCACCGGCGCCCGGCAGGAAGCCGAGGTCCAGCGCGCCCACCTGCCCGCCGAACAGGTGCAGCAGGTTGAAGCCGTGCCAATCGGATCGCAGCGCATCTGCCGCCTTCGCCACAGCCCAGGCCGCGGCCAGCACCGCCAGGCCATCAGCCCGCGCGAGCGCGCCACGCCCGAGCAGCACCATCGGCTTCTTCGCGCCGCGCAGCGTGTCCATGAACGGGTGGGAGCCATCCAGCAGTGCGCGGATCGCCTCCGGCCCCTCACCCAGATGCTCATGACCATAGGTCAGGTCCAGCCCCGCCGGCCCAATGCGCCCGACCGGGAAGCGCCCCGCGGCCCAGCGCTTGCGGATGCGCGCGTTGATGACGGGGGCTTCGGTCCGCGGATTGCTGCCGATGATCAGCAGCGCATCCGCTTCCTCAATGCCCGCGATCGTCGTGTTGAAGCGGTAGAAATCCGGCCGCGTCGTATCGAGCGCCGCACCATCCTGGCGGCAGTCCAGGTTTGTCGAACCCAGCTTCGCCATCAGCGCTTTCAGCGCGAACAGGCTCTCGCCATCGACCAGGTCGCCAGCGATGGCGCCGATCCGGTCTCCCGACATGTCACGCAGCTTCCCTGCGATCGCCGCGAAGGCCTCCTCCCAGCTTGCCGCCTTCAGACGCCCCTCGACGCGAAGCCATGGCCGATCAAGCCGCTTGCGCTTAAGCCCGTCGAAGGAGAAGCGGCCGCGGTCGGCCATCCACTCCTCGTTCACCTCGTCATTGATGCGCGGGATGATGCGCAGCACTTCCGGCCCGCGCGTATCGATGCGGATGTTGGTGCCGGTCGCGTCCAACACGTCGATCCCCTCCGTCTTCCGCAACTCCCAGGGCCGCGAGACGAAGGCGTAGGGGCGCGAGGTCAGTGCGCCGACCGGGCAGATGTCGATCAGGTTGCCGGACAGCTCGCTGGTCAGCGCCTTCTCGACATAGGTCCCGACTTCCATCGATTCGCCACGACCCGTCGCACCCATCTCCGGCACGCCGGCCACTTCCGCGGCGAAGCGGACGCAGCGCGTGCAGTGGATGCAGCGGGTCATGATCGTCTTGATCAGCGGCCCGACATACTTGTCCTTCACGGACCGCTTGGCTTCGCGATAGCGGCTGTGGTCCATGCCGTAGGCGACAGCCTGGTCCTGCAGGTCGCACTCGCCGCCTTGGTCGCAGATCGGGCAATCGAGCGGGTGGTTGATCAGCAGAAATTCCATGACGCCACGCCGCGCGTTTCGCACGACGGGGCTGTCCGTCTTCACCACCATGCCATCCGCGACCGGATAGGCGCAGGAGGCGACGGGCTTCGGCGCCTTCTCCACTTCCACCAGGCACATCCGGCAATTGCCGGCGACGCTCAGGCGCTCGTGGTAGCAGAAGCGCGGGATTTCCTTGCCGGCCGCCTCGCAGGCCTGCAGCACCGTGGCCCCGTTCGGGACCTCGACCTCGATCCCGTCGACCGTGACCTTCGCCATGACCTTACTCCGCCGCCAGCGGCAGCGCCGCCGGCTTCGCATGACGCGCCTTGTACTCGGCGATGCGCGCTTCCATCACCGGTCGGTAGTGCCGGATCAGGCCCTGCACCGGCCATACGCCACCATCTGCCAACGCACAGATCGTGTGCCCCTCGATGCGCCGCGTCACTTCCTCCAGCACGTCGATCTCCTCGACCTCCGCGCGGCCCTGCACCATCCGGTCCATCATGCGGCTGACCCAGCCCATGCCCTCGCGGCACGGCGTGCACTGGCCGCAGCTCTCATGCTTGTAGAAGCGCGACAGGCGGGCAATGGCGCGGACGATGTCGGTCGACTTGTCCATGACGATGACGCCCGCCGTGCCGAGTCCCGACTTGTGCTCGCGCAGCGCGTCGAAATCCATCAGCACGTCGTCGCAGATGTGCTTCGGCAGCAGCGGCGTGGAACTGCCGCCGGGGATAACGCAGAGTAGGTTGTCCCAGCCGCCGCGCACGCCGCCGGCGTGGCGTTCGATGAGCTCCCGCATCGGGATGCTCATCTCCTCCTCCACGTTGCAGGGCTTGTTCACATGGCCCTGGATGCAGAAGATCTTCGTGCCGGAGTTCTTCGGGCGGCCGAAGCCCGCGAACCACGCGGCACCTCGCCGCAGGATGGTCGGCACCACCGCGATGGTCTCGACGTTGTTCACCGTGGTCGGGCAGCCGTAAAGGCCGACGGCCGCCGGGAATGGCGGCTTCAGCCGCGGCATGCCCTTCTTGCCCTCAAGCGATTCGATCAGCGCCGTCTCTTCGCCGCAGATGTAGGCGCCCGCGCCACGGTGCACATACAGGTCGAAGTCCCAGCCCGAGCCCGCCGCATTGGCGCCGAGCAGCCCCGCCGCATAGGCCTCCTCGATGGCGGCCTCCAGCACCAGGCTCTCGTTGTAGTACTCGCCGCGGATGTAGATGTAGCCGGCATGCGCGCCCATCGCGAAGCCGGCGATCAGACAGCCCTCGATCAGCGTGTGCGGATCGTGCCGGATGATGTCGCGATCCTTGCAGGTGCCAGGCTCGGACTCGTCGGCGTTTACCACCAGGTAGTGCGGCCGCTCACTCGCCTGCTTCGGCATGAAGGACCACTTCATGCCGGTCGGGAAGCCCGCGCCGCCGCGCCCGCGCAGACCAGAGGATTTCATTTCCTCGATGATCCAATCACGGCCCTTGGCAAGGATCCCGCCCGTGCCGTCCCAGTTGCCGCGCATCTGTGCCGCCGGCAGCCGCCAATCCTGCATGCCGTAAAGGTTGGTGAAAATGCGGTCCTTGTCGGAGAGTGCCATCGCCTATTCCCTCCCCGTCCCATCCATGTCGACAAGCGTCAGCGGGCCGCCCTCGGGCGCGCTGGTCTGCCGCCCGATCGTGCTGCCTGGCGTCGGCGTCTCGCCACGCTTCAGCGCCTCGAGCAACGCCACGGTGCGGTCGTAGTCGAGGTCCTCGAAGTAGTCGTCATCCACCTGCAGAACCGGCGCGTTGACGCATGCGCCGAGGCATTCGACCTCCGTCAGCGTGAACAATCCGTCGGCCGACGTCTCGCCGACCTTCACGTGTCCCGCATCGTGGCAGGCGCGCATCACGTCGTCCGAGCCACGCAGCATGCACGGCGTCGTGCCGCAAAGCTGCAGGTGGTGCCGGCCAATCGGCTTCATGTTGAACATGAAGTAGAAGGTCGCGACTTCGTAGACACGGATCGGCGCCATGCCGAGCCGCTCCGCGATCAGGTCCATCGCCACCTTCGGCACCCAGGCGCTGCCGGTGTCGCGGCCCATCTGGCGCTGCGCCACGTACAGCAACGGGATCACGCCGGACGCCCGCTTCTCTACCGGATAGCGCGCCAGGATCTTGGTGATCTGCGCCTCGCTCGCCTCGTCGAAGGCGAAGTGGCTCGGCTGCACCTTCGGCATCTGGTCGCCCGCATGGGTCGCGGACCAGCCGCCGCCCGGCGACTGCACTCCCTCATCGACGCTCACCGGTCGATCTCCCCGAACACGATGTCGAGGCTGCCGATGATGGCCACCGCATCGGCCAGCATGTGCCCCTTGGAAAGCGCCTCCATCGCCTGGAGGTGCGCGAAGCCCGGTGCGCGGATCTTGCAGCGGTACGGCTTGTTGGTGCCGTCCGCCACCATGTAGACGCCGAACTCGCCCTTCGGCGCCTCGGTCACGGTGTAGGTCGCACCTTCGGGCACGTGGTAGCCCTCGGTGTAGAGCTTGAAGTGGTGGATCAGGCTTTCCATCGACCGCTTCATCTCGCCACGCGAAGGGGGCGAGATCTTGTTGTCGGCGATCTTCACCGGACCCGGACGGATGTGGTTCAGGCACTGCTCGATCATCCGCAGGCTCTGCCGCATCTCCTGCATCCGCACCAGATAGCGGTCGTAGCAATCGCCTTGCACGCCAACGGGAATCTCAAAATCCAGTTGCTCGTACATCTCGTAGGGCTGTGACTTGCGCAGGTCCCAGGCGCAGCCGGAGGCGCGCAGGCACGGACCACTGAAGCCCCAGGACATCGCCTGTTCGGCCGACATCACGCCGATATCCACGGTGCGCTGCTTGAAGATCCGGTTTTCCGTCAGCAGGCCCTCGAGCTTGTCGAGAAAGGCGGGGAACTGCCGGCACCAGATGCCGATCCGGTCCTCCAGCCCCGCCGGCAGGTCGCGCGACACGCCACCCGCCCGGAAGTAGTTCACATGGTAGTGCGAGCCACCGACCTGCTCGTAGAACTCCAGCAGATGCTCGCGCTGCTCGAAGCCCCACAGCGACGGCGTGATGGCGCCGACGTCGAGCGCGTAGGTCGTCACGTTCAGCAGGTGGTTCAGGATTCTCGTGATCTCCGCGAACATCGTGCGGATCCACTTCGCGCGAAGCGGCACGTCGTCCTCGATGCCAAGCAGCCGCTCGACCGCCAGCACGAAGCTGTGCTCCATGCACATTGGCGACACGTAATCGAGCCGGTCCATGTACGGCATGGCCTGCAGGTACGTCTTGTACTCGATCAGCTTCTCGGTGCCGCGATGCAGAAGGCCGATATGCGGATCGGCACGCTCCACCACCTCGCCCTTCATCTCCAGGATCAGCCGCAGCACGCCATGCGCCGCCGGGTGCTGCGGGCCGAAATTGATGGTGTGCGTCTCGGCGTCGAACAGCTTCTGCGAAGCGTTCGGGCCATCGATCTGCGGCAGGCCGCTGATGAGTTCGGTGCTCATGCTTTCGGCCCTTCGATCTGGCCACGTTCCGCGCGTGTCAGATGCACCTTCTCGTCACCCGGAAGCGTGGTCATGCCTTCCCAGGGCGATAGGAAATCGAACGTCCGGAAATCCTGCGTCAGCGTCACAGGCTCGTTCACCACCTGCTTGCGGCTTTCGTCGTAGCGGACCTGCACATGGCCAGTCAGCGGGAAGTCCTTGCGCAGCGGATGACCCTCAAACCCGTAATCGGTCAGCAGGCGGCGCAGATCCGGCTGATTCTCGAACACGATGCCGTACATGTCCCAGGCCTCGCGCTCGTACCAGGTCGCAACCGGCCACAGTCCGGACAGGCTCGGCACCGGCGTTGCCTCATCCGTCGAAACCACCACCCGCACGCGCCGATTGGTTGCGAGCGACAGCAGGTTGCACACCACCTCGAATCGCTCTGCGCGCTCCGGCCAGTCGACACCGCACAGATCCATCAACTGCTCGAAGCCGAAGCGCGGATCGTCGCGCAGCATCGCCATCAGCGGCACCAGCGATTCGCGCCGCGCGCGCACGACAAGTTCGGCGCCGCGCTCGACAAAAACCTCGACCACCGCGTGCCCTGCGGCCTCCGCGATCGTCGTCCCCAGTTCCTGCAGGTCAGCCACGAAGAATGCTCCCCGTCCGGCGGATCTTCTTCTGCAACTGCAGGATCCCGTAGACCAGCGCCTCCGCCGTTGGCGGGCAGCCCGGGACGTACACGTCCACCGGCACGATCCGGTCGCAGCCGCGCACGACGCTGTAGCTGTAGTGGTAGTACCCGCCGCCATTGGCGCAGGAGCCCATGGAGATCACCCAGCGCGGCTCGCTCATCTGGTCGTAGACCTTGCGTAGCGCGGGGGCCATCTTGTTGGTCAGCGTTCCGGCCACGATCATCACGTCGCTCTGTCGCGGCGACCCGCGGGGGATGATGCCGAATCGATCAAGGTCGTAGCGCGCCATGTAGGCGTGGATCATCGGCACCGCGCAGCAGGCCAGGCCGAAGGTCATCGGCCACAAGCTGCCCGTACGCGCCCAGTTCACCACCTTGTCGAGGTTGGCGATGACGAAGCCTTTTTCCTCGATCTCACCGGTGATGCCCTTCACCACCGAATCCTGCGCCGGACCCGGAGGCAGCGCCTCGCGGTTCCAGGCGATGTCGTTCGTGTTCGAGATGCTCATGCCATTCTCCGGGCGCCCCGCCGGCGCCCCGCAACAGGCTTCATTCCCACTCCAGCGCACCCTTGCGCCACTCATAGATGAACCCGACCGTCAGGACGCCCAGGAAGCCCATCATCGACAGGAAGCCGAACCAGCCGATCTCGCCCAGCGTCACCGCCCAGGGGAACAAGAACGCCACTTCCAGGTCGAAAATGATGAAGAGGATGGCGACCAGGTAGAACCGGACGTCGAATTTGCGGCGCGTGTCGTCGAAAGGCTCGAAGCCGCACTCATAGGCTGAGAGCTTCTCGGCGTAGGGCTTCTGCTTCGCGGCCAGCAACGCCCCGCCCACCATCGCGCTGGCGATGACGGCGGCGATCCCCAGGAACACCAGGATCGGGAAATACTCTGCCAGCAGCGGCTCGGTCATTGGTGCCTCGGCTGTCCTTGCTGTCCGGCCGCCCTGCGAAGGCCGGGAAGTTCGATCTGCGCGCCAAGGCAGGGCTTATCTGCGCCAATCCCGCAGGCCCTACCCATTCGCGTTGCAGCGCAGCGCAGATTAGCCCCGCAGCGCCTGCTCCGCCATAGCCTCACTGCGTGATGGAAGCATTGACATCCGCAACGACGACGCCATGGGCATGAAAAGGATATAGGGCCCGCGCCGTAACGGCGAAGACCCTGATCCTGTCCAACATGCTGTAAAATCTGTTCGCGTGGCGCGAGTGACGGGGCTCGAACCCGCGACCTCCGGCGTGACAGGCCGGCGCTCTAACCAACTGAGCTACACCCGCCCGCGAACAGGAGGCCGGAATACGGGCGCGGTCGGCCGCTGTCAACCGCCCCGCAGCATTATCACCAGACGCCCACCACGTAGGTCACTGGCGGCGGCATCAGGAACGCCGCCAGGGCGACGGAGGCCCAGAGCGCCTGCGTCTCCGCCGCCTGAATCTGCAATTGCCGCTGGAACGCCAAATCCTCGCGCTCCTCCCGTTCGATCTGTCGCAGCCAGCCCTGCGCCTCCCGGTCACCGCGGTAGGCCGCGAGACTCAGCCAGCTCCGTGCCTCCGTCAGGTCCTGCCCCATGGTGTCGAGGCCGGTCATGTACAGCCGCCCCACTGCTTTCTGCGCCGGCGCATAACCGCCCTGGGCAGCCTGCCGCATCCAGCTCAGCGCGTCATGCAACTGGCGCGGCACGCCATCGCCGCGGAAATACATCAGGCCGAGATTGTACTGCGCCTCCGGAATGCCATTCTCCGCGGCCACGGTCAGCCAGCGCGCCGCCTCCCCGACGTCCCGGGCCACGCCATTGCCGGACCGGTGCATCATCCCGAGGTTGTGCGCTGCCGGCGCCACCCCGCCCTCGGCCGCCGCGAGGGTGAGCCGGACGGCGGCGGCGCGATCCCGCCGCCCGGCGGCACCCGATTCCAGCATCTGTGCCAGGCGGAACTGCGCCCAGGAATGTCCCTGGTCTGCCGCCTGGCCGTACCACCGCGCCGCCTCCGCGCCCCGCCGCGCCCGGCCACCCAGGCCGAATTCGTGCACCTGGCCCAGCAGGTAGGCGGCACGGGCATCCCCGGACGCAGCGGCGGCCTGCAGCGCGCCGAGGTCCTCGCCCCGGTACAAGTCGGGATCGGTTTGGCGGGTGCCGCGCCGATCCTCCTGCGGCGTCGCATTGCGAAGCTGCGCCGTCGGCACCACACGGCACGCCTCGCCGGCCCTACAGACCTGCACCTCCGGCCCGAATGCGCCGCCGGTCTGCGGGGCCTGCTGCACGCAGCCGGCCAGAAGCAGCGCCAGGGCGAATTGGGGCGCGCGCTTCATCGCACCCGCAGCCGGCCACCCGTTCCAGAGCCGCCGCGGACCTCCTGCGCCTGGTAGTTGCGCACGGCGATCACCAGCTTGTTGTAGGAATCGACGAAGGCCGCGAGCGTCGCCTGGCCCTGCGGTGTGCGCTGATAGGCAGCGAGCGTACCGCCCATGCCGCCGCCCGACCCGAGCCCAAGCCCGGCCAGCCCGCCCGACAGGTCATTGCTGGTGGAACTGCCTTCCGAGGCTGCAATCTGCACGCCGCTGCGGATATCGAACAGGGACATGGTGACGCTGGTCGAGCTGGTCCGCATCGCGGCGCCGGCCACGCCGGCCGCAAGCTGGCCCCAGCCGCCGCCGAAGCCGCCCAGGCTGCCGGCAAGGCCGCCGGTATTGGCGCCAGCGAACAGGATGGCCGGTTCCAGATAGTAGTCGGCTGCCACCCGTTGGCCGCGCTGCTGGTTGGAGCCGGCGCGGAATTCGCCGGAACGCTGCCGCGCGGTGATGTTCGACATCCGCGAATCAAGTCGCTCGTTGCCGATCGAGGTAATGATGAAGCAGTTGGACTGCTGCGCGACGATGCGGACCATCGGCTCGATCGTGGTGATCTGCGTCGCCTGCGTGAAGGGACCCCACCACGCCTGCTGGCGACCGTCATCGACCGCCAGGGTGCCCAGGGTCTCCGGGCAGCGCTCCAGCCCGGAATTCGCGCCGACGCTGGTCGAACCGCCGACGGAGCCGGACACCGGGCCGCCTCCCGTTCCCTGCGTGACGCCCTGCACGCAGCCCCCCAGGGCGAACATCGACAGAAGAAGCATGGCGCTGCTGGCGCGCGATCCAAGTCGGGTCACTGCACACTCCACTTGCTGTTTAAAGCCTGGTCGGGCGAAGTCCCTGCGCTGGGCGCGGGCGGCGGCCGAGGCTAACAGAAGCGGCTTCGTTCTGAAAAGCGCTCTGAAACAATACGGAACAGGGCGCGGGAATGGGCGCTGACGGGATCGAACCGCCGACCACCTGTGTGTAAGACAGGCGCTCTACCGCTGAGCTAAGCGCCCCTCGCCAAGCGACCTACGCCGGACGACCTGCACCTGCCAAGCCCCGGCCAATGAAAAAGGCCGGCCCCCCTGAGGAGAGCCGACCTTCAGGAACCGCGCAGTGTGAGCGACGAGTCAGGTCACCGCGTCCTTCAGCCCCTTGCCGGCCTTAAACCGCACGGTCGTGGAGGCTGGAATCTCGATCTCCTCCCCGGTGCGCGGGTTGCGGCCCTTGCCAGCCTTGCGCTTGGACGTGCTGAAGGTTCCAAACCCGACAAGCCGGACTTCCGCCTGCTTCTTCAGCGCCCCCTGGATCGCATCGAAGACCGCGTCGAGCACATCGCCCGCCTTGGCCTTCGGAATGTCGGCGGCCTCAGCAACGACGGCAACCAAATCCTGCTTGTTCATGTCGGACCCCCCTTCAGGTTCCTGGTCAACTGGCATCATGGAACGGGTCCGAATCTCGCCCCGCATGGCGGCACACTAGGAGGCGCGTTTCAGGCCAGTCAACGCCGCCTGCCCGTATTCGCCGCGGCGGACCGCCGTTTCAGCGACCGTTGGCTGCACATCGGGCGCAGTGTGGCCGAAAAGCTCGTCCTCACGATGAGAAAGGGCGCCGGCCTGTTCGGCCGACGCCCCCATCTCACGCAATAGTCAAGCTTCTCAATGAGGACGCACGGCGGCACCATCTCCGGTGCCACCTCCGGCCGGTGCCGCAGGCTCCGCCGGCTCCTCCCAGGTGATGGCCTCCGGCTTCCGCGCCAACGCCTGGGAAATCACCTCATCCGCATGGCTGACCGCCAGGATGGTGAGGTTCTTCTTCACGTTGTCGGGGATTTCCGCGAGGTCCTTCTCGTTTTCCTTCGGGATGAACACCGTGGTGACGCCGGCCCGCAGTGCTGCCAGCAGCTTCTCCTTCAGGCCGCCGATCGGCAGGATGCGCCCGCGCAGCGTGATTTCACCCGTCATCGCGATATCCCGCCGCACCGGAATGCCGGTGAGAACGGACACGATGCTGGTCGCCATCGCGACGCCCGCGGATGGACCGTCCTTCGGCGTCGCGCCCTCCGGCACGTGCACATGGATGTCCCGCTTCTCGAACACAGTCGGCTTGATTCCGAAGTTGATCGAGCGGCTGCGAACATAGGACAGCGCCGCGCTGACGCTCTCCTGCATCACGTCGCCGAGCTTGCCGGTGGTCTTCACCGCACCCTTGCCCGGCAGCACCACGGATTCGATGGTCAGGATCTCGCCGCCCACCTCGGTCCAGGCCAGGCCGGTGACCACGCCCACCATGTCCTCGGCCTCGGCTTCGCCGTAGCGGAACTTCCGGACGCCCGCGAATTTGTCGAGGTTCTTGACGTTGACCGCCACCTTCTTGGACTTCTTCGAGACGATCTCCTTCACCGCCTTGCGGGCGATGCCGGCCAGCTCGCGCTCCAGGTTGCGGACGCCCGCTTCCCGCGTGTGGTAGCGCACCAGGTCGCGCAGCGCCTCGTCCGAGATGCTCCACTCGCCGGTCTTCAGCCCATTAGCCTCGCTGACCTTCGGGATCAGGTGGCGCTTGGCGATCTCGACCTTCTCATCCTCGGTGTAGCCGGGGATGCGGATGATCTCCATGCGGTCGAGCAGCGGCTGCGGCATGCGCAGGCTGTTGGCCGTGGTCACGAACATCACGTCCGACAGGTCGTAGTCGACCTCCAGGTAATGGTCGTTGAAGGTCGAGTTCTGCTCCGGGTCCAGCACCTCCAGCAGCGCCGAGGACGGATCGCCGCGCCAGTCGGCGCCCAGCTTGTCGATCTCGTCCAGCAGGAACAGCGGGTTGGAAGACTTCGCCTTCTTCATCCCCTGCAGCACCTTGCCGGGCATGGAGCCGATATAGGTCCGCCGGTGACCACGCACCTCCGCCTCGTCCCGCACGCCGCCGAGCGACATGCGCACGAAGTTGCGCCCTGTCGACTTGGCAATGGACTTGCCGAGCGAGGTCTTGCCGACGCCGGGCGGGCCGACCAGGCACAGGATCGGGCCACGGATCTTCGGGCTGCGGGTTTGCACCGCCAGGTATTCGATGATTCGTTCCTTGATCTTCTCAAGGCCGTAGTGGTCGGCGTCCAGCACCTTCTCCGCCGCGACGATGTCGTTACGGATCTTGGTCTTCTTCTTCCACGGAATGCTCAGCATCCAGTCGAGGTAGTTGCGGACGACGGTCGCCTCGGCGCTCATCGGCGACATGGTCTTGAGCTTCTTCAGCTCCGCCATCGCCTTCTCGCGAGCTTCCTTGGTCAGCTTGGTGGCCTTGATCTTGGCCTCCAGCTCCGCAGACTCGTCCTTGCCTTCCTCGCCTTCGCCGAGCTCCTTCTGGATCGCCTTGAGCTGCTCGTTCAGGTAGTACTCGCGCTGCGTCTTCTCCATCTGCCGCTTGACGCGGCTGCGGATGCGCTTTTCCACCTGCAGGACGCCGATTTCCGACTCCATATGGGCGAAGACACGTTCCAAGCGCGGGCCGACACCTTCGATTTCCAGAAGCTCCTGCTTCTCGGCAATCTTCAGGTTCAGGTGGCTGGCGACGGTATCGGCGAGCTTCGCCGGCTCCTCGATCTGGTTGATCGAGACCAGGACCTCCGGAGCGATCTTCTTGTTCAGCTTGATGTACTGCTCAAACTGCGCGACGACGGTGCGCGCCAGCGCCTCGAGCTCACGCCCCTCGACCTTCGGCTCCTCCGCCGTCTCGGCAAAGGCTTCGAAGAAGGGCTCGGTGCCCTTGTAGGCGACGACCTTTGCACGGCGGCCGCCCTCGACCAGCACCTTCACGGTACCGTCCGGCAGCTTCAGCAGTTGCAGCACCGTGGACACGGTGCCGACCTGGTACAGGTCGTCGGAGCCCGGATCATCCTGAGCCGCGTTCTTCTGCGCGACGAGCAGGATCTGCTTGTCGTCGCGCATCACGGCTTCCAGCGCGCGGACGGATTTCTCACGCCCGACGAACAGCGGCACGATCATGTGGGGGAAGACAACGATATCGCGCAGGGGCAGAACGGGAAGAAGCTCGCCGCGCACGGGTTCAGTGGGATTGGCCGCCATATCGGACCTCGCTTTGGACGATCGGCGCGGAAGCCGCCCCCAGGATGATCCCACCAAGGGAGGCCTGGTTATCGGCACGGCCCCCGACGCCACGGGATTGTCAGATCAGATGCGTCCCCCTCCCCACCGCCGCAAGACACGGTGGGAAGGACGCGGGAGCCTCAGCCGGCGGACTGCTCCGCCGGCCGCTCACCATAGATATAGAGTGGGCTGGCGCGCCCTTCCGCCACTTCGCGGTTCACCACCACCTCCTCGATATCCTCGAGGCCCGGCAGGTCGAACATGGTGGTCAGCAGGATCGCCTCCATGATGGACCGGAGCCCGCGGGCTCCTGTCCGCCGCTGGATGGCCCGCGTCGCCACGGACTTCATGGCGTCCTCGGTGAAGGTGAGCTTTGCCCCCTCCATCTCGAACAAGCGCTGGTACTGTTTGACCAGCGCATTCTTCGGCTTGGTCAGGATCTCGATGAGCGCCTTCTCATCCAGGTCCTCCAGCGTCGCCACCACCGGCAGGCGGCCGATGAATTCCGGGATCAGCCCGAACTTCAGCAGATCCTCCGGCTCGACCTCCTTGAGGATAGCACCCGTCCGCCGCTCATCCGGGGCCCGCACCTCGGACCCGAACCCCATCCCCGAGCCCTTGCCGCGGGCGCCGATGATCTTCTCGAGGCCGGCGAAGGCGCCGCCGCAGATGAAGAGGATATTGGTCGTGTCCACCTGCAGGAATTCCTGCTGCGGATGCTTGCGCCCGCCCTGCGGCGGCACGGAGGCCACGGTGCCCTCCATGATCTTGAGCAGGGCCTGCTGCACGCCTTCGCCGGACACGTCCCGGGTGATGCTGGGGTTGTCTGACTTCCGGGAAATCTTGTCGACCTCGTCGATGTAGACGATGCCGCGCTGGGCGCGTTCCACGTTGTAGTCGGCCGCCTGCAGCAGCTTGAGGATGATGTTTTCGACATCCTCGCCGACATAGCCGGCCTCGGTCAGCGTGGTCGCATCGGCCATGGTGAAGGGCACATCGAGGATGCGGGCCAGGGTCTGGGCCAGCAGCGTCTTGCCCGACCCGGTTGGGCCGACCAGCATGATGTTGGACTTGGCGATCTCGACCTCGCCGGTCTTCCCGCCATGCGCCAGGCGCTTGTAATGGTTGTGGACCGCGACGCTCAGGACCTTCTTGGCGTGGTCCTGCCCGATCACGTAGTCATCCAGCACCTTGCAGATCTCGCGCGGCGTCGGGACGCCATCGCGGGACTTGACGAGGTGCGTCTTGTGCTCCTCGCGGATGATGTCCATGCAAAGCTCGACGCATTCGTCGCAGATGAACACGGTCGGCCCGGCGATGAGCTTCCGGACCTCGTGCTGCGATTTGCCGCAGAACGAGCAGTACAGGGTATTCTTCGAGTCGCCGGACTTGCTCATGCGCGCTCCGAAAACCTCAGGCCACGGCCGCCATGCAGGCTGGCGGCTCGGGACGCCGGCCCCCCCACTGGGGGGCGGGAAACATGTGAATGTAGCCGCACAAGCGGGTGGGGGGAAGGGCCACCCAACCCCGTCAGCCCGCTCAGATCTTCACCGGGTCGGCCGGCGGCAGCGGGCGCTGTTCCACCACCTGGTCGATCAACCCGAAATCGCGGGCTTCCTCGGCCGAGAGGTAGGTATCCCGTTCCATCTTCCGCTCGATCTCCTCGAGCGCCTGGCCGGTGTGGTGGACGTAGATCTGGTTCAGCCGGGCTCGGGTCTTGATGATCTCCCGCGCCTGGATCTCGATATCCGTCGCCTGGCCTTGGGCGCCACCGGAAGGTTGGTGGATCATCACCATGCTGTTTGGCAGGGCGAAGCGCTTGCCCTTGGCACCCGCCGTCAGCAGCAGCGAGCCGGCCGAGGCCGCCATGCCGACGCACACGGTGGAAACCGGGCTGCGGATGTACTGCATGGTGTCGTACATCGCGAGGCCGGCCGTCACCACGCCCCCGGGGCTGTTGATGTAAAAGGCGATCTCCTTGTTCGGGTTCTCGCTTTCCAGGAACAGCAGCTGGGCGCAGATCAGCGAGGCCACCTGGTCGAAGATTGGCCCGGTCAGGAAGATGATCCGCTCCTTCAGCAGGCGCGAATAGATGTCGTAGGCCCGCTCGCCACGTGCCGTCTGTTCGACGACCATCGGGACGAGAGAGTTGTTGTAGAACTCGACCGGATCGCGGTCACGCATGGTCGTCCCTTTCATGCCCTGCCGTTGCCGGCGCGGGCGCAATCCCTCGGCGGGGCGCACCCCACCTTGGCAGCGAATCTCTGCCATTCCGTTTAAGATGGGCAAACCGGGGCGGCCCGCAAAGCCCCCCTTCTTCAACCACCCATGCCCGTCATCGGGCCCATCCCGCAAATCGGGCGCCTGTCACGGAAAAGCAAGCGGGGCGGGCCTTCCGGCGCCGCCCCGTGCAACGCAGCCCGGCCGGGATCTTCAGGCCGGCTCGGCCGACAGGTCCGCCGGCGCCGTCGGAATCTCGGTCACCTTGGCCAGTTCCAGCACGAAATCGACGACCTTCTCCTCGAAGATCGGCGCGCGCAGGTTGTCGACCGCCTGCGGGTTCTTGCGGAAATACTCCAGGACCTGCTTTTCCTGGCCCTGGTAACGCGCGGCCTCTTGCCGCATCGCGGCGCCGAGTTCGTCGTTCGTCACCTGGATGTTGTTGGTCCGCCCGATCTCGGACAGCAGCAGGCCGAGCCGGATCCGGCGTTCCGCGATTGCGCGGTATTCCGTCTTCAGCGTGTCCTCGTCCTTGCCCTGGTCGTCGGCGTCGAGCTTGCCTTCCTTCAGGTCAGCCTCGACCCGCTGCCAGATCTGGGCGAACTCGCCCTCGACCATGCCGGCCGGGACCTCAAAGGTCGCGCGCTCGGCCAGCGCGTCCAGCAGGGCGCGCTTCACCTTCATCCGCGCCATGGCGTCGTATTCGGCCTGCAGGTTCTCGGCGACCTTGGCGCGCAGTGTAGCGATGTCGTCCAGGCCAAGGCGCTTGGCGAATTCGTCGTCCATCGCCGGCAGCACCTTGGTCTTCAATGCCTTGGCGTTGATGGCGAAGACCGCATCCTTGCCCGCGAGCGCGGCGGAGCCGTATTCGGCCGGGAAGCTGACATTGATGTCCTTCTTCTCGCCCGGGGTCATGCCTTCCAGCTGCTCGGTGAAGCCGGGGATGAAGCCGTCGCCGGCCACCTCGATCGGAGTATCCGTCGCCGTGCCACCCGGGAAGGGCTCGCCGAGGCTGCCGTCTTCCTGCTTCAGCCGCCCCTCGAAGTCGCAGACCAGCATGTCGCCCTTAACCGCCGGGCGCGGCTCGGCCACGTCCTCCAGCGTCGCCAGGCGGGTCGCCATGGTCGCCAGGAAGGCATCAATCTCGGCGTCGCCGGGCGTCGCCTTCTGCCGGTCCAGCGCGATGCCCGCGAAATCCGGCATCGGGATCTCGGGCAGCAGCTCCAGGTCGATCTTGTATTCGAGGTCGGCGCCCTCGCTGTAGTTCACCAGCTCGATCTTCGGCTGCATGGCCGGCCGCAGACCCCGGTCCGCGATCACCTGGCGCGTCGCGTCATCGACGGACTGCTCCAGCACCTCGCCGGCGACGGCGGTGCCGTAGCGCTGCTTGACCACGGCCACCGGCACCTTGCCGGGGCGGAAGCCGGGCAGCCGCATGTCGGCGCCGAGTTCCTTCAGTCGCTTCTCGCGCTTCTCGGCCAGGCTCGCGGCCGGAACCACGACCGTGAACGCCCTTTTCAGCCCCTCTGCGGGAAGCTCGGTGACCTGCATGGTGAACCTTCTTTATCGACAGGGGCGCGCGCGGGAACACCCCGGCGGGCGCGATACGCTCTGAGGCCCGCCCCGTTACCGCCCAACCGGGCCGGGGGCAATGCCTGACGGCCCGAAAGGCGTCCAAACCACACACGCTGGCGCTTGGCCACGCCGGGCGAGCGGCCGAATGGCCGCCGCGCCCAGACCACCAGCTTCACCTGGCGCAGCAGTGCACCGGCGCGCCAGGCACGGCGGCGGGGCCGCCGCCCGCCGCCTGAGGGCCGGCAAAATTCTGCGGGCGGAGGGACTCGAACCCCCATGGCTTGCGCCACTGGTACCTAAAACCAGCGTGTCTACCGTTCCACCACGCCCGCGCGCTGCCCCTCTATCGCGTCCGCCCCCCCAAGGCCAAGCCCCGGGCGGCTACTGGCCCAGCACCGCCGCGGCGCAGGCATCAACGATGGCCGCCGCATCGAGCCCGTATTCGGCATACAGGTCCGGCAGGTCGCCCGCCTGTCCGAAGCGATCCACACCCAGCGGCACCACCCGCTGCCCACGCACCGCGCCGAGCCAGGCATGCGCCGCCGGATGCCCGTCCAGGATCGTCACCAGCGCGGCGTCGCGGTCCAGCGGCGCCAGCAGCGCCTCGATGGCCGAGGGTGCCGCGGCGGTGCCGTTGCGGGCGCCGCGCCGCGCCTCCAGCCAGCCGGCCTGCAGCCGGTCCGGGCTGGTCACGGCCAGCAGGCCGGCATCCGGCACGTCCTCTCGCACCGCGTCGAACGCCTCCAGCACTTCGGGCGCCACCGGGCCCTGATAGGCGATGGCGAGGCTGGCCCCCGGTCCCGGCGGCACCACCCAGTAGCCGCCGGCGATCACGCCCGCCGGGTCCAGCCGGCGGTCGGGCTGCGCCAGCGCACGGGTTGAAAGCCGCAGCCAGACGGCGCTGCCATCGGGCTTCTGCATGTGCTCGAAGGCGAAGCGCATCAGGATTGCGAGTTCGTCGGCATAGGCCGGCTCGTAGGCCACCAGCCGGTCCTGGGCGATGCCGATCAGCGGCGTGTTCACCGACTGGTGCTGGCCGCCTTCCGGGGCGAGGGTCAGCCCGGACGGCGTTGAAACCAGTAGGAACCGTGCGTCCTGGTAGCAGCCATAGATCATCGCATCGAGGCCGCGGTTCACGAAGGGATCATACACCGTCCCCACCGGCAGCAGCCGCGCCCCATACAGCGAATGCGAAAGCCCCAGCGCCCCCAGCAGCAGGAACAGGTTCTGCTCGGCGATGCCGAGTTCGATGTGCTGGCCCTCCGGCCCCATCCCCCAGCGCTGCGCGCTCGCCAGCTTGGCGTCCCTGAACACGTCGTTCTTCAGGTGCCGGTCGAAGATGCCGCGCCGGTTGACCCAGGGCCCAAGGTTCGTCGAGACCGTCACGTCCGGGCTGGTGGTGACGATGCGCTCGGCAAGCGCCGCATTCTCCCCCTGCCCTCGCCCGATCTCGGCGAGGATTTCGCCGAAGGCCGCTTGGGTCGACATCATCCGCCCCGGCGGAACCCGCGGCGCGGGCAATAGCGCTGGCACCGGCACGGTGGGTGCCGAGAGTCGGCGTCCCTCCGGCGCCAACACCTGCGCGAAGGGGATGCCGGCGAGGAACGCCTCCAGTTCGCCGGGGCTGACCTCCAGCCCCTCGAACCGGTCCCATTCATGGCCGTCACGGATGCCCATGGCGTCCCGGAAGGTCGCCATCTGCTCCTTCGTCATCAGCCCGGCGTGGTTGTCCTTGTGGCCGGCGAAAGGCAGGCCCATGCCCTTGATGGTGTAGGCGATGAAGCAGGTCGGCTGGTCGCCCTCCGCCGCCGCCACCCGGAAGGCCTCGGTCAGCGTCTCGATGTCGTGGCCGCCGAGGTTGGTCATCAGCGCCGCGAGTTCATCGTCGGTCAGCGGGTCGATGATCGCCCGCACGCCCTCCACCCGGCCCAACTCCGCCAGCAGGGCCTGGCGGAAGGCGGCGCCGCCCTGGAAGGTCAGCGCGGCATACAGGCTGTTCGGGCAGTCATCGATCCAGCGCCGCAGCGCCTCGCCATCCGTCCGCGCGAAGGCGGCTTCCAGCCGGCGGCCGTATTTCAGGGTGACGACGTTCCAGCCCATGTCGCGGAACAGGCCTTCGATCCGGCCGAACAGCCGGTCCGGCACCACGCTGTCGAGCGACTGGCGGTTGTAGTCGACCACCCACCAGACATTGCGGACGTCGTGCTTCCAGCCCTCCAGCAGCGCCTCGTAGATGTTGCCCTCATCGAGTTCGGCATCGCCGACGATGGCCACATGCCGCCCGGCCGGAATTTCCGGCCGTCCCATCCCGTGCAGCTTCACGTAGTCCTGCACCAGGCTGCCGAAGGTGGTCAGCGCCACGCCGAGGCCGACGGAGCCGGTGGAAAAATCCACCTCCGCCCCGTCCTTGACCCGCGAGGGATACGGCTGGATCCCGCCGAACTGCCGCAGCGTCGCAAGCTTGTCGCGGTCCTGCCGCCCCAGCAGGTAGTTGATGGCATGGAACACCGGCCCGGCATGCGGCTTCACCGCCACCCGGTCCTGCGGCCGCAGGATCTCGAAATACAGGGCCGCCAGGATCGAGACGGAGGAGGCGCAGGAGGCCTGGTGGCCACCGACCTTCAGCCCATCCCGGTTTGGACGGATGTGGTTGGCGTGATGGATCATCCAGGCAGAGAGCCACAGCAGCTTGCGCTCCAGCGCATGCAGCAGGCGCAGGCGCTGCGCTTCCTCGCGCGCCTCCTCCCGGTCCGCCCCTGGCGATGGCTTGCCGATCGGCCGTTCCGCGGTCATCTGCGCCTTCTCCTCTGGTCCTTCGCAGCAGGATAGGACGCCCGGGCCGTGACGCGAAGGCGGCGCGCCAAGTCATGCCACCTGGCTCGTCACCGGTAATTGAGCAGGCTGCACATATCGTCAACAAACGCGCGCCTGTGCTAGAGACAAGCGCCGGGCAGGACGATCCAGGCCCGGGATTCCCGTCGTATTCGAAATGGTTGCATGACCTGGTCCCAGGCCGCGTTCGGCCGCATCACCCTTGGCCTGACCGCCTTCGGCCTGCTTGTGCTGTTCGCCCTCGGCGTCGGCATCGTCTGGATGGTGCAGCAGCAGCGCCTCTACACGGATGGCGTTGTCGCCACCCAGCAGTTGCGGGTGACCACCGCTGGCGTACTGGGCTCGCTGCAGGATGCCGAGACGGGCCAGCGCGGCTACCTTCTGACCGGCAACCCCGACTACCTTGAGCCGTACCACCGGGCGCAGGCGGACCTGCCGCAGGAACTGCGCGAACTCGCGGCGCGCGCCGTGGCCGATGGAGGGCGGGCCGACAGGCTCGAGGAGCTGCGCCTGCACATAGACGCGAAGCTGGCGGAACTGCGGGAGACGGTGGCGCTGGCCGAGGCCGGCAATGTCGGCGCAGCCATTGCCCGGGTGCGGGATGGCGAGGGCAAGGTGCTGATGGACGAGATCCGCCGGCAGATCGCGGGCGTCGAGGCGCGCAGCATGCAGCGGCAGGCAACGCGCAGCGCGCAGCTGGACCGCGCCGGCCGCCTGATCCTGTTCGCCGCCCTAGGCGGCCTGGCGCTGATCGCGCTGCTGAGCTTCGGAATCAGCCGCCTGGCGGTGAAATACACCCGGGACCTGGAACAGGCGCGCGCCGAATTGCAGCGTGCCAACGCCGGACTGGAACAGCGCGTCACAGCCCGCACCGGATCGCTCATGGCGGCGAACGAGGAGATCCAGCGCTTCGCCTACATTGTCTCGCATGACCTGCGCGCCCCGCTGGTGAACGTCATGGGCTTCACGCAGGAGCTGGAGACCGCGATCGGCACGGTGCGTGAGATGATGACCCGCGCCGAGGCCGGAGCGCCCGCCCTGGTCACACAGGATCTGCGCAATGCGGTGGAGGAGGACATTCCCGAGGCGATCGGCTTCATCCGGTCCTCGACCAACCGCATGGACCGCCTGATCGGCGCCATCCTCGCCCTGTCGCGCGAAGGCCGCCGGCGACTGACGGCGGAACAGCTGCAGGTGGGCACGCTGATGGAGGGGCTGTCCTCCAGCCTGCAGCATCAGTTCGATGCCGCGGGGGCGGAACTGCGCCTGGCCCCGCCCTTCCCCACGCTGCGGACGGACCGGCTGGCGCTGGAACAGATCCTCGGCAACCTGCTCGACAACGCCGTGAAGTACCTGGACCCGGCCCGCCCCGGCCGCGTGCTGGTCCGCGCGCGACGCGAAGGCGGGATGCACGCGATCGACGTGATCGACAATGGCCGCGGCATCGCGGCGCGCGACCATGAACGGGTGTTCGAGCTGTTCCGCCGCTCCGGCCCGCAGGACCAGAAGGGCGAAGGAATCGGGCTTGCCCACACCCGGGCGCTGGCCCGACGCATGGGCGGCGATATCCGGCTGACGTCCAAGCTCGGCGAAGGCTCCGTCTTCACCCTGCTGCTGCCCGAGGCGCTGCCCGCGTACGACCCTGCACTTGAGACCGAGGACCAGCCGGCATGAACGTCTCCGCCCAGGCCGTCACCATCGTCATGATCGAGGACGATGACGGCCACGCCCGCCTGATCGAGAAGAACCTCAAGCGCGCCGGCGTCTATAACGAGGTGCTGCACCTGGCCTCCGGCACCGCCGCGGTGAACCACCTGTTTGGCCCGCAACGCCAGGCCGGCGCGCCGGTGCTGGTGCTGCTCGACCTGAACCTGCCGGACATGAGCGGCATCGACATCCTGGCCCGGCTGAAATCGGACCCCGAACTGCGCCTTGCCCCCGTCATCGTGCTGACCACGACGGATGACGACCGCGAGATCCGCCGGTGCTATGAACTGGGCTGTTCCGTCTACATCACGAAGCCGGTAAACTACGAGACCTTTGCTTCCGCGGTTCGCCAACTCGGCCTTTTCCTCGCCGTCATCCAGGTGCCGCCAACAGCCCAATGACCGACCCGGCGTCCCGCATCCTCTACATCGACGACGACCAGGCGCTGTGCCGCCTGGTGCAGCGGGCGCTCGGCCGTCTTGGCCACCAGGTCGTCACGGCGCATGACGGCGATGCCGGCGTCACGCTGGCGCGCCACGGCGGCTTCGGCGCCATCTGCCTCGACCACTACATGCCCGGCGCGGATGGGCTGGAGACGCTCGCCGCACTCAGCGCACTGCCGGACCCCACCCCCGTCATCTTCGTCACCGGCGCCGACGAGACCCGCGTTGCGGTCGCGGCGCTCCGGGCCGGGGCCGAGGATTTCGTGGTGAAGACGCCGGGTGAGTCCTTCCTGCTGCTGCTGCACCGCGCGATCGAGGGGGCCGTCCATCGCGCCGCCATGCGCCGCCGCCACGCCGAGGCAGAGGCCGAGGTGCGCGAGGCGCGCGACCGGGCGGAGGAACTCGCCGCCAGCCGCGCCCTGCTGCTGCAGGAGGTGAACCACCGCGTCGCCAACAGCCTGCAGATCATCGCCTCCCTGACCCGCCTGCAGGAGAATGCGCTGGCCGACCCTGGGGCGCGCGCGGCACTGGCCTCCGTCCGCAACCGCATCGCGGCGGTCGCCCAGGTGCATCGCCGGCTCTACACCTCCGCCGATGTGCGCAGCGTGGCCCTGCCGGATTACCTCGGTGGCCTGCTGGCCGAGATCGGCCGCAGCGTCGAGACCGCGCGGATCGATTTTCGCGCAGCGCCTTTGACCGTGCCACCCGATCGCGCGGTCTCGCTGGGCGTCATCCTGTCCGAACTGGTGACCAATGCGCTGAAATACGCCTACCCCGAGCTGCCGGAAGGCGGCCCGATCCGGGTGATCCTGGAACAGCATGGCGAGGCGGGCGTGCTGCGGGTTGAGGATGACGGCGTGGGCGGCGCCGGGGCGGAAAGCGCGGCGGGGTCCGGCCTGGGCGGGCGCATCATCCATGCCATGGCCTCGACCATCGGGGGGCTGGTGGAATTCGCCGAGGGGCCGGGGTCGCGGGTCACGGTTCGCTTCGCCCTGGCCTGAACAAGAAACTTTGTAACAGACGAAGCGAAGTCACGGCGCAATATGGCCGTGGCAGGGTCCGGTCCCGTCAAGCCACCTGCCACAGGACCTGCCGAAGATGCGCCTCGCCCTGCTTCCGTTTCTCGCCCTGCTGACCGCCGGACCCGCCGCGGCGCAGCAATACTGGCTGCCAAACGGCCCCGGCGGCACCACCTGGAACAACCCGCAAGGCTCGCTCCAGGGCACCATCAACGAGCACATGCTCCAGCGCCACATGCAGCAGCGCCAGTGGGAAAGACAGCGCCAGTCGGGCGTGGCGCCCGCCGCCACGCGAGCGCCCGACCCGTCGTTTCGGCTGGTGAATGGCGGCAACCGGACGATCAGGGAAGTCTATGTCTCCCCAAGCACCGACCGGAACTGGGGCCCGGATCGCCTCGGCACCGCTGTCGTGCCGCCCGGCCAGCGCTTTGTCATCGGCCTGCCACGGGGCGCCTGCGTCAACGACCTGCGCATCGTCTTCGCCGATGGCCGCGCCGAGGAGCATCGGCAGCTGGATACCTGCCGCCTGACCGACGTGACGGTGAACGAGCGGGGTAAAGCCGCGAACTGAAACAGGCGGCAGGCTGCGGCGGATCAACTACGCGCGAGACCCGTCCATGACCGCAGGATCGCTGCATAGTAGCTTCGAAGACGACGATGTGCACGTACTGGAAATGAGGTCCCAGCCATGCTGCATCAACAATCTCCACAAAGTAATCAAGCTCGCCGCATGAGACCGCTGCGATGGCTGATACTAGCCGTCGGGGGAGCCGCTCTCGCAGGCCCGGCGACAGCCGCGCCCATCGCCTGGAACTACTCCGGCTATGTCGATTTTGGTGGCGTCGCGGGATACGCGTCTATCGGCGACCCGGTCACGGGCTCCATTATATTCGACCCCGCCACCGCGCCCGCCTCACCCGGCCGGTTCGACCTGCCAAGTGGGCTCATCAACCTGACTGCCGGCAACCTGGCGATCCAGGCGGAGGATCTCACGGCGACCATCGGCGCGACAGGCATCGTGCTGACCTTCTCGGCACTGGTGCCGCCAATGTCGCTGCCATCGCTGTACAACGGTCGCCTGACCATCAGCTTCCACTACAACCTGCTGCTTGATCCTTCGGTCCTGCCGTCAACGCCACCGTTCGGCGCGGAGAAGCTTCTGTTCCTCAGCTACGAGACCGCGCCATCGGGTGGCGAGTCCAGGATCCTTTCCGCCACGCTGACAGGCCTTTCCGGGCCAACGCCCGTGCCGGAACCAGCGTCGGCACTCCTTCTCGGCTCGGGGCTGCTCGGTCTGATCGGCTTGCGGAGGCTCGCCTCCGCGCCACGATAGCGAAGCGTCCCGAGCAAAGTGCGTCGGTGGCGATCACGCTCTAGCGCCACCACCGCCGCGTCAGCGCCAAGGCCAGCACGCCCTCCGCGCCGATCAGCGCCGTGGCGGTGGAGGCGCCGAGCCAGTTCGCCATCAGGCCGAGATGCAGGAAGCCCAGCAGGCCTAGCCCAATGCAGGCGGAGAGCACGCCGAGTGCGCGGCTGCGCAGTTCGGGCGGCGCCGTGGTGTAGACCAGGGTCGCCTGCATCGAGGCAAATCCGGCGCTGCCCACGCCGACCAGCAGCAGCGCAACGGCCGCGGGCACCGGCTGCCCGACGAGGGCGAAGACCACGTACATGCCGCAGAACATCGCCGCACCCCCGGCATAGATCGCGCGGTACCAGCGCGGCCGCACCAGCGGCACCAGCAGCGCGGCGCCGATCAGCGCGCCGAGGCCATCCATCCCCGCCAGCAGCCCGACCCCATCGGCGCCGAGCCGCAGGTCCTCCTGCCCGATCACCGGCACCATGCTGCCGGCCGGCCAGCCGAAAAGGTTGAAGATCAGCGTCACCACCATCACGCCGGCCATGCCCGGCGTGCGCAGCACCAGGCCGAAGCTGTCCCGCATCTCCCGCAGCACGGACCCGCGCGGCGGCAGCACGGTGCTGCGATGCGCCAGCCGCAGCGCCGCCACCGCCGCCGCCGCATACAGCACCAGCGACAGCATGAAGGGCGCACCCACGCCCGCCGCCGCCAGGATGGTGCCGCCGAGCGCCGGGCCGGCGATGCGGCTGGCATTGTTCGCCACCACATCCATGGAAACCGCGGTGGCCATGCGGTGCGCACCGACAACTTCGCCCAGCATCATCCGCCGCACCGGATTGTCGGCGCCCCAGACGATACCGGCGACGAAGCTCGCCACCGCCAGGTGCCACACTGCCAGCATGTCCGCCTGCGCCAGCAGCGCCAGCACCGCCGCGGAGGCCGCCTGCACCACCAGCATCAGGATCAACGCGGAGCGGCGTTGCACCCGGTCCGCCGCGACGCCGAGGAAGGCGCCGAACAGCCCCATCGGCAGCAGCCGCAGCAGCGTCATCAGGGCGACCAGAAAGGCGGAGTGCGTCTGCTGCCAGACCACCACGCCGATCACCAGCATCTCCAGCCAGCGGGCGACGGACACCAGCAGCCCCACCAGCAGGATGCGCCGGAAATCCGGCACCCCCAGCACCCCCGCCCGCACTTGCAAGTTACTGTCCCGACGTTTCCGCCGACGATCCTTGCAGCCGCGCGCGGCGCGCTCAACCCGTCAGACGAAACCCTTGGCCAGCTTGCGCACGGCGGGGGATGCCGCACGCTTGCCCTCGCCGGCGTAGCTCTCGTGGTAGTCCTCGATCTTCTCCGGGTCGTAGCGGTAGTTCACCATCAGCCCGCAGGACTCCCGGAAACCCTTCTCCGAGGTATCGCCGCGCCAGTTCAGCCGCTCCACCCGGGCGCCGTTGGAAAGGTGGAAATGCGCCACCGGGTCGCGCGCCCGCTTGGGGTTGCGTCCCGATTCCGCCAGCAGGTAGCGCGCGCAGGCGCGCAGCAGGATCGGCTCCAGCCCCTTCGAGGTCGCCTCCACCCGCGCCCAGCCGCGCCGCGCGATCAGCCGCCGCAGGGTTTGCGTGGCGCTCTCGCCATCGCCCTTGCCAGCCTCCACGCCCGGCGCCACCAGCGCCAGGTCGGGCGGTGCGGCGGCGCGCAGCGCATTCGCCTCATCCTCCGTCAGCAGCGTCGTATCGCCGGCCTCCAGCCGTTCCTCCAGCCAGGTGCGGAAGCCGGGGATGGGGGACAGGGTGGCGAAGCAGTCCAGGTTGCGGAACTCGACGGACAGCAGCTCCACCACCCGCTTGATCAGGAAGTTGCCGAAGGAGATGCCATCCAGCCCGCGCTGGCAGTTGTTGATCGAGTAGAACACGGCAGTGTCGGCGACGCGCGCATCCAGCAGCGGCGCCTTCTCGTCCAGCAACGCCTGCACGTTGGCGGCCATGCCCTCCACCAGCGCGACCTCGACGAAGATCAGCGGCTCGTTCGGCATGCGTGGATGGAAGAAGGCGTAGCAGCGGCGATCCGAATCCAACCGGTTCTTCAGGTCGCGCCAGCTGCGGATGCGGTGCACCGCCTCGTACTGCACCAGCTTCTCCAGCAGCTCCGCCGGCGAGGACCAGTCGACGCGGCGCAGCTCCAGGAAGCCGACATCGAACCAGCTCGCCAGCAGCCCGCGCAGATCGGCCTCCAGCGCCTCCAGCATCGCATCGCCGCGCATCCGCGCCATCAAATCCGCGCGCAGCTCCACCAGGAACTTCACGCCGTCGGGGATGGTGGTGAACTGCGTCAGCAGCCGCAGGCGCGGCGGCTCCAGAACCCGGCGCAGCTTGGCCTTGGCGGTGGCCCGGGCCTCCGCATCCTGCGCCGCCGCCACGGCTTCCCAGGCCTTCGCCACCGCCGCCGAATCCGAATCGAAGCCGGCCAGCGCGCGCAGGAACTCGCCGCGCTGCGCGTGGTCGCCGGCCAGGTAGCTCTGCGCCAGCCGCGCGGCGCGAGACCGTGCCGAAACCTCGCCGCCACGCGCATCCAGACAGGCGCGCATCTGGGTCGCGATGCCCTCGCCCTCGCCCGGCGCCGAGGACGCGATGTCCCGCCAGAGCGATGTCACGCGCCGCAGCGCGCGGTCGATGAATCCGGGCGGGGCGGCGACGTCGGACATCACGCAACCTTTCAGCGTATTTCAGGAACCATGCCCGACTCCTTTGGGAAGGTCGAGCAACATTGCCGCCAGCACGGCCGGCATCGCATCCGGCAGATCCTCCGCCAGCAGCCCGGGCCCAAGGCGTTGCGCCGCAGCCCCGTGCAGGTGGCAGGCGCAGCACGCGGCCTCGAAGGCGGGCATCCCCTGCGCCAGCAATCCGGCGACGAGGCCCGCCAGCACATCGCCGGTGCCGCCCGTCGCCAGCCAGGGCGGCGCGTTGGCATTGATCGCCGCGCGGCCATCCGGCGCCGCCACGATACTGTCCGCACCTTTCAGGATGATGACCGCGCCGGTGGCCCGCGCCGCGGAACGCACCGCCGCCAGCCGATCCTCCCCAGGCGGGCCGAACACGGCGGCAAATTCGCCGGCGTGGGGCGTCAGCACGGTGCATCCCGCCAGCGCCGAGGGCTCGCCCGCAGCCGCCCGCAACGCACCTGCATCCGCCACCACCCGCCGGCCTGCCGTCACCGCCCCGCGCAGGGCCTGGAGCGTTCCCGCATCCGGCGGCAGGCCAGGGCCGAGGACCCAGGTGCCGATCCGCGCATCCGCCAGCAGCGGCGCGGCATCACCCTCGGCAACCATCACCCCCGGATCGCCGGCCCGCAACACCGCGGCCGTCGCAGCGTCGGCCGCCAGGATGGTCAGCAGCCCCGCCCCCGCCCGCCGTGCCGCGGTCGCGACCAGTCGCGCGGCCCCCGTCATCGCCGGACCGGCCCGCACCGCGGCATGCCCGCGCGCATATTTGTGGTCCGAGGCCCCCGGCACCGGCAGCCGCCACAGCGCCGGCCCGTTGCGGAAGGTCCGCAAGCCCAGGCCCGGCAGCACGGAGGCAGGCAGGCCGATATCAGCCAGCACCACCTCGCCGCACAGCGCCCGGCCGGGCAGCAGCAGGTGTCCCGGCTTCAGCCGGAAGAAGGTCACCGTGAGCATCGCACGAGGTGCGAAGCCGCGCACCGCGCCGGTTGCGCCATCGAGCCCGGAGGGCACGTCCACCGCCACCACCTCGCGCGCCGCCGCCAGAACCTCCGCCACCTTCCCTGTCACCGGGCGTGCCAGCCCGGCGCCGAACACCGCATCCACCACAAGCGCGGCGCGCGCTGCCTCCACCGTGGTGAACGGCACGACCGGACCGCGCCAGCGCGCCGCCATGGCCGCCGCATCGCCTCCGGAAGGCGGCGCCAGCACCGCCAGCCGCACGCCCCAGCCTGCATGGTCCAGCAGGCGCGCGACCACATAGCCGTCGCCGCCATTGTTGCCCGGCCCGGCCAGAACCAGCACGGAGCGCGGCGGGTAACGGCGCAGGATCGCGCGCGCCACCGCCCGCCCCGCTGCCTCCATCAGCCGGAGTCCCGGCACCCCGGCCGCGTTTGCCGCCGCATCGGCGCGCGCCATTTCCTGCGGTGTCAGCAATTCGTGCATCACCGCAGCCTATCGCAGCACCCGTCACGAACGAACCCGCGACCGGTGCCGGGCGTTGACAACGTCATGAAAGCCGCACTCCTCCTGCTTCCCGCCCTGGCGTTGCTGCCGCTGAGCCCCGCCACCGCCCAGCAGCTTGACCGCCAGCCCGCCGCCAGCTCGCAGCCGCCGCGCGTCGCGGTTCCGGGAGACCGCGCCGGGCCGCCCTCAGCCCCGGCACGTCCACCGGTCGGCGTCGGCACGCCGCGCACCCAGCCGCCGAGCACCCAGCCACCGCCCGGCCACCAAACCCTGCAGGCGCCGTCCGTTCCCGGCGCCGCGCGGCCCGACCGCAGCGAAGGCATTACGGATTTCGGCCGCAGCCCGGTCCCGGATCGCCCCGGCGCCAGGCCCGATGCCTCGACCACCACGCCGCCGGACCGGCGCTGAACGGGACCGCCGAGGTGCAACCTGTTAGGCTTCGCACTCACTCTTTCGCGGAGTCGCAGGCATGGCCTTCGTCGTGGCGGTGGCGCAGCGCAAGGGCGGCGCCGGCAAATCCACTCTCAGCGCCAACCTTGCGACGGCGCTGGCGGGCCAGGGCTTGCGCGTCGCATTGCTCGATACCGACCCGCAGCAGACCCTGACCCGCTGGGCCGATGAGCGCAGCCGGGCCGGCCCCCGCGCCCTGCCGCTGCACCTCGATGCACCGGCCGGCTGGCGCCTGCCCGCCGCGCTGGACAAGTTGCGGCGCGGCCAGGACGTGGTGCTGCTGGACACGCCACCGCATGCCGACACCGACGCGCGCATCGCCATCCGCAACGCCGACCTGGTGCTGGTCCCGTTGCAGCCCTCCTCCGCCGATCTCTGGGCCATGGATGCGACGCTCGACCTCGCGCGCGGAGAAAAACGCCGGACGGCCATCGCGCTGAACCGCGCGCCGGCCAGCGGCCGCCTGCTGGCGCAGATCCTTGCCGAGCTCGGGCGCCGCGACCTGACCCTGCTGAGTCCGGCCATCGGCAACCGCACCGGCATCGCCCAGGCCTTCGCCGCCGGGCTTGGGGTCACCGAATCCGCGCCGAAATCCGTCGCCGCGGCCGAGATGCGGGCCCTCGCCGAGGCCTTGATGGCATCGCGGCAGGGTTAGCGCGCACCGCCCCTTTCCAGCCGCCGCGCAGTATGGCCACTTCCCGCCCCGGCACAGGAGGCGCGGCGGTATGGCGAAGGCGGCGAAGGGCAGGACGACACGGCCGAAAAGTCTTTCCGCGGCCGCGAGCCCGCCCGATTTGCCCCGCGATGCGCCACGGGGAATGGCCGAGGACACCGGCATCGAAATCTCGGAGGACACCTTCCCTGAACTCGACGCCGTCGCCGCCATCCAGCGCGGCCTGCACACCTTCAACCAGGAAATGGGCGGCCCCTACGACCGCGAACCTGTCACCCTGCTGGCCCGCGGGCCGGATGGCGGCACGCGCGGCGGCCTGCTCGGGATGACCTTCTGGGGCTGGCTGTTCGTCGACTGGCTCTGGCTCTCGCGCGAATCCCGCGGCAAGGGCGTCGGCACCGAACTGCTGCTGCGCGCCGAGGCCATTGCGCGGGAACGCGGCTGCGGGCAGGCCTATACCGACACCTTCAGCTTCCAGAACCCCGGCTTCTGGCAGCGCAACGGCTATGTCGAGTTCGGCCGGCTGGACGGCATGCCGGCCGGCCATTCCCGCGTCTGGTTCAGGAAGACCCTCTGACCGCAAGCGCCCAATGAAGCCCGACCTCCTCCTGCATATCGGCCAGTCGAAGACCGGTACCTCCTCGATCCAGCGGGTGCTCGGCGCGCGGCGGGCGGCGCTGGCCAGGCTCGGCGTCTGCTACCCGGCCTCCCCCGGCTGGGCCAACCATGGGATGCTGCCGGCTTCGCTGGTGCCGCTGTCGCGCCTCGGGCACTTCAACCCCGCGCTGTGGGACGGCATCGGCGCGGAAGCGCGGCTGTCCCGCTTCCGCCGCGAGTTCCAGGCCGAGATGTCGGGGCTGCCGGCGACGACACGCCTCGTCATCCTGTCGGCCGAGCAGTGCGGCGGGCTCCTCGACACGCGCGAACTCATCACCGCGCTGCGCGACCTGCTGGCCCCGCATGTCGGCCGCATGCGCGTGGTGATCTACCTGCGCCGCCAGGACCAGCACGCCGCCAGCGGCTACACTCAGGCGCTGCGCGTCGCCCATGTCGGCCCGCCGATGCTGCCGCGGCACGGACCGGAGGCGCTACCGCACTACGACTATGCCCGGCAGCTGGACGACTGGGCCGGCGTGTTCGGGGAGGATGCCATGCTGCCCCGCATCTTCGAGCGTCCGCGGCTGCTGAACGGCGACGCCGTCGACGACTTCCTGGCGCTGGCCGAAGTGCCGTTGCAGGTGCCGGCCGAGGATCCGGACCGGCAATCGAACCTATCCCTGACCCCGGGCGGCATCGACCTGGTGCGGGCCATGGGCCAGCATCTCAAGGCCTCCCCCGCCGGACTCACCGCCGCCTCGCCCCTTTGGCGCCGCTTCACCCAGGCGGCGTCGGAAGCACTGCCGGGCCGCGGCTGGCGCCCGCATCCCGCGGAGGCCGCGGCGTTCCTCGCGCGCTTTGAGCAGGTGAACGAGGCGGTGCGCCGCCGCTGGTTCCCGGACCAGCCGACCCTGTTCGAGCCGCTCGAGCCGTCTGCCACGCCGCCACCTGCGGGCCCGCCGCCCCTCGACCCGGAGGCGGCACTGGAGGCCGCTTGCATCCTGCTGGAGCAGGACCTGCGCGCCGCCGCGTTGCGCGAGGCGAACCAGCTGGCGCAGATCGGCGCGCTGCACGCCCGGCTTGGCGAGGCGCCACAGGCCATGGCGGCCCTGCGTGCGGCTATCCGGGCGGTGCCGGATCATCCGATGGCCCAGCAGCACCTGGCCGAAGCGGCGCTGCGGGCGGGTGATCGCGCCGGCGCGGAAGCGCATCTGGCCGTGCTGCGCCGCGCCCATCCCGACCACGCCGCGACGGCCCGCGTCGAACGGCTGCTGACACTCGCATAGCCCTGGAAGCACCCGCGGAACGGCCATGAACCCGGCCGTGGCAGGTGGCGTTTTCCCCTGGCCAAGGAGGAAATGCCATGAGCTACAGCACCACGACCACCAACCGCACCGACCATCGCAGCGACGACATGCACCGCGACATCCAGAAGTACCGGCACCCCATGATCTTCCCCGGCATCGCCGGCGCGGCGATCGTGGCCGTCCTGCTGATGTACGTGCTGGAGCGCGCCTTCAACTGAGCACGGTGGGGGCGTTGCCTACCGCTTTGCCCCCCGCACGACCTCGCGCCGCCAGATGTAGAGCCCGGCGCCGACCAGCACGCCGAATCCGGCCAATTCCCAGCCATCCGGCCATTCGGCCCAAATGACGATGCCGACCAGCATGGTCCAGATCAGCCCCGAATACTCGAACGGGGCCAGCAGCGTGGTCTCACCGCGGCGATAGGCCGCCGTCATCATCACCTGCGCCAGGGCGGAGACGCCGCCGATGCCCGCCAGCAGCGCCCATTGCCGCGCATCCGGCATGACCCAGACCGGCACGGTCGCGACCCCCGCGAGCACGGCGCTGGAGAGCGCGAACCAGAACACGATGGCGACACCGGATTCCCCGGCCTCCCCCATGCGGCGGATGCTCAGCATGGCCATGGCCCAGCCGAAGGCACCCAGCAGCACCAGCGCGACGGAGCCTACCGGCAGCGCCGCGCCGCCGAAGCCCGGCCGCACCATGATGAGCACGCCGCAGAAGCCGACCGCGACGGCGGACCAGCGCCGCCAGCCCACCTTCTCCCCCAGGAACACCACCGACAGTCCGGTCAGGAACAGCGGCATGGTGAACCCGAGTGCGGTGGCCGTCGCCAGCGGCAGGTTTGCAAACCCGTGGAAGGCGCCGACCATGCCACACATGCCCCAGAAAGTGCGCTCCGCATGCTTCCAGGGCATCTTCGTTCGCAGCACCGCGAAGCCGCCGGCCTGCGCCACCAGCAGCAGCAGCACGGGCAGTGCGAAGGCGTTGCGGAACAGGATGACCTGCGGCAGCGGGATGGACGGCCCGATCGCCTTCACGAAGGCAGCCGAGACGACGAAGGCGGCGGAGGCCGCCAGCACCAGCAGGATGGCGCGCTTGCGCGCCGCCAGCAGGCTGAGAGGCAGGATGGGCGGCGACAGAGTAGAGGCGGATTCGGGTGGGGACATGGACGTTCCTGGCGCCCAAGGGTAGGGTCCGCCCGGCATGAGCGCCAGCCCGCCCCCCCTCCCGAATGCGCCACCACGCCACCCGAAGGCTCCGCCCATCCCGCCCTGGCCAGGCGTGGAAGTGCTGGAGGATGAGGTGATGTGGGGCCAGCGCTTCGCCCTGCAGCGCGTCCGCTTCCGCTACACCCGCTTCGACGGCGCACAATCCCCGGTGCTGACCTGGGAGCTGTGGCGGCGTGGCCAAGGCGTGGTCATCCTGCCCTACGACCCGATCACCGACCGCGTCGCCCTGATCGAGCAGTTCCGCCTGCCGGCGCTGGCCGCGGGGCGGAACCCGGTGATGACCGAATGCCCCGCCGGGCTGCTGGAAACCGGCGAGGACCCCGAATTGGCCGGCGCCCGCGAACTGGCGGAGGAAACCGGCCTCGCCGCCCGCGCCATGGCCCGCATCGGCCAATTCCTGCTGATGCAGGGCGGCTGCGACGAGGTGGTGCATTTCCACTGCGCCTGCGTCGATCTCTCCGCCAAGGCTGACGACACACATGGCCTGCCAGGCGAGGGCGAGGACACCCGCGTGCTGGTCGTGCCCGCCGAGGACGCCTTCCGCATGGTCGCCGACAACCGCATCGAGAACGCGCCGGGCGCGCTCGCCCTGCTCTGGCTCCAGGTCAACCGCCCGCGCCTCCGCACCGAATGGAAGCATCTGCTGTGACAGAACCGCTGTTCCTCGAAGACGCCTACCTGCGCACCGCCACGGCCCGCGTGGTCGCGGCCGATGAGCGTGGCGTGGTGCTGGACCGGACCATCCTCTACGCCCGCAGCGGCGGCCAGCCGGGCGATGCCGGCACCTTGCGCTGGGAAGGCGGCGAAGCGGCGGTCGCCGAGGCGATCAAGGGTGAGGCCGGCGCCATCCTGCACACCCTGGCTCCCGGTGCGGCGCTGCCGCAGGTTGGCGCGGAGGTCACGCTCGACCTCGACTGGGCGCGGCGCCACCTGCACATGCGCATGCACACCACGCTGCACCTGCTGTGCAGCGTGATGCCGGGCATCTTCGCGACCGGCAACCAGATCGGCACACAGAAGTCGCGCCTGGATTTCGACCTGCCCGAGCCGCCGGCGAAGGAATGGTTCAACGAACGCCTGGCGGACCTCGTCGCCGCCGACCACCCGACCGGCACAAGCTGGATCACCGATGCGGAACTCGACGCCAACCCGCAGATGGTCCGCACCCTTTCGGTGCAGCCGCCGCGCGGCGCCGGCCGGGTGCGGCTGGTGCGCATCGGGCCGCAGGACGCGCCGATCGACCTGCAACCCTGCGGCGGCACCCATGTGCGCTCGACCGGTGAGATCGGCCGCGTCGAGGTCTCCAAGCTGGAAAGCAAGGGCCGCCAGAACCGCCGCATCCATATCGTGCTGCCGGAGTGACCCAGATGATGGATTTGATCGTTTCCACGGACTGGCTCGCCGCTGAACTCGGCAAACCGGATCTCGTCGTGCTGGACTGCACCACCTACCTGCCGACCGAACAGGGCAACGCGCCGGACGGCTTCCGGGCCGCGCACATCCCCGGCGCCCGGCTGTTCAACATCGACCGGATCGCCGATGCCGACAGCACGTTACCGCACATGGTCCCGACGCCCGCACGCTTCGAAAAACTGATCGGCGCGCTCGGCGTGTCCAATGCCACCCGCGTGGTGTTCTACGACCAGCACGGCCTGCGCGCCTCCCCGCGCGGCTGGTGGATGCTACGGCTGTTCGGGCATGAGAACGCCGCGGTGCTGGATGGCGGCCTACCGAAATGGCAGCGCGAGGGACGTCCGGTGGAGTCCGGCGACGCGCCGGAGGCGACGCCCGCCACCTTCGTCGCCGACCTCATCGCCCGCCGCCTGGCCGGCATCGGCGACATCAAGCGTATCGTCCGGCAGGGCGGTGGGGAGGCGCTGATCCTCGACGCACGCTCCAAGGCCCGCTTCGACGGCACCGCCCCGGAACCCCGCCCCGGACTGCCGTCCGGCCACATGCCCGGCGCCCGCTCGCTGCCCGCCGCCGACGTCGTCGGCCCCGACGGCACGATGAAGGATGCGGAGACATTGAAGAAAATGTTCGCGGAACGCGGCGCGGACGACACACGGCCGATCGTCACCTCCTGCGGCACGGGCGTCACCGCCTGCGTCGTCACGCTGGCCGCCTTGCGCGCCGGCCTGCCGGAGCCCGCCGTCTATGACGGCTCCTGGACCGAATGGGCCGGACGCCCGGAAACCCCCAAGGAAACGAGCACACCCTGATGCCCGACGACGCGCACGCACCCGACCCGAAGAAGCACGGCTTCGCCACCCGCATGTCGCACGCCGCGCGGCCGCACATCCGCGCGCTCGGCTTCGTCAACCCGCCCGTCTATCGCGGCTCCACCGTCACAGCGCAGTCCTGCGAGATGCGGCGGGAGAATGCGAAGAACCGCTTCAACCGGGTGATGACCTACGGCACCCAGGGCGGGCCCACGCATTACGCGCTGGAGGATGTGGTTGCCGAGATCGAGGGCGGCACGCATTGCACGATCACCGGCACCGGCCTTGCCGCCGTGGCCGTGCCGCTGCTGGCCTGGCTGAAATCCGGCGACCGCTGCCTGATGCCGGACAGCGTGTACGGCCCGGCGCGGAACCTGGCCGAGAACGTCATGCCGAACTGGGGCATCGAGACCACCTTCTACGACCCCTGCATCGACGCGGAGGGGCTGGAGGCGTTGTGGACGCCGAACACCAGGGTGCTTTACCTCGAAAGCCCCGGCTCCCACACCTTCGAGGTGCAGGACGTGCCGGCGCTGAATACTGTAGCGAAGCGGCACGGTGCGATTTCCATGATCGACAACACCTGGGGCATCCACAGCTTCCAGCCCTTCGCGCATGGCTGCGACGTCTCGATCCAGGCGCTGACCAAGTATGTCGGCGGGCATTCCGACATCCTGCTGGGCAGCGTCACCGTAGCGTCCGAGGCGCATCACCTGATCGTCCGAGGCCATGCGTCGTCGATGGGCCACTACGCCAGCCCGGATGATTGCTGGCTGGCGCTGCGCGGCGTGCGGACCATGCCGGTGCGGCTGAAGCACCAGGCCGACAGTTCGCTGAAGGTCGCCGCCTGGTTGGCGCAGCGGCCTGAGATCCTGGAGGTGCGCCACCCCGCCCTGCCCGGCGCGCCCGGCCACGAGATCTGGAAGCGCGATTTCGACGGCGGCTGCTCCCTGTTCGGCATCGTCTTTCAGCCGCGCTACTCGGAAGCCGACATCTTCGCCTTCGTGGACGGGCTGAAGCTGTTCGGCATCGGCGCGAGCTGGGGCGGCTACGAATGCCTGGCGCTGCCGACCAACGGCATGCTGGTGCGGCGCGTGACGGAGCCGATGCCGGGCCAGGCGGTGCGCCTGCATATCGGGCTGGAGGAGGTGGCGGACATCATCGCCGACCTCGAGCAGTCGCTCGGCAACCTGCCGGCCTGACGCCGGCAGGCCCCCGCCTCAGGGCGCTTGGAAGGCTCCGCCTCAGGGCGCCCCCGGAAGGCTCCGCCTCAGGGCGCCTGGAAGGCTCCGCCTCAGGGCGCCTGGAAGGCGACGATGGCTTCGACATAGCCGTCGAAGCCTTCCACGCCCTTTTGCGTCATCGCATAAAGCTGCGTCTTGCCCACCCGCCGGCCGGGCGCGATGACCTCGGCCAGTAGCAGCCGCTTGAGCACCAGCCGCACGGTGGGGCCGCTGTAGCCCGTCGTGGCCGCGATCTGGTCGACAGACAGTGAGTCAGGGGGGTCAGCGACGGCCGCCTCGAAGAACAGCATGGCGACGTCGAAGGCGATACGGCTGTTGCGGACGCCTGCTTGCACGTCGACGACACGCAGCGCGCGAAGCAGGCGCAGTGCAGCAACCCGGCGTTCCGAACGAATCGGGGGAAGATCCATGACCTGCTATTGCCATAGCGCAACAATAAAGCAACCACGGAAATTAAAGGTTGTTTTTTCTACGCCGGAGCAGCAGCCCCGCCGCCGGCGCAGCGAGCGCAGCTCCCCTCCACTTCAATGGTGCTCCGCCGCGGCGTGAAGCCGGCCTCCGCCGCGGCGCGCGCCACCGCCGCCGCCACGCCCGGGTCGCAGATCTCTGCGGTCGCGCCGCAGTCGCGGCAGATCAGGAACTGGTGCGGGTGGTCCTCCCCGTGCGCATGGCCGTGTCCGGCCTCGTCGCAGCCAATGAAGGCGTTCAGGCGCTCCACCTTGTGGATCAGGCCCTGCGCCAACAGGAAATCCAGCGCCCGGTACACCGTGGGCGGCGCCGCGCCACGCCGGGCCTGCTGCAGCCGGTCGAGCAGCGCGTAGGCGCCGATCGGCTGCGGCGATTCCAGCACCAGGCGCAGCACCTGCCGGCGCAACTCCGTCAGTTGGGCCCCGTGCCGCGTGCAGGTCGCGGCGGCGCGATCCAGTGCCGCGTCGAGTGTCATATCGCCCGCCATGCGCCCTCCCCTGTGTGCAATCGCGTCCGCTCCGATATATGGGATCGCCATGACCGACGCACCCACCCCCACCCAGGCCCTGATCGACGCGATCCGGTTCGACGCCGCCGGCCTCGTCGCCTGCATCGCCCAGCAGCATGACAGCGGCGAGGTGCTGATGATGGCCTGGATGAACCGGGACGCCGTGGCCGAGACGCTCGCCACCGGCCACGTCTGCTACTGGAGCCGGTCGCGCCGCGGCCTTTGGCGCAAGGGAGAGACCAGCGGCCAGGTGCAGCGCCTGGTCGACCTGCGCGTTGATTGCGATGGCGACACGCTGCTGGCGCTGGTCGACCAGCAGGGCGTCGCCTGCCACACCGGCCGCCGCAACTGCTTCTTCCGCGCCATCCGCGACGGCGCCCTGGCCGAGATCGCCGCCCCGCTAGTGGATCCCGGCGCGCTGTACGGCGGCGGTGCATGAGCAGCCCGATCCCGCTCACGGTCCTCACCGGCTTCCTTGGCGCCGGCAAGACCACGCTGCTGAACGCCCTTCTGCGGCAGCCGGCGCTGGCCAACACCGCCGTGCCGATCAACGAATTCGGCGAGGTTGGACTGGACCACCTGCTGGTGGAGCGCCTGGATGGCGATACCGTGCTGCTGAACGCCGGCTGCCTTTGCTGCACCATCCGCGGCGACCTCATGAAGGCACTGGACGGGCTGTGGGATCGCGTCCTGGCCGGCCAGCCGGTCGCCCGGGTGGTGGTCGAAACCACCGGCCTCGCCGACCCGGCGCCCATCCTGCAGACCCTGATGTCCGACCCCCGCCTGGCGCTGCGCTTCGTGCTGGATGGCGTCGTCACGCTGGTGGATGCCGCCAACGGTGCCGCCACGCTGGACACGCAGGCGGAGGCACAGCGCCAGGCCGCCGTGGCGGACCGGCTGGTGCTGACCAAGACGGACCTCGCCACCGCCGAACAGGTTGCCGCCCTCACCGCCCGGCTGCGCGCCCTGAACCCGATCGCGCCAATCCTGACCGCCGCGGCGGGCGAGATCGCCGCGGCCGACCTGCTGGATGCCGGCGCCTTCGACACCGGCGCGAAGGTGCCGGACGTGGCGACCTGGATCGGCGCCGCCACGCCGCACCACCACCATCACCACGATACGAACCGGCACGACTCGCGCATCCAGGCGCTTTGCCTGGAGTTCGACCGCCCGCTGCCCTGGTCCGGCCTCGCCGGCTGGCTGGAGATGCTGGCGATGACCCGCGGCGCCTCCGTGCTCCGCATGAAGGGCATCCTGGACCTGGTGGGCGAGACGCGGCCAGTGGTGGTGCATGGCGTGCAGCACCTGTTCCACCCGCCGACGCGGCTGGGCGCCTGGCCGGATGACGCGCCGCGCCGGTCCCGCCTCGTCTTCATCCTGCGCGACCTGGAACCGAAGGTGGTGGAGGACGGCCTGCGCGCCTTCCTCGCCGCGGCGGAACAGGAATCTGCTTTGGAAAGCAGGTGAAAGAAGCTTCCGCCCGCGTTGACTAAGGCCGCGCCGCGCGCTCTGCTGCCCGCGGATCGGGGAGCTGCGTGACGCCATGCCATTGACGATGCCGGAGGAAATCCTCCTCCTCATGCTCGATGACGAGAGCGGGCGCCTGCAGGAACGCGCAGCGCCCTCCGGCGACTACGCGATTGCGGGCGCCGTCCTCGCCGAACTGGCGCTGGCTGGGCGGATCGACACCGATCCGGGCCGCCTCTATGTCGTGAATCCGGAGCCGACCGGCGACGCGCTGATGGACCGCGCCCTGGCGCAGATCGTCGCCTCGCCGGAAACCGGCGACAGCCGGCACTGGATCGAGACACTGGCCGCGGACGCGGATTCCTACCGCGATGCATTGTTCGAACGCCTGGTCGCCAAGGGCATCCTGAAGCGCGTCGAGGGCCGCTTCCTGTGGGTGTTCCCGGAACGCCGCTACCCCGTGATCTCGGACAAGGAGGAGCGGGAGGTGAAGGCGCGCATCATGGGCGTGCTGTTCCAGGACGATATCCCCGACCCGCGCGATTCCATGCTGATCGGCCTGTGCCGTGCCGGCGGCCTGTTCTCGCTGATCCTGTCGACGCAGGAGTTGGACCGCGTGCAAGCGCGCATCGACCAGGTCGCGGACCTCGAGGAGCTGAACCGTTCCCTGGCCGATGCGATCCGTGAGATCTACGCCCAGATCGCGCGCTACGCGCCCATGGTATAAGCACCCGACTCCAGCACAGGACTGATTTCATGGACATCACGGAAAGCACCGACCAGGGCGTGAAGGTGGCCGCCCTCAAGGGCCGGCTCGACACCGCCACCGCCCCGGCCGCCGAGGCGAAGATGCTGGCCCTGCTGGAGGGCGGCGCCAAGGTCGTGGCCGACCTCGGGGAAGTGCACTACGTCTCCTCCGCAGGACTGCGCGTGCTGCTGAAGGCGGCGAAGCAGGCCAAGGCCATCGGCGGCAGCTTCGCCATCGCATCCCCCCAGGCCCCGGTGCGCGAGGTGCTGGAGATTTCCGGCTTCGACAAGATCCTGGCGATCCATCCGACCCGCGACGCCGCCGTCACCGCCCTCGCCTGAAAGAATAGCCCTCTCCCCCTTTGGGGGAGAGGGTTGGGTGAGGGTGAAACGCCGCCTCAATCCACCGTCGCGCCCGCCGCGCGCACCACCTGGCCCCAGCGCTCGATATCCTGTTCATGCACCGCGCGGAATTCTGCGGGCGTGCGCACGCTGCTCGGCGCGATGCCCTGGCTGCTCACCAGCCACTGGCGGAACTCCGGCGCCTCGATGATCTTCAGGATCTCGGCGTTCAGCCGCATCTGGATCGCCTCCGGCATGCCGGGAGGGCCAAAGACGCCGTACCAAGTGGTGCTCTCGAAGCCCGGCAGATTGCAGGCCTCGGCGATGGTCGGCACGTCCGGCATCGCCGGGATGCGCGCCGGCGTGGTCACCCCCAGCGCCCGCACCGCACCCTGCTGCACCAGGCCCAGCGCCGGTCCGGTCTGATTGAAGAACAGGTCCACCTGCCCGCCGAGCAGCGACGTCACCGCGCCGCCTTGTCCGGTGAAGGGCACATGCACCATGTCGATCCCTGCCGCTTGCGCGAAACGCACGCCGGCCAGGTGGGTGGAGGCGCCGTTGCCGGTGCTGGCGAAGTTCAGCGCGCCCGGCCGTGCCTTCGCATCGGCAACCAGCGCCTGGCAGTTGGTGTATTGCGGGCGGTGCTGGATGCTGGTGGTCAGCACGTTCGGCACGTCGCCGAGATGCGCGATATGCGTCACGTCGCGCAGCGGGTTGAAGGGCAGGCGGCGATACAGCGTCGCGTTGATGGCGTGCGTGCCCGCCGTGCCGAACAGGATCAAGTAGCCATCCGGCCGCGCCTTCGCGACGAAGTCGGAGGCGATGTTGCCGCCGGCGCCGACGCGGTTGTTGACCACCACCGGCACGCCCAGCGCCTGCGACAGCGGCGCGGCCAGCCGGCGCGCATAGATGTCGACTCCCGAGCCGTTCGGAAAGCCGCCGAGGAACTCGATGGGTCGCGACGGCCACTGGTCCTGCGCCACGGCCGGCCCGGCCAGAAGCCCCAGCAATGGCAGCAGGAAGCGATGTCTCATCTTCATGTCGGCTCCGATCGAATGTGTGATCGTCGCTAGAAGAGACGCCCCGGGCCGCCGCGCGCAACCCCTTCCCTTGCCAGAAAGCTGAAGCCCTCTACGCTTCGCCCATGCAGCCCCACGCACCCGCCGCGCGCCTCGCCCGCGGCGGCAAATCCATCTACGGCGCGCCGCTCGGCATCCTGATGCTGGAGGCCCGCTTTCCGCGGATTCCCGGCGACATGGGCAACGCCACCACCTGGCCCTTCCCGGTGCTGTTCCGCGTGGTACGCGGCGCCAGCCCGGAGCGTGTGGTGCTGCAGGGCGCGCCCGGCCTGCTGCCGGACTTCATCGCGGCGGCGCGCGACCTGGTGGACCTCGGCGCCGAGGCCATCACCACCAACTGCGGCTTCCTGTCGCTGTTCCAGGCGGAGCTCGCGGCGGCGGTGCAGGTGCCGGTCGCGACCTCCTCCCTGATGCAGGTGCCCTGGGTGCAGGCGCTGCTGCCACCCGGCCGCCGGGTCGGCGTCGTCACCGTCAGCCGCCAGTCCCTGACGCCCGCGCACCTGGCCGCCGCCGGTGTGCCGCTGGACATACCGGTGCAGGGCACCGAGGCCGGGCGGGAGTTCTTTCGCGTGCTGATCAAGGCCGAGAAGTCCGACATGGACATCGCGCTGGCCGAGCAGGACATCCTGGATGCCGGCCGCGCCCTGGTGGCCCGGCACCCGGAGGTCGGCGCGATCGTGCTCGAATGCACCAACATGCCGCCCTACGCGGCCGCGTTGCAGGCCGAACTCGGCCTGCCCGTCTATGACATCTACACCCTGGTGAGCTGGTTCCACGGCGGGTTGCGACAGCGCCGTTTCGGCTGAACCCGCTCAGCGTGCCGCCTGTCGCCCCATCAGGGCGCGCAGCCCTTCCGCCTCCCGCCCCAACTCCATGTCCAGGATGGCTGGGGGCTCCTGGCTGCGGGCCTCGCGTGGGTCGATGCCCGCCTCGGCCACGGCTGCACCACCCATCAGGGCCCGTTCGACCGCGTTGCGCAGCGCCGCGAAGTCGCCCGCATCCCGAGCCCGCGCCGCGGCGATGCCGACGATGCCGGCAACCGCCTCGGCCAGCGCCACCGTGCTGGTGGGCCTGCGGTCCGCGCGCCTGGGCGGTTCCAGCCACGACAGTCCCAGCTTCAGGACCGGGTCATAGAACACCCCCGACTCATCGGGTGGTGGACCATAGGTCCCGAAGGATGAGGGGCTGAAGTGGGTGAGCGACATAGCGTCTTCCCTTCGGGATCTTCCCGTGAGGCGAGGTCCCACTTCCACAAGGGACGATCACCATGGGTGTCACCTTGCGGCCAACTTCGTAAACGGAGTCTGAAGGACTGTCGGAATACCTGACACCGCATGCCAATCGGGCCTGACATCCCACAAAAAACCCCGACCATCTGCATGGCCGGGGTGACGCTTCCGAAGCCGCAGGGGCGTTCGGTTACTCCTTCATATTGACAGCCTGGCGTCCGCGCTGACCGTCGCGCACATCCAGCGCCACCTTCTCGCCCTGCTGCACATCGGCACGGCCGGCGCGCTGCAGGACGGAGGAGTGCAGGAACACGTCCTGGCCGCCATCCTCCGGCGTCACGAAGCCGAAGCCGCGCACCTGGTCGAACCACTTGACGGTGCCCTGCACGGCATAGGTCGGCCCGCCCTCGTCGCGCGCGCCCATGTCGCGGCGCGGCGGCGGACGGTCGCCGAAATTGCCACGCGGCGCGCCGAAGCCACCGCCGCCGCCACCGTAGCCACCGCCGGCCGGCGGGCCACCGAAGTCGCGGCGCGGCGGACGATCGCCAAAGCCACCGCCGGCGCCACCACCAAAGTCCCGACGCGGGGGGCGATCGCCGAAACCACCGCCGCCACCCGGCGGGCCACCGAAGTCACGCCGCGGCGGACGATCGCCGAACCCGCCACCGCCGAAGTCCCGACGCGGCGGACGATCGGCGAAACCACCCGGACGCGGCGCACGGTCGCCGCCGCCCGGACCCTTGATGATCGAGATGATCCGCGTGACCAGACGCCGCCCCTGGCGGTCCGACCCGATCTCGCAATTCAGCTTGTCGCCGGTGTCCGGCGGCTCGATCCCGGCCTCGGTCAGGGCCGAGGCGTGGAAAAACACATCCTGTCCGTCCGGTCCCAAGACGAAGCCGAACCCCTTGCGGGCATTGTACCACTTGACTTCGGCTTCGACGGACGCGCCGCCGCCCTGTTCGCTGTCGGGAAACACGATCTTATGCAATCCGTACTGGTGGACGCGACCCGACACGATGCAGGGTCGCCACCGTGCAAGATTGCACCACGTCGCAAGAAAAACCAGCGCAAATCCGGGCTACGCAAAGCGGGTGGGGCTGAATCGTTCCATCGGCAACGCCGGTTGACGCCCCTGCAACAAATCCAGCACCGCACGCGCCGTCCGCGGTGCCGCAACCAGCCCGACATGGCCGTGTCCGAAGGCCAGCAGCACATCCGGCGTCGCGGCCGAGGGGCCCATGCAGGGCAGGCCATCGGGCATCGAGGGGCGATGCCCCATCCAGACCTTCACCCGGTCCGCCGGCAGGTCCCGTGGCAGCCCTGGAAAGCTGCGCAGCAGGTGATCACGCAGGATCTCCGCCCGCTTCCAGTTCGGCGCGGCGTCCAACCCAGCAATCTCGACCTGTCCGGCGCAGCGCAGGCCGCGATCCGTCCAGGTGATCGACATCTTGCCGTCATAGGGCATCATCGGCGTGCGCGGGCCGACCTCGGCATCCCGCACCATTGCATGGTAGCCGCGCTCCGTCTCCAGCGGCACGCGGGACCCCACGGCCGCCGCCAGCGGCTTGGAATGCGCGCCGGCGCAGATCACCGCGCGGTCGCAGCCGATCTCCCCGCCCTCCGTCCGCACGGCCTTCAAGCGCCCCCCCTCAACCCGGAAGCCGGTCGCGCGCGCCTGTTGCAACGCTGCGCCCTCGGCCTGCGCCTGCGCCACCAGCGCTGCGACATAGGCGCCGGGATCGCGGCAATGGCCGCCTTCCTCGACCAGTGCGCCGAAGGTGTAGCGCCGGTCCAATTCCGGCTCGCGCTGGCGCATCTCGTCGGCGTCGAGCTCCAGCCACTCGATGCCGACCTGCTTGCGGACCCGCCAGGCCAGCGCCTCGCGCTCGAACTGTTCGCGGGTCTCGTAGATGTAGACCAGGCCGCGCCGCTCGATGAGGTGGCCGACGCCGGCACTCTCGGCCAACTCGCGGTGCAGCGCCGGCGCATCCACCAGCAGCGGCCGCAGCGCCTGCGCCGCACGCAGCACCTTTGCCTCCGTCCAGCCGGCCCACAGATAGCGCGCGAGCCACGGCAGCACCTTCGGCAGGTAGGACCAACGGATTGCCAGCGGCCCGAGCGGGTCCGCCAGGAAGCCCGGCACCTTCTTCCACAGCCCCGGCCCCGCCGGCGGGATCACGGACATCGGGCTGAGCCAGCAGCCATTGCCGTAGCTTGCCGCCTGCTCCCCACCCGGCTCGCCCGGCTCCAGGATCGTCACCCGGAAACCTTCCCGCAGCGCGCCCAGCGCCGTCGCCGCGCCGATGATCCCGGCGCCGATCACCACGACATGCGCAGCACTCACCGGCCCGGCTCCATCGTGCGACCGGGATCGCCACCGGCGAGCAGCGACACATGGGCGGAGACGACGCGCCAGCCCTGCCCCGGGATGCGCGCCATGATCTTCGTCTCCCGCCCCACCAGGCCGGTGCCGATCCGCTCATACTCCAGATGCGTTGCCGCCACGTCCGGCCCGAAGCTGGTGATCCGCACCTGGCGCTGCACCCGCTGCGCATAGCCTTTCACCGAGGCGCGAAAGGCGCGGATCGCGTCATGGCCGTACAGGATCTCGGCGATGCCGAAGCGCACCGTGCGCGGGTCCGCCCAGAAGATCGCGTCCAGCACCGCGGTTTCATTCGCCATCAGCGCCGCCTCGTAGCGGTCGAACACCTCGCGCACCTCCGCGAGGACTTCCGGGTCGTCGATCCGCACGCCTCATCTCCTGCAGCCGCACGCCAGCGTGCCCCCTTCGCCGGGCCCTGAACAGCCTGGGGCGAAACAAGTAAAGAAACTTCTTCACGCCGACGTGATACATCACGTATAAGTCAAGGCAGAGGGAGCCGGCCGCAAACGGCCATCAATCCGGGGAACGCCCATGCTCGACGCAATGATGCCGCAGAACTATTCCAGTTCCATCCAGTATCCGGCGCAGGGCGGATTCCTGTTTGCCACGGGGATAGAGAACAGCGCGCCCACGATCCAGGGCGGAACGGTCCGCCGGGACCAGATGCTGGAATGCGGTCACTATGATCGCTGGCGCGAGGATTTCGCGCTGGTGCGGGAGGTCGGCTGCAATGCGCTGCGCTACGGCCCGCAGTTGCACACCACGCTGCGGGCCGACGGCGTGCATGACTGGTCCTTTGCCGATGAGAGCTTCGCCGAGATCCGCCGCCTCGGCATCCGCCCCATCGTCGATCTCTGCCATTTCGGCGTTCCCGACTGGATCGGCGACTTCCAGAACCCGGACTTCCCCCGCCTCTTCGCGGACTATGCAGGTGCCTTCGCCGCGCGCTTCCCCTGGGTGCAGCTCTACACCCCGGTGAACGAGATGTTCATCACCGCCGTCTTCAGCGCCCGCTATGGCTGGTGGAACGAGCAGCGCACCGATGACCGCAGCTACGTCACCGCCATCAAGAACATCGTCCGCGCCAATGTCCTGGCCATGCAGGAAATCCTGAAGCACCGGCCGGACGCCATCTTCATCCAGTCGGAGAGCACCGAGGCGTTCCACGCGGAATGCCCACTCGCCGTCCCGCACGCCGATTTCCGCAATGCCGAGCGCTTTCTGACGCTCGACCTGAACTACGGCCGCCGGGTCGACAGCGCGATGTACGAGTTCCTGATGGACAACGGCATGACCCGTGCCGAATACCATTTCTTCCTGGACAACCGCCTGAAGCGCCACTGCGTGATGGGCAATGACTGGTACCAGACCAACGAGCACCTGCTGAACGCGGAAGGCCATGGCCGCTGGGCCGGGGAGGTCTTCGGCTACGACACGGTGACCCGCGACTACCACGCCCGCTACGGCCTGCCGGTGATGCACACGGAAACCAACATCGCCGAGGGCCCCAACGGCGACGAGGCGGAGCGCTGGTTGTGGAAGCAGTGGTCCGGAATCCTGCGCCTGCGGCGGGAAGGCATCCCGGTGCTTGGCTTCACCTGGTATTCGCTGACCGACCAGATGGATTGGGCGCATGCCCTGCGCGAGGTGCGTGGTGAATCCGACCCGCGCGGCCTGTACGATCTGGACCGCAAGCCCCGCCGGGTGGGGCTCGCCTACAAGCGCCTGATCGAGGCCTGGCGCGACGTCCTGCCGACGCAGAGTCTCTGCCTGCAGGTTCCGCTGGCCGCTTGAAGCCCTTCCCCCCTACTCGGGGGGAAAGGGTTGGGCGAGGCGAAACGTCTCAGCCCGCCTCGATCACCGCGCGCTTCGCCATCACCGTCACCAGATGCGCGCGGTATTCTGCGCTGCCGTGGATGTCCCCGTTCAGCAGGCTCGGGCTGACCTTCACGCCGGCGACCGCATCCGGCGACCAGTTGGCGGACAGCGCCGCCTCCATCGCCTTCTCGCGGAACACGCCGTTGGCGCCGGCGCCGTTCACCGCGACCCGCACACCCGCCGCCGTCTTCGCCACAAAGACGCCCGCCATGGAATAGCGGCTCGCCGGGTTGCGCATCTTGGCGTAGCCGGCCTTGGTCGGGATCGGGATATGGATCGCCGTCACCAGCTCTCCGGTCTCCAGCGCCGTGGTGAACATGCCGGTGAAGAACTGGTCCGCCGGCAGCTTGCGCTTGTCGGTCTGGATGGTCGCATTCAGCGCCAGCAGGGCGGCCGGGTAGTCCGCCGACGGATCGTTGTTCGCGACCGACCCGCCCATGGTGCCGCGGTTGCGCACCTGCGTGTCGCCGATGGTGTGCGCCATCTTGGCCAGCGCCGGGATGGCGGCCGCCACCTCGGCCGAGGTCGCAACCTCGTAGTGCCGGGTCAGCGCCCCGATCACCAGGCTGTCGCCCTCCCGCTTCACGCCGCGAAGTTCCGCGATGCCGGACAGGTCGACAACCGAGGTCGGCTTGTTCAGCCGCAGCTTCAGCGCCGGCAGCAGGGTCATGCCGCCGGAGATCGCCCGCGCATCCGGGTCTGCGGCCAGGATCTTGACGGCATCCGCGACCGAGGCCGGCTTGTGATAGGCAAAGTCATACATTTTTCCGAGTTCCCTATCTATTCCGCAGCCACGCGAGGGGCGTTGACGATGCCCCAGATCTTCTGTGGCGTCGCCGGCATTTCCACGTGGCGGACACCGTAATCCTTCAACGCATCGACCACGGCATTCATCACCGCGGGCGGCGAGCCGATGGCGCCGACCTCGCCGCAGCCCTTCACCCCCAGCGGGTTGTGGGTGCAGAGCGTGGTGTGGGTGGCGACGCCGACATTCGGCAGATCCTCCGCCCGCGGCATGGTGTAGTCCATGAACGAGCCCGAGATGAGCTGCCCCTGCGGATCATACAGCGCCGCTTCCAGCAGCGCCTGGCCGATGCCCTGCGCCACGCCGCCCTGTACCTGGCCCTCGACGATCATCGGGTTGATGACGCGACCGACATCATCCACCGCCGTGAAGTTCACGACCTGCACGCGGCCAGTATCCGGGTCGATCTCGACCTCGCAGATGTGGCAGCCGCCGGGGTAGGTGAAGTTCTTCGGGTCGTAGAAGGCGGTTTCCTCCAGCCCCGGCTCGATCTCGTCGATCGGGTAGTTGTGCGGCACATAGGCTGCAAGGCTGATATCCGTCAGCGACTTGGTCTTGTCGGTTCCCGCCACCCGGAAGGTGCCGCGCTCGAACTCCACATCCTCGACGCTGGCTTCCATCAGGTGGGCCGCGATGCGCTTGCCCTTGGCGATGATCTTGTCCATCGCCTTGTCCATGGCGGAGCCACCCACCGCGAGCGACCGCGAGCCATAGGTGCCCATCCCGAACGGCACCTTGGCCGTGTCGCCGTGCACGATGTCCACATTCGCCGTCGGCACGCCGAGCTTGTCCGCAACCAGCTGCGCAAAGGTCGTCTCATGCCCCTGCCCGTGGCTGTGCGCACCGGTCAGCACGGTGACGCTGCCCGTCGGGTGCACGCGGATGACGCCGACCTCGTACAGCCCCGCCCGCGCGCCGAGCGATCCCACCACGGCGGAGGGCGCGATACCGCAGGCCTCGACATAGGTCGAGATGCCGATGCCACGCAGCTTTCCCCGAGCCTTCGCCTCGGCCCTGCGGGCTTCGAAGCCTTCCCACTCCGAAGCCTTGAGCGCCATGTCGAGCGTCGAGTGGTAGTCGCCGCTGTCGTACTGCAGCGCCACCGGCGTCTGGTAGGGGAACTGGTCCGGCCGGATGAAATTGCGCCGGCGGAATTCGACCTTGTCGAGGCCCGCTTCGGCGGCCGCCACATCCATCAGCCGTTCCAGCAGATAGGTCGCCTCCGGCCGCCCGGCGCCGCGATAGGCATCGACGGGCACCGTATTGGTGAACACCGCCTTCACCTCGGCATAGATCACCGGAGTCGCGTACACGCCCGAGAGCAAGGTCGCGTACAGGTAGGTCGGCACGCAGGGCGCGAAGGTGGACAGGTAGGCGCCCATATTCGCCAGCGTGTGCACCTTCAGGCCGAGGATCTTGCCCTCCGCATCCAGCGCCAGTTCCGCGGTGCTAACATGGTCTCGCCCATGCGCATCGGACATGAAGGCTTCGGACCGGTCGCAGGTCCATTTGATCGGCCGCTTCACCTTGCCGGCGGCCCAGGTGACGATGGCCTCCTCGGCATAGTGGTAGATCTTGGAGCCAAAGCCGCCGCCGACATCCGGCGCCACGACACGCAGCTTGGATTCCGGGATGTGCAGCACGAAGGCGCCCATCAGCAGCCGGATCACATGCGGGTTCTGGCTGGTGGTGTACAGCGTGTAGTCGCCGGAGAAGCTGTCGTAGTCGCCGATCGCGACGCGCGGCTCCATCGCGTTCGGCACCAGGCGGTTGTTCGTCGTCTCGAACTTCACCACCCGCGCGGCGCGGGCGAAGGCCGCTTCCTGCGCCGCCTTGTCGCCGATGTGCCAATCGTAGCAGAGGTTGCCTGGCGCCGTGTCATGCACCTGCGGTGCGCCCGGCTTGATCGCCTCCACCGTGCCGGAGACCGCCGGCAGTGGCGCGTAGTCCACGATGATGGCCTCCGCCGCGTCCCTGGCCTGGGACCGCGTCTCGGCGATAACCACCGCGACCGGGTCGCCGACATGCCGCACGCGGTCCACGGCAAGGGCCGGATGCATCGGCTCCGCCATCGGCGTGCCGTCCTTGTTGTGGATCTGCCAGCCGCAGGGAATGCCGCCGATGGATTCGGCCGCCATGTCCGCGCCGACGAACACCGCCTTCACCCCCGGCATCGCGCGGGCGGCGGAGGTGTCGATGCCCTCGATCCGGGCATGGGCGTGCGGGCTGCGCAGCATCACCGCATGGGTCTGGCCTGGCCGGTTGATGTCATCCGTGTACTGGCCACGGCCTTGCAGGAACCGAAAATCTTCCTTGCGCCGCAGGCTGGCGCCGATGCCCTCGAAGGGCGTCACCACGTTCATTCTTGCGATCCTCCCCGTTGACGTTGCAACAGGCTGGCCCGCCACGGCGCCTTCTCTCCGGAAGGCTGGCCCGTGGAGCACCCAACCGGTGTTCCCGGCCTACTCGGCGGCAGCGCGGGCCAGTTCGGAGACGCGGCCCTGCATCACGTCCTGGGCCGCGGCGATCGCCTTCACGATGTTGTGGTAGCCGGTGCAGCGGCAGAGGTTGCCCTCCAGCCCCTCCCGGATCTCCTTCTCGCTCATCCCATCCGGATGCTTGTTCACCAGGTCGATGGCGGACATCACCATGCCCGGGGTGCAGAAGCCGCATTGCAGCGCATGGTATTCGCGAAAGGCTTCCTGCATCGGGTGCAGCGTGCCGTCGGCCGCCGCCAGCCCCTCGATCGTGGTGATATCGGCACCCTCGCACTGCACGGACAGGATGGTGCAGGCCTTCACGCTGTCGCCGCCCATGTGGACGACGCAGGCGCCGCATTGGCTGGTGTCGCAGCCGACATGGGTGCCGGTCAGGCGGAGTTGTTCCCGAAGCGTCTCGACCAGCAGGGTGCGGGCCTCGACCTCCACCGTCTGTTTCGTGCCGTTGACCGTCAGTGTCACCTGCGGCATCGCGCGCTCTCCCCGAATTGGCCTCACGGCCGCCGGGACAGGCGGCCGTTCTGGCTGGTAAGAGTCGCCCCGCGCCCGCGCCCCGTCAAGCGTGGCGCGCGTGAAACCGTCAGACGGGCGGCACCGCCAGGATCGCCGCACCCTTGGCGCCGGACAGCGGGTTTTGGTCCGCCGGCAGGTCGTGCAGGTGGCAGGCGGAGACATGCCCCTCCCCCATCGCGTCAGCCACCGGCCGCAGCGGCGGCTCCTCGGTGCGGCAGCGATCGAAGGCGTAGGGGCAGCGGGTGTGGAAGCGGCAGCCCTTGGGTGGGTTGATCGGGCTCGGCACGTCGCCCTTCAGGATCACCCGCTGGCGCTGCACGCCGGGCGTCGGCTGCGGCACGGCGGACAGCAGCGCCTCGGTGTAGGGATGCTTCGGCGCTCCGAACAGGCTCCGCCGCGGCGCCACCTCGACGATCTTGCCGAGATACATCACCGCAACCCGGTGGGTCATGTGCTCCACGATCGCCAGGTCGTGGCTGATGAACAGCATCGCCAGGCCAAGTTCCTTCTGCAGATCCTGCAGCAGGTTGACGATCTGCGCCTTCACCGAGACATCGAGCGCGCTGACAGCCTCGTCGCAGATGATCAAATCCGGCTCACCGGCCAGCGCGCGGGCGATGCCGATGCGCTGCCGCTGCCCGCCGGAGAATTCATGCGGCCAGCGGTTGATGGCATCCTTCGGCAGCCGCACCTTGTCCATCAGCGCCACCAGCCGCGCCTCAAGGTCCGCGCTGTCCTTGGCGATGCCGAAGTTGCGGATCGGCTCGGCCAGGATATCCCGCACCCGCATGCGCGGGTTCAGCGAGCTGAACGGGTCCTGGAACACCACCTGCATCCGCCGCCGCAGCGGCCGAAGCGTGCCGTTCGGCAGGTCATCGATCCGCTGCCCGTCCAGGATCACCTGGCCATCGGTCAGCGGAAACAGTCGCAGCAGCGCTTTGCCGACGGTCGACTTGCCGCAGCCGGATTCACCCACCAGCGACAGCGTCTCCCCCTTCGCAATATCGAAGGAGATGCCATCCACCGCATAGACCTTGGCGGTGACGCCGCCGAAGAACCCGCCATGGATCGGGAAGTGCTTCTTTAGGTCGTTGACCTGCAACAGGGGCGCACTCATGCAGCCAAGGCTCCCTCGCGCAGTGCGTAGTGGCAGGCCGCGACATGCCCCGGCGCCTTTTCCTCCAGCGCCGGCGCCACATTGACGCAAAGATCGGTCGCATGCGGGCAGCGGCTGGCGAAGACGCAGCCCGGAATCTTCTGCTTCAGGCTCGGCACCAGCCCGGGAATCTCCGACAGACGCTGCGCCTCCCCAGTCAGGGAGGAGCCCAGCTTCGGTACGGAGCCCAGTAGACCCTGGGTGTAGGGATGCCGCGGCGAGGCGAACAGCGGACCCACCGCCGCCTCCTCCACCTTCTTGCCGGCATACATCACCACCACCCGCTCTGCGACTTCCGCCACGACGCCGAGGTCATGCGTGATCAGCACGATGGCGGCACCGACGCGGTGCTTCAGGTCGCGCATCAAATCCAGGATCTGCGCCTGGATCGTCACGTCCAGCGCCGTCGTCGGCTCATCCGCGATCAGCAGCTTCGGATTGCAGGCCAGCGCGATGGCGATCATCACGCGTTGCCGCATGCCACCCGAAAGCTGGTGCGGATACTCCTTCACCCGCCGCTTCGCCTCCGGAATGCCGACGAGGTTCAGCATCTCGACAGCCCGGTCCTCGGCCTGCTGCGCGGACATGCCCTGGTGCAGGCGCAGCGTCTCGCCGATCTGGCGGCCCACGGTCAGCACCGGGTTCAGGCTGGTCATCGGCTCCTGGAAGATCATGCTGATCTCGTTGCCGCGGATCGCCCGCATTTCCTTGTCGGTCGCTTCCAGCAGGTTCTTGCCGTTGAAGCGGATGGCGCCGGCGATCTTGCCGGGCGGCTCGGGGATCAGCCGCAGGATGGACATGGCGGTCACGGATTTCCCGCAGCCGCTTTCGCCCACGATCGCCAGCGTCTCCCCGGCATTTACATGGAAGGTGACGCCGTCGACGGCACGGTTGATGCCATCGGGCGAACGGAAATGCGTCTGCAACGCATCGACTTCGAGCAGTGCCATTTCAGAGCCTCTTCGCCATGCGCGGATCGAGCGCATCGCGCAGCCCGTCACCCAGCAGGTTCACCGCGAGCACGGTGATGGACAGGAACAGCGCGGGGAAGAACACGATGTAGGGCTTCACCTGCCACAGCGCCCGCCCCTCCGCCATGATGTTGCCCCAGGAGGGGATGATCGGCGGCGTGCCGGCGCCGATGAAGGACAGGATCGCCTCCGTGATCATCGCACTCGCGCAGATATAGGTCGCCTGCACCGTCAGCGGCGCCAGCGTGTTCGGCAGGATGTGCCGGATGATGATCATCGGCGTACGCGTGCCCGACGCGACGGCGGCATCGACGTAGGGCTGTTCGCGCAGGGACAGCACCACGCCGCGCACCAGACGCGAGACGCGCGGGATTTCCGCGATGGTGATGGCCAGCACCACGTTGCCCACGCTGCCGCGCGTCAGCGCCATCAGCGCGATCGCCAGCAGGATGGAGGGAATGGACATCATGCCGTCCATGATTCGCATGATGATGCTGTCCGCCACCCGGATGAACCCGGACACCAGCCCGATGAACAGGCCGATGGCCGAGGCGCAGATGGCGACGGCAAAGCCAACGGTCAGCGAAACCCGCGCGCCGTAGAGGACGCGCGAATAGATGTCTCGCCCGAGCATGTCGCTGCCGAACCAGAACTGCGCCGATGGCTCGCGCGTGCGCAATGCCGGCGCCAGCGCTGTCGGATCCTTGCTGGTCAGGAACGGCGCGAAGACCGCGATGAAGACCATCAGGAAGACCAGGAACCCGCCGATGGCGATGGTCGGGTTGCGCCGGATGAAGCCGAACACGCCACCGCGCGCGCGGACGGGGGGCATGATGTCCCGCATCGGGACGGCGGCGTTGACACCCGGTGGAAGGGTGCCGGGGGGCAGCCCGGCGGCGGAGCCGCCCTGAAAGGTTGCGGTGCTCAATACCGGATCCTCGGGTCGAACAGAGTGTAGGCCAGGTCGATGGCAAGATTGACCAGCACGTAGACGAAGCTGAACAGCAGTATCACGCCCTGGATCACCGGGTAGTCCCGCCGCAGGATCGCGTCCACCGTCAACCGCCCAAGCCCTGGAATAGCGAAGACGCTCTCCGTCACCACGGCGCCGCCAATCAGCAGCGCGACGCCGATGCCGATGACGGTGATGATCGGCACCGCGGCGTTCTTCAGCGCATGCAGGAACAGGATCGCCCTCTGGCCCAGCCCTTTGGCCTTGGCCGTGCGGATGTAGTCCTGCTGCAGCACCTCCAGCATGGTCGCGCGCGTGATGCGGGCGATCAGCGCGATGTATACGGAACCCAGCGCCACTGCCGGAAGGATGAGGTTCTGCAGCCAGGGCCAGAAGCCGCGCGCGAAAGGCGTGTAGCCCTGCACCGGCAGCCAATCCAACTCCAGGGCGAAGATGTAGGCCAGAACATAGCCGACCACGAACACCGGCACGGAGAAGCCCAGCACGGCAAAGCCCATCACCGCACGGTCGATTGCCGTTCCCTGCCGCCACGCGGCGAGGACGCCCATCGGTACCGCGATGGAGACCGCCAGGATCAGCGTCACGATCATCAGCGACAGGGTTGGCTCGATGCGCTGCTGGATCATCGTGCTGACCGGCAGGTTGGTGAAGATCGAAACGCCCAGGTCACCGCGCGCGATGTCGAACACCCAGGCGCCGAACCGCACCAGGTACGGCCGGTCCAGGCCCAGGCTGGCACGGATGCGCTCCACATCGTCCGGGGTCGCCTGGTCGCCCGCGATGACCGCCGCCGGGTCGCCCGGGGCGATGTAGAGAAGCGAGAAGACGAACAGTGCCACGATCGCCATCACGGGGATGGTGGCTAGGACTCTTCGGACAATGTAGGCGAACATCCGCTTGTCAGACCTTTCAGATCAGAAAGTCGGCCGGGCCGGCGCGAACGCCGGCCCGTACCATGCAGGGTCAGGTCTTGTTGACACCCCAGAAGAACGGCAGCGGGCCCTTCTGGATGCCGCTCACGTTGCTGCGCCAGGCGGTGTAGCCCAGGAAGAACCCGGTCGGTGCATACACCACGTCATCCATCGCGGCGGTGTTGACCTTGTCCATCGCGACCTTTTCCGCCGCGGCGTTCGGCGCGTTGAACCACTCGACGACACCGTCCTCGACACCCTTCGATTCCGGCCAGCCGAACCAGGCTTGCTGCCCGGTGCCGCGCACCGCGTTGTAGGCGGCCGGGTTCACGCAGTCCGCGCCGGCGTGCCAGGTATGGAACATGCTCCACCCGCCCGAATTCGGCGGGTTCTTCATGGCGCGCCGCTGGCCCGTGGTGCCCCAGTCGGTGGCGACAAAATCGACGTTCATGCCCATCCGCTTCAGCAGGTCCGCGGTGATGTCGCCCTGCGCCTTCGTGATGGGCTGGTCCTGCGCCACGATGCAAACGACCGGTTCGTTGTTGTAGCCGCCTTCCTGCAGCAGGCGCTTCGCCAGGTCCATGTTGCGCGGGCCCTTCAGGATGTCGCCGCCGGCTTCCGTGTAGGCCGGCGTGCCGGGTGTGAAGAAGCCCGGCAGCGGCTTCCACAGCGCATCGTCGGTGCCGACGAGGGCGCGCATGTAGTCCTCCTGGCTCATCGCCGCGAGAACCGCCTGGCGGATCTTCCTGGAGTTGAACGGAGCGTGCAGGTGGTTCATCCGGAAGCTGCCGATATTGCCGAGCGGGTCGGCGATATCCAGGCGGATGTTCCGGTTGCGGCGCATCAGCGGCACCAGGTCGGTGATCGGGTTCTCCCACCAATCCACTTCGCCGTTCTGCAGCGCCGCGACAGCGGTCGCCGGGTCCGGCATCACCACCCACTCGACGCGGTCGACGCCCATGACCTTCGGACCGGACAGCCAGCTCACCGCACCCTCGCGCGGCACGTACTGGTCGAACTTCTGGAACACCGCGGTGGCACCCGGCACCCATTCGTTGCGCACGAAGCGCATCGGGCCGGAGCCGACATACTCGTCGATCTGCGTGAAGCTGTCGAACTTCGTCGCGATCCGTTCCGGCATGATGAAGCAGATCGGCGTGTTGGTCTTGCCGAGCGCGTACTTCAACTTCGGGTAGGGGCTGCCCAGCACCCAGCGGAAGGTGGTGTCGTCCACCGCCACCAGCTCCTTCTGGATGGCGCGCACCATCTGCCCCATCGGGTCGCGCGGCGCCCAGCGGGCGATGGAGGCGACGACGTCCTTCGCCAGCACCGGCGTGCCGTCATGGAAGCGCAGGCCGGCGCGCAGCTTGAACGTCCAGGTCAGGCCGTCCTGCGATACGGTCTCGCCCTCCACCATCTGCGGCAGCGGCTCCAACTTGTCGTTCACGCCATACAGCGTGTCCCACACCATGGCGGAGGCGTTGCGCACGACATACTGCGTGCCCCAGATCGGATCGAAATTGGCGAGATTCGCCTGCGGCACGAAGCGCAGCGTGCGCGCCCGCGCACCCTGCGACAGCGCCGGGGCGCCATACCCACCCGCCGCCGCGAGCGTACCGGCACCGATGCCGGCCTTGAGGAATGACCTGCGTTCCATTCTTTGAAGCCCCTTGTCCCAGACGCCCTGATTTCGGGCAGCCTGCCTTATCCCTGTGCGATGCGCCAGCGTCCCAGGAGGTTGAACATGGGATGGCGCACACAGCCCGATGGCGTTGCACACATCGTGCCATGTGGCAGGCTCAGGCGCGGCGCACGCCCCAGAACAGCGCGGGGCCGCCCTTCACCACGCCTGTCAGGCTGCGGCGATAGGCCATGCGCGGCAGCACCTGGCCGAGTGGCAGGAACGGCACCTCCTGCCACACCACGCGCTGCATCTCCTCGGCGATGCGCTTTTCGGCCGCCAGGTCCGGCGCTTCGAACCAGGCTTCCCGCAGTTCCTCCAGGCGCGGGATCGTCGGCCAGCCTGCCCAGGCCGCGGCGCCGTGGCCACGGATCGGCTGGTGGCTGCCGGGCACGGAGACGTCGAAGCCTTCCCACGTCGTGCAGAAGGCGTTCCAGCCGCCTTGATCCGAAGGCCCACGGTTGGTGCGGCGCTGGATATGCGTGCCCCAATCCATCGCCTGCAGATCGACGTTGAAGCCGATCCGCCGCAGCAGATCCGCAGCCACCTCGGACAGGTTCTGCAGCACCGGGATATCGCTGGCGGACAGCATCGCCACGCGCTGCCCGGAATAGCCGGAAGCGCGCAGCGCCGCCCGCGCCGCCTCTAGGTTGCGCGGGCCCGACAACACCTCGAGCCCCGCATCATTCGCCAGCGGCATCCCCGGCGTGAAGGCGCCGGCCGGCACGCGGGACATCGCCGGATCGGTGCCGATCGCCGCATCCATGAAGGCCCGCTGGTCCAGCGCAGGCAGGATGGCACGGCGCACCGCTGCGTTGTCGAAGGGCGGGTGCAGGAAGTTGAAGCGCAGCACGCCGAGGTTGCCGGCGCCGTTCACCAGATCCACCACGATATCGCGGGTGCGGCGCAGCAGCGGCAGCAGATCCGCCAGCGGCGTCTCCCACCAATCCACCTCGTTGTTCTGCAACGCCGCGGCGGCGGTGGAGGGGTCGGGCATCACCCGCCATTCCACGCGGTCGAAATGCACCGGCTTGCCACCGGCCAGGAAGTCGCTCGGCTCGTCGCGCGGCACGTATTCGTTGAACTTGGTATAGATGACGCGGTCGCCAGGGCGGAACTCGTCGCGGACGAAGCGGAACGGCCCGCTGCCGGTGTAGTCCTGGATCTGCTGGAACGGATCCGTCTGCGCGACCCGTTCCGGCATGATGGCGCAGATGTTCGCGGATGGCTTGCCGAGCGCGAAGGCCAGCCCGGGCCAGGCCTTCTTCATGCGGATCTCGAAGCGCGTGTCGTCCAGCGCCCGCATGCCGTCCAGCAGCCCATCCAGCCGCTGCCCCAGCACGTCCCGCTTCGCCCAGCGCGCGATGGAGGCGACGCAGTCCCGCGCCAGCACCGGCGCGCCGTCGTGGAAGCGCAGACCCGATCGCAGCGTGAAGGTCCAGCGCCGCCCTTCGTCGGAGATCTCGTGCCCCGCCGCCATCTGCGGCTTTGGCTGGAAGTCCGCGCCGAGGCCATACAGCGTGTCGTAGATCATCAGCCCGTGGTTGCGGACCACGACGGCCGTCGACCACACCGGATCGATGTTCGACAGGTTGGCTTGCGGCACGAAGCGCAGCGTCCCCGCCTGCGCCTGTGCCGATGCCACACGCGGCGCCGCCAATCCGACTCCGGCCGCCACCATCATCCCACGCCGCGTGATCATCTGCGTCAGCCCTTGCCGATGTTCCAGAACACGGTGGCCGGCGCGCGGAACACGCCGGTGACGTTGCGCCGCCAGGCGCTCGGTTGCCAGTAGAAGCCGAGCGGAATGTAGTACATCGACTCCATCGCCTTGGCGTTCAACTGCTCCGCGATGAGGCGGCTCTCGGCGGGATCACCGGTCTGCACCCACTCCCCGCGCAGACGCTCGATCTCCGGCTCGTCCGGCCAGCCGAACCAGGCATTCGCCGCATTGGCGCGCAGGAACAGGTGGTACACCGGCAGCGCCAGCGACTGGCCGGAGGAGGTGGTGTGGATGATGCTCCAGCCGCCACGCTCCACCGGTTCCTTGCTGGCGCGCCGCTGGACCAGCGTGCCCCAGTCAGTGGAGATCAGCTCCAGGTTCATCCCCAGGCGCGTCAGGATGTCTGCCGTCACCATCGACAGCGCGTTGATCTGCGGATAGTCGCCCGGGGCGATCAGCACCACCTTCTCGCCGTTGTAGCCTGCCGCGGCGAGCGCCGCCTTGGCTCGCTCGATGTTGCGCGTCTTCAGGATCTCGCTGCCGGATTCATTGGCCAGCGGCGTGCCGCAGGTGAACACACCCTCGCACACGCCCCAGCCATCCGCGTCATTGCCCGCGACCGAGCGCAGATAGTCGCGCTGGTCCACCGCCATCGCAACCGCACGGCGGATGGCCGGGTTGTTGAAGGGTGGCTGCAGCGTGTTGAAGCGGCAGACACCATAGGTGCCGTCCAGCAAGCGCTGCTGCACCACCATCTCCCGGTTCCGCCGCATCAGCGGCAGAAGGTCGTGCAACGGATATTCCCAGTAATCCTGCTCGCCCTGCATCATTGCGTTGGCGCTGGTCGCGGGGTCGGTGATGATGGTCCACTCGATGCGGTCGATGTTCGGGCGACGGCCGCCGGCCAGCCCGTCCACCGCCTCGCCGCGCGGCACATAGCCGGCGTTCTTTTCCCACACCGCACGCTGCCCGGGATTCCATTCGCCCGGCACGAACTTGAACGGCCCGCTGCCGACGGTGTCGCGGATCTGCGTGAAGGCATCCGTGCTGGCGATGCGTTCCGGCATGACAAAGCAAGGAAACTGCGTCTGCCCCAGCGCCATGGTCAGTAGCGGCACCGGCCGGTGCAGGCGGAAGCGGAAGCGGCGGTCATCCAGCGCCTCCACCTCTGCGACATTGCCGATCAGCACCTGCATGAACGGATCGCGGCGCGCCCAGCGCTTGATGGACGCCACCGCATCCTTCGCCAGCACGCGTTCGCCATCGTGGAAGGCGAGACCCTCGCGCAGCGTGAAGGTCCAGGCGAGCTTGTCGTCCGAGACGGTCCAGCCTTCCGCCATCTGCGGCTGGATCTCGCCCTTGCTGTCCTGGGCGCAGATCTGGTCGTAGATCATGAACGCGTGGTTCCGCGTCACCACCGCCGTCGTCCAGACCGGGTCCACCGAGGTCAGGTTCGCCTGCGGGATCACCCGCAGGCTGCGCGCCGCCCCACCTTGCGCCGAGACCACATTCGGTGCCGCCACCATCGCGGCCGAAGCCGCCATCAACCCACGCCGACCGATCATCTTCACTCTCCCGCCCGAGACTTGATGCCGAGGAAACTCAGTCGCGCTTGATGCCCCAGTACAGCGCCAGTCCCGGCACGCGGCCAGACAGGTTGCTGCGCACCGCGGTCAGCGACTTGTAGGCGCCGACCGGGATGTAGGGCAGCTCGTCCATCGCCACCTCCTGCATCTCCCGACCCAGGCGCTGCTCCGCTGCCAGATCCGGCGCCTCGAACCAGGCATCGCGCAGTTCCTCCAGCCTGGGGATCGAGGGCCAGCCGAACCAGGCGCCGGTGCCGTTGCCGCGCAGCGGGAAGTGTGCCGCGGGATTGGCGAAGTCGAAGGAGGAGAAGGCGGTGAACAGCATGCTCCAGCCGCCGCTCTCCACCGGCTCGCGCGAGGTGCGCCGCTGCACCGTGGTGCCCCAATCCGTCAGCACGATGTCGGCGTTGAAGCCGAGACGGCGCACCAGATCCGCACCCACCTGCGTCATCGCCGAAGGCGCCAGGATATCGGTGGGCCCGATCAGCCGCATCGGCGCGTTGGTGTAGCCTGCCTCCCGCATCAGCGCCTTGGCACGATCCAGGCTGCGCGGTCCCATCAGCGGCGCCATGCCGGCGTCGTTGCCCAGCGGCGTGCCGGGTGTGAAGAAGCCGGTCTCCGCATTGAAATTCTCGGGGTCGGTGCCGACGATCGCCTGCATGAAGTCGGACTGGCTGATCGCCGGCAGCATCGCCTGGCGCAGCTTCTTGTCGTTGAACGGCGCGTGCAGGTGGTTGAAGCGCAGGATGCCGGTCAGCGGCAGCGGGTCGATTGCCTCGATCCGCACGTTGCGGTTGCGCCGAAGAAGCTGCTGGATCTCCGGCGGCGGCTGCTCGTACCAGTCGATCTCGCCGGTCTGGATCGCCGCGGCGGCGGTCGCCGCATCGGTGATGATGTGCCATTCCACCCGGTCGAAATTCACGATCTTCGGCCCTGCTGTCAGGCTCGGCATGCCGCCCTGCACCGGCACGTAGTCGGGGTTGCGCGTGTACACCACGAGGCTGCCGGAGTTGTACTCGTCCGGCTTGAAGCGGAACGGGCCGCTGCCCACCGCCTCGCGGATCTGCGTGAAGGCATCTGTGCTCGCGATCCGCTCCGGCATCACGAAGGCCGGGCTGTTGGAGACCTGCGCCAACGCCGCGAACAGCAGCGGGAAGGGCCGCTTCAGGCTGAACTGCACGCGCTTGTCATCGAGCGCGGACACCGCATCGGTCACCGTCGCCAGCTTCTGGCCGAACGGGTTGCGCTTCATCCAGCGGGAGACGCTCGCCGCCACGTCGCGCGCGAGCACCGGCGTGCCGTCGTGGAATTTAAGCCCGTCGCGCAGCGTGATGATGATGCGCCGCCCGCCATCCTCCGCGACATGCCCCGCCGCCATCTGCGGCTGCGGGCGGAACTGTGCGTCCATCCCGTACAGCGTGTCATAGATCATGTGCCCGTGGTTGCGGGTGATGTTCGCCGTGGTCCAGATCGGGTCCAGGCTCGTCAGGTTCGCCTGCGGGACCATCTTCAGGACGCGGTTCTGCGTCGGCTGCGCGATTGCGGCATGTGGCAACGCGCTGGCCCCGCCGATGGCAGCGCCCGTCTTCAGCAGTGTCCTGCGAAGCATCCTGTTCTCCCGTTCAAGCCATTCCCGGGAGGATCAGACCAGCCCTTGCGGTATCCCGCAAGCCGCAAGCTAGGCTGGCGGCGGCCCAGATGCCCCGGGCGGCTCGCGCGGCTCTGGCGGCTCGGGCGGCACCGGAAGCTCCGGCGCATCGGTGCGGAGCGCGGAGACGCAGCCGAACCAGTCGCGGCCGGAGATGCCGGCATCCGGCACCGTCACGGACAGCACGCGCGTGCCCGGCCGGCTGTAGCGCAGCGTGCCGCCGGCCAGCAGCGCGCGGATGCGCCGTTCGCCCGCCGCATCCAGCCGCCGCGTCACGCGGGATTGGCTGGCGGGGAAGCGGAGTTGCCAATTGCCCTCCGCGCCGCGGAATGCCACCTGGCTGATCCGCCGCCCGCTCCGCGCTTCATAGGACAGCTCGCGCCCCGGCCCCGCCGCCACCGCCAACGTCGCCGCGTCCTGCTCCAGCGATGCGCTGCACACGCCATTGGCGATACTGAAGGACCAGGCGCCATCCGCCTGCACCACCGGTTCCGCCGGCGCCGGGCGTGGCGGCAGCACCACCCGCGTACCGACCGGCTGGGGCTGCGCACAGGCCACCAGCAGGGCGGGCAGGAGGACGGGCAGCAGCAGCGCCAGGCGGCACGAAAACCTCATTCACCAGCCTCCAGGACCGTAAAGCGCGACCAGCGCCCTGCCGCGTAGCGAGGCCCATCACGAGACACCAGCGTGACCCGCCAGGCATAGCCGCGCGCGGCCGTCACCGGCACCGCGTGCCGGTCCGATTGCGGCGCGTAGCCCGAGAACACCTCCTGCCATGCACCTTCCTCCAGCCCCATCACCTCGACGAAACAGCATGGCGAGGCGCTGGTTGCCGCCGGCAGGCGCCAGCGCAGTTCCACATCCAGGGGCAAGCGCGCCGCCGGCAGAAGCGCGCCGGGGGCCGGGGCTTCCGGCTCCGGCGCCGCCAGCGTCGCAAGCTCGGGCACCGGCATCTCACGCGCAGCGGGCCGCCCGCTCGGCGCCGGCAGCGCCCATTCGACGGTGCCCGGCCGTGGCAGGGGCGCGCCGTCCGGCACCCTGCCCAGCCGGTGCGCCTGTGGCGCCTGGCCAGCCCGCGCGCCAATCGCGAGCGCCATATCCCGATCCTCGAGGAAAAAATAGCGCAGAACCTCCTCCCCGCTGGCCTGGGAGACCGGGAACGGCGCCGCGACCGTCCGCCCGGCGGTGCGCAGGGCCGCGGCCAGGGTCTCTCCCCGCGCGGCGGCGTTCGCATCGCCGCGTGGATAGGTCAGCACGATGCGCGCCGGCGGAGCCACCGGCAGCACCGGGACAACGTCCGGCGCCTCGGGTGTCACGACCGGCGGCGGCGTCGGGTCGGCCCGGTCCTGCTCCTGTGCCTGGGCGACCGGCATAACCTCCGACCCCGCGCCGCCGCGCAGTGCACCAGCCGAGCCCGGGCCGAGCATCACCCAGGCCCCAGCCGCGCCAATCAGCCCCAGAACCACGCCGGCGACCAGCCAGGGCAGGATGCCACCGGACCGCTGCGCAGCGATTTCCTGCGGCGCGGCAGCAGCCGGCGGCGGCGGTTCCGGCATGGCTTCCGGCACCTGCTCCGGTGCCGCTTCCGGCACCTGCTCCGGTGCCGCTTCCAGGACCGGCGGCGCCGATGCGAGGACGGGGGCGGCCGGCCGGGCCGGTGCAACGGCCGTGCGTGGGGGTTCGCTCACCCTCACCCGCACCGCCGACAGCGCATGCATGCCGGCCGCGCTGCGCACATGCTCGCCGCTGACCGCCTGGGCCTTCTCCAGCCCCGCGATGAACAGGCTGCTGCCGACCAGCACGTTCAGCAACCGCGGCACGCCGGCCGATTCAAGCCCCAGCGCCGCCACCGCATCCGGCCCCATGCGGGAGGCTGGAACCTCCAGCGCCGCCAGCCGCGCCGCGACATACCGCTCCACATCCTCGGCCCGAAGCCCTGGCAGCCGCACCACCCGGTGCGGAACCTCCTCCAGCCGGGCGGCGAAGGCCGGCAGCGCCGCCAGCACCGCGACCCGGTCCGGTGCCGCCGCCAGGGCGGCCAGGCCGGCATCGTCGATCCGGCCGGCCTCGTCGACCAGCAGGACCGCCGCGGCTTCTGCGCCGGTGGCCTCGTCGCCGGTGGCCTCGTCGCCGAAGTCGAGCCGCTGCACCACCAGGCCATCCGCGCGCAGCTTGCGTTCCAGCGAATCCAGCATGAGCGTCTTGCCGACGCCTGGGCCACCGAGCAGCGCCACCACGCCGCCCCCCTGCCGCACCGCGGCCAGCAGGGCCGCCTCCGCCGTCTCCCAGGCCTCATGCCGCAGTGGCCGGGCCGCATGGACGCCGTGGCTGGTCGGCGGTGGCGGGCCGGGTTCTGCGGCGACGGGCTGGCTGCACATGCGGGCTTCGCGACTTCTATCTGGTCGAGGTTGGTCCTGCGGCCAGCCCACCGGCTGCGGACCCGCAGGTCGCCCAGATCCTGGGCAGACCCGACCATATAGCTTCCGCATCCATTCCCGCAGCTTGTGCGGGATCAGGATGTTGTGCGCGGCGAACCAGGCCCCCGCGCCGATCCGCCTTCGGGCCTGCCCTCAGCTCCGCTGCACGTTCCAGAACAGCGGCAGGCCCTTCAGGACGCCGGTGATGTCGCGGCGGTAGGCGGTCGCCTGGAAATACTGGCCGAGCGGCAGGTAGGGGACCTCCTGGAACGCCACCTCCTGGATCTGCCGTGCGACCGCCTGCTGCGCCGCCAGGTCCGGCGCCTCGAACCACGCCGCGCGCAGCTCCTCGATCCGCGGGATTGTGGGCCAGCCGAACCAGGCCTGCTGGCCGTGGCCGCGCAGGCTCTGGTGGACGCCAGGGTTGAACATGTCGAGGCCGGACCAGAAGGTGAAGAACATGTTCCACCCGCCCCGCTCCGGCGCCTCCCGGCTCGCCCGCCGCTGCACCACCGTGCCCCAGTCGGTCGAGACATATTCGACGTTCATGCCGGCGCGCTGCAGCATGTCGTTGCCGACCTGCGCCAGCGCGTTCAGCGACGGGAAGTCGGAAGCCGCGATCAGCGTCACCTTCTCCCCGTTGTAGCCGGCGGCGGCGAGGTCCGCCTTCACCTTGTCCATGTTTCGCGCGCTGGTGACCGCCTGGACCCCGACGTCGGAGGCCATGGGCGTGCCCGGCGGGAAGAAGCCGATCCCCTCCCGCCACAGGCTGCGGTCGGTACCGATCACGGCGGTCATGAAGTCCGCCTGGTTCACCGCGCCCAACAGCGCGCGGCGCACCGCCGGCTTGTCGAAGGGCGGGTGCAGGTGGTTGAAGCGCGCAACCGCCATCAGCCCCGTGGGGTCGGGGATCTCCAGCACGACGTTGCGGTTGCGGCGCAGCAGCGGCTGCAGGTCGCCGGTCGGCTGTTCCCACCAGTCCATCTCGCCGTTCTGCAGCGCCGCCGCGGCGGTCGCGGCATCCGGCGTCACGTGCCATTCGACGCGGTCGAACTTCGCCACCTTCGGCCCAGCGGTCCAGCTCGCCTCGCCGCCGGTGCGCGGCACATAGTCGGCGAAGCGCTCATAGACCACGCGGGCGCCTGGAACCCGTTCCCTGGCGACGAACCTGAACGGGCCGCTGCCGATCAGGTCGCCGGTCATCGGCGTAGTGGGCGACTGGCTGGCCAGGCGCTCCGGCATCATGAAGGCGACGGGGGTGGAGGGCTTACCAAGCGCTTCGAACAGCAGCGGAAACGGCTTCTTCAGCCGGAACATGATGGTCTTGTCGTCGGATGCCGTCAGCTCATCGGTCTGCGCCAGCAGGACCTGGCCGAGCGCATCGCGCGCCCCCCAGCGGCGGATGGAAGCGACGCAATCGCTGGCTTTCACCGGCGACCCGTCATGCCATTTCAGCCCGTCGCGCAGCGTGATGGTAACGCGCTTGCCGTCATCCTCCACCGTATGGCCCTGGGCCATCTGCGGCTGCGCCTTGTAGTCGGCGTCGAAGCCGTACAGCGTATCCCAGATCATGTAGGCATGGTTGCGGGTGACATAGGCGGTGGTGACGATCGGGTCCGTCACCGCCAGGTCCGCCTGCGGGATGAATTTCAGCACCCGCGATGCCGCCGCCGCACCCTGCCCGTAGGCAGGCGCGCTCAAGGACCCGCCAAGGGCCGAGGCGCCCAGCGCCGCGCCGGCGCCGGCCATCAGATGACGTCGCAGCATTTTTCGAAGCTCTCCCAAAGCCCGCGGCGACAGGCCGCGACATTCCCAGGCGGCGAAGGGAACAGGCTTCCGCTGCCCGATGCAAGGCCCGCTTTTATGGACGGTGCCCGAAGCCCAAAGCCGGCTGTTCCGCCGTCTCCACCCACACCGCCTTGGACTGCGTATAGGCGGCCAGCGCCTCCTGCCCCGAGGACCGGCCATGCCCGCTGGCGCCAAAGCCGCCGAAGGGAACGCTGACATGGATGGTGCCGTAGCCATTCACCCAGAAGCTGCCGGCCCGAACGCCCGCCGCCACCCGATGCGCCCGGCCGAGGTCCCGTGTCCACACCGCGCCGGCCAGGCCGTAGGGCGTGGCATTCGCCAGGCGCACCGCCTCCGCCTCGTCCTCGAAGGGAATCGCGGCGACCACCGGGCCGAAGATTTCCGTCTGCGCCGCCGCTGAATCGTTTGTCAGGCCGGCGAGGATGGTCGGCATCACCCAGAACCCGTCCCGCGGCAGCGCCTCCGGCCGCGGCGCCGCCAGCGCCTGCGCACCCTCCGCCACGCCCGCGGCCACCAGCCCCGACACATGCGCGAACTGTCGTGCGGTCGCCACCGGCCCGGCCTCCGTTGCCCTGTCCAGCGGATCGCCCAGGCGGATCTTCGCCGACGCCGCGGCCATCAGCTCGATGAAACGGTCATGCACCGGGCGCTGGACCAGGAGGCGCGACCCGGCGACGCAGCTCTGCCCGCTGCTGGCGAAGATCGCCTGCTGCGCGCCCTGCACCGCCGCCGGCAAATCGGCATCCGCGAAGACGATATTGGCGGACTTTCCACCAAGCTCCAGCACGCAGGGGATCATCCTCGCCGCACAGGCCCCCGCGATGCGGCCGGCACTCGCGGCGCCGCCGACGAAGGTCACCATCGCGACCTCCGGTGCCGCCAGCAGTGCCTCCCCGGTCGTGGCCCCCAGCCCCGCCACCACCTGCACCAGGCCGCGCGGCAGTCCCGCCTCCACCGCCAGAAGGCCGAAGGCGATGGAGGTCAGCGGCGTGTATTCCGAGGGCTTCAGCACCACGGCGTTTCCCGCGGCAACGGCGGGCAGCACGTTCCAGCCGCAGGTGAAAAGGGGCGCGTTCCAAGGCGTGATCGCCAGCACCACGCCCATCGGCTCCCGCCGGATGATCACCGTGTGGCCGGAGGGGACCGGCACCGTGCGGCCTTCGATCTTGTCGCACCAACCGGCCCAGTATTCCGCCATCTCCGCGACGCGGGCCACCTGCGCCTGGCAGTCGCGCATGGGCTTGCCGGCATTGGCGGATTCCAGCCGGGCCAGCGCCTCCGCATTCTGTCGGATCAGCCCGCCGAGTGCCCAGATGCGCCGCCCGCGTTCCGCCGCGGACAGTGCCATCCAGGCCCGCTGCGCCCGCGCCGCGCCCGCCGAGGCCTGCCGTGCCACGCCCATCCCGGCATCGGCGTAGGACAGCATCGGCAGCCCGGTCGTCGGGTCCTCCAGGCAGATGGGCGCGCCCTGCCCGGCCAGCACCTCCCCTTCCACCACGCTGCCAATTCGGCCGCCGAGCAGCCGCGCCACCTCCGCCTCCAGCACCCGTCCCGCCTGGAACATCACGCGCCCTCCAGGATGGCCGCCGGTACGCGGTTGAAATCCGCGGCGTCCGAAGCTTCCGCCGCCTGCCACCGCGCGGCCGCCTGCCCGCAGACCGGCAGGACCGCCCCGACGCTGTCGGCGAGTTCGAGTGCCAGCCGCACGTCCTTGCGCATCAGCCCGGCCGAGAATCCCGAATCATAGCCTTCCGAGAGGATCCAACGTGGAAAGTTCACCTCCGTCGCCGCGGAGCGCCCAGAGGCGGCATTGACCACCGCCAGCAGGTCCGCCGGCTCGACGCCCGCGAGGCGCCCAAGCCGCAATGCCTCTCCGGCCACCGCCAGATGCGTCGCCACCAGCAGGTTGTTCACCAGCTTCGCCACCTGCCCGGCGCCCGGCCCGCCGACATGGATCAGCTTGGCCGCCACGCGGTCCAGCACCGGCCGCGCCCGCGCGATCGCCGCTGCGTCGCCGCCCAGCATCATCGCCAGGCTGCCCGCCGCCGCCCCGGCCGGGCCGCCGGATACCGGCGTATCCAGGTAGTCCATGCCCCACTCCGCCGCCGCCTCGACGAAGCGCCGGGCCGCCAGCGGGTCGAGCGTCGAGGTATCCGCCAGGACGGCCCCCTTCGGCAGCGCCGGGAACAGCGCGGGCAGCACCGCCTCCACCGCCCGGTCATGCGGCAGGGACAGGATCACCACGGGCGCCGCCACCGCCTCGACCGAGGCCGCGACCGTCACGCCGCGCGCCGCGGCGGCCTCGCAGCGTGCCGCATCCAGGTCGAAGCCGAGGACCTCGGCGCCGGTCTCCACCAGCCGCCCCGCCATCGCCAGGCCCATCTGGCCCAATCCCACCACACCGACCCGCATGCGAATCATTCTCCGAGAAGCCGCCGGAAGGCTCGCAGCCCGGGCCCAGCCGGGCAAGTTGCCGCGTTTTGGTCACGCTCTCATGGTCTACGCCGCTGCGCCCTTGATGCCGCGCCGGGGTTCAAGCCTGCCGGTGTCCCGCCATATCCCACACCCATGGAACGAACATGCCCGCACGCGCCGCCGAAGCCCTGATCGAGCGCGCCCTGGCGCGGCCCCTGGGTCCGCACCGCGCCGCGGGCCTGGTGCAGTTCCTGCGCTTCGGCGTGGTGGGCACGGTGGGGTTCGTGGTCGATACGGCGGTGCTGTACGCTGGCCTGGCACTGGGCCTCGGGCTGTACTCCGGCCGCGCGGTGTCCTACCTCGCCGCCGCCACCACCACCTGGGCGCTCAACCGCGCCTGGACCTTCCGGGCGGAGGGGCCTGCACAGCCCCTGGCGCGGCAATGGGCGCTGTTCCTGGTCGTCAACCTCGTCGGCTTCGCCTTCAACTACGGCACCTATGCGGTGCTGATTGCCTTCGTCCCGGCCGTTGCCGCCGCCCCGGTGCTGGGCGTGGCGGCCGGCGCATTGGCCGGCATGGTCGGCAATTTCATCCTGTCCCGGCGCTTCGTCTTCGCCGCCCCCCGGAGCCCTTCCTGACCCATGGCCGCGCCCCGCATCGCCGTCCTGATCCCCTGCTACAACGAGGAAGTCGCCATTCCCGGCGTCGTCGCGTCCTTCCGCGCCGCGCTGCCGACCGCCACGATCCATGTCTATGACAACAACAGCAGCGACGGCACCGCGGCCGCCGCCCGTGCCGCCGGCGCCGAGGTCCGGCGCGAACCGCAGCAGGGCAAGGGCCATGTCGTGCGCCGGATGCTGGCGGATGTGGAGGCCGACCTCTACGTTCTGGTCGATGGGGACGGCACCTACGACGCCGCCGCCGCGCCGGGCATGATCCGTCGCCTGCTGGAGCACAGGCTGGACCTGGTCACCGGCACGCGGGTGACGGAGGAGAAGGCCGCCTACCGGCCCGGCCATGTTCTCGGCAACCTGCTGCTCACCGGGATGGTCCGGCTGATCTTCGGCAACCGCATCACCGACATGCTGTCGGGCTACCGCGTCTTCTCCCGCCGCTTCGCCAAATCCTTCCCGGCGCTTGCCGAGGGCTTCGAGACCGAGACGGAATTTACCGTCCACGCGCTGGAATTGCGCATGCCGGTGGACGAAGTGCCTACCACCTACGGCGCCCGGCCGCCCGGAAGCACGTCCAAACTCAACACCTGGCGCGACGGCTTCCGCATCCTGAATGCCATCCTGCTGCTGGTCCGCCGGGAACGACCGCTGCCGTTCTTCGGGCTGATTGGCCTGGCGCTCGCCATGACGGGACTTGGCTTGGCGGTTCCGGTGGTGCAGACCTTCCTCGGCACGGGACTGGTGCCGCGGCTGCCGACCGCCGTCCTGTCGATGGGCCTGGTGCTTCTGGCCAGCCTCTCACTGGCCTGCGGCCTGATCCTGGATACCGTCACGCGCGGCCGGCTGGAGGCGCGTCGGATGGCCTACCTCGCTATCCCTGCGCCAGATTTCGCGCATGAAGCCTTCAGCAACGAATCTTCCCGGAACTTTCCATGATGCAGTGTTTTCATCACGATTGTTTGTTGGACCCGTCGCGCATGCTAAGAGGCCGCTCAGCGGTGACTTCCCGTTGCAGTTTCGCGCAGGGCACACGGACCATCCCATGTCAGGAACCGAGATGAGGCAGCTCCAGCAAGCGCCGGAGGCACGGCCGGTGGAGGCGCATGCGGTCGATCCGCGTCCCACGGAGGCGCGCCCGGCCGAGATCCGGCCCGTGGTGCCTGGCCTGTCCCTGCCGCCACCCGCCGCACCCTGCCTCGAGGATTTCCTGACGGGCCGGGAGGATGACCGCCTGCGCGATCTTCTCGCCTTCGCCATGGCGGTCGAGGCTGGCCGCCCGACGGAGCCCGAGGCTATGCGCGGCAAGGCGGAGGCCGAGCTCCAGGCGCACGCCTTCCGCACCCTGCACAACCAGGCCGAGACCATCCGGCTGGAGGCGGCGCGTGAGCAGTTGTCGCGCAGCGGCCGGTCGCTCGGCTTCACGGGCAGCTTTGCCGCAAGCCTGCTGGCCCTGCTGTTCGGTGCATCGATCCTCCTCGTGCTGTGGTCGCAGCGCGCCAACCTGATGCCGCTGCTGCCGGCGGGGATCCTGTGAGCATGTCCCGCCCCATGCCGCTGCTGCCCGGCGCGCAGGAACGAGCGCCAGATACCGTACTGTCGCGCGCCATCTCGGCCAGCCGGCGGCAGCTCGTCGGCGTCGCGCTGTTCAGCGGCGTGGTGAACCTGCTGCAGCTCACCGTCTCGCTGTACATGATGCAGGTCTTCGACCGCGTCCTCGGCTCCCGCAGCATCGACACGCTGTACTACCTGACGCTGATCGCGATCTTCGCGCTGCTGGTCATGGCAATCCTGGACGGCCTGCGCGGGCAGGTGATGCAGCGCCTGGCCTCCTGGATCGAGGGCAAGGTCGCGCCCGAGGCCTTCCTGCGCGCCATTGAATCCCAGCTTCGCGGCCGACCCTACCGGATGGAGGCGCTGCGCGACCTCGGCGCCTGCCGCGCCTGGCTCGGCTCCCCCGCCTCGCTCACCGTCTTCGACGTGCCCTGGGTGCCGATCTACCTGGCCGTCATCTTCGCCCTGCATCCGATGCTGGGCTGGATCGCGCTGGCCGGGGCGGCGATGCTGTTCCTGCTGACGCTGGCCAATGAATGGGCCACGGGCTCGCTGGTCCGGCAGGCCAGCACCGCGTCCATCACCAGCCAGCGCCGCGCGGAGAGCATGGTCCGCAATGCGGAGGTGATCGACAGCATGGGCATGGCGCCGGCCGTGCTGCAGCGCTGGCGCGAAGGCCTCGCCTCCTCGATGCCGCCGCAGGAACGCGCGGCGGACCGCGCCGCCATCCTGCTGTCCATCACCCGTTTCTCCCGCCTGGTCGTGCAGGTCGGCGTGCTCGGCGTCGGCGCCTACCTGGTGCTGGAACAGCAGCTGACCGCCGGTGCCTCCATCGCCGCCTCCATCATCATGGGCCGCGCCCTGGCGCCGGTGGAACAGATGATCGGCGGCTGGAAGCAGCTGGTGCAGGCCCGCCAATCCTATCGCCGCCTGCTCGGCTTCCTGGCGCAGCCACGGATCCGGCCGCCGGGCATGGCGCTGCCGGCGCCGGAAGGCCGGATCTCCGCCGAGCGCGTGACCTTCGGCTTCCCCGGACAGGCGGTCGCCATCATCAAGGGCGTCACCTTCAACCTGTCCGCCGGCGAGAGCCTGGCCATCATCGGACCGTCGGCCGCCGGCAAGACCACGCTGATCCGCCTGCTGATCGGCACGCTGGCACCCGCCGCCGGCACCGTCCGCCTCGACGGCGCCGACGTCTTCACCTGGCAGCGGGAGGATTTCGGCCGCTACGTAGGCTACATGCCGCAGGATGTGGAGCTGTTCGACGGCACGGTGATGAAGAACATCAGCCGGATGCGGGAGGAACCGCCGGAGACGGTGTTCGAGGCCGCTCGGCTGGCCGGGTGCCACGAGATGATCCTGCGCCTGCCGCAGGGCTACGACACCGAGATCGGCGATGGCGGCCAGCACCTGTCAGGCGGCCAGCGGCAGCTCATCGGCTTGGCGCGCGCCATGTTCGGCAATCCGCGCTTCGTGGTGCTGGACGAGCCTAACTCCAACCTGGACGGCGACGCCGAGCAGGCCTTGATCCGGGGGCTGGAGGCGCTGAAGGCAAACGGGACGACCGTGATCCTGGTCTCGCACCGCCCGACCCTGGTGCAGGGTGTCGACAAGGTGCTGCTGCTGCGCGACGGCGCGGCGGAGGCCTTCGGCCCGCGTGCCGAAGTATTGAAGCGCCTGGCCCAGGGCAGCCGCCCCCAGGAAATCGTCCAGCAAGCCCGTACGGCCGGAGGCGAGCGATGACCAGTTTCGCCGGAGGCGAGCCATGAGCAGCAGCATCCCGATCGGCCAGATCACCCCGGTTCCGGCACCGACGCCCGCGCCGAGGGGCCAGGCCCTCGCACCGCGGCCGGCCGGCGGCCCGCCCGCCCTGTGGCAGCCACCCGAGGATGCGTTGATCCTGGACGCGCCGCGCCCGCGCACCGGCGTGCCGATGACGCTCGGCTACCTCATCACCTTCGTCTTCGTCATCGGTCTCGGCCTGTGGGCCAGCCTGCTGCCGCTCGCCGAGGCCTCCATCGCCCCCGGCCTGCTCAAGGTCGAGGGCACCCGCCGCACCGTGCAGCATTTCGAGGGCGGCATCGTGCGCGACATCCTGGTCCGCGACGGCGACATCGTCACAGCCGGGCAGGTGCTGATGCGCCTCGACCAGCCGCAGGCGGCGCAGACCACCGAGACCCTGCGCAGCCAGCGCTGGGCGCTGCTGGCGCAGGATGCGCGCCTCGCCGCCGAACTCGACGATGCGCGCGAGATCGCCTTTCCCGCGGACCTTCTCGCTTCCCGCGATCCGAGGGCGGAGGAGGTCGTCACCGGCCAGCGGGCGCTGTTCCAGGCGCGCAAGCAGGCGCTGGAAAGCCAGATGCAGGTGCTGCATTCCCGCATCGACCAGCACCGCGCCACCATCGCCTCCGCCGAGGGCCAGATGGACGCCCAGCGCCGCATGCTGGTGCTGCTGCGGGCGGAGGAGACCAACACCGCGCAACTGCTGCGCCAGGGCCTCGCGCGCCTGCCGCAGTTGCTGGCGCTGCAACGCCAGGTCGCCTCGGTGGACGGCAACATCGCGGACATCACCAACCAGATGGTCCGCTCCCGCGCCCAGATCGAGGAATCGGAGCGCGAGATGGAACGCATTACCACCCAGCGCACCCAGGAAGCCTCCACCGAACTGCGTGAGGTCCGGGTCCGCCTCTCCGAGACCGACGAGCGGCTGCGCGCCGCGCAGGATGTCTCCACCCGCCTCGAGATCACAGCCCCCGAGGCCGGCACGGTGCTGAACCTGCGCGTCTTCACCGTCGGCGCCGTGCTGCGCCCCGGTGACCCGGTGCTGGACCTGGTGCCGACGCGCGACCGCATCATCGCGGAGGTGCATGTCCAGCCGAACGACATCGACGTCGTCCACACCGGCCTGCAGGCGGAGGTGCGCCTGCCTGCCTTCAAGCAGAGGCTGGTCCCCTTCCTGCACGGCCACGTCACCTACGTCGCCTCCGACGTCACGGAGGATGAACGCCGCGGGACCAGCTTCTACCGCGTGCAGATCCAGCTCGACGAGGACCAGATCCGCGCGGTCGAGGGCATCACCCTGCGCGCCGGCATGGCGGTGGAGGCGCAGATCCAGACCGGCGAGCGCACCTTCGCCCGCTACATGCTGCAACCGTTGATCGACAGCTTCCACAGGGCGTTCCGGGAGCAGTAGTGCAGTCGTTGCGCGCCCGTTAGACTGACGCCGAGACTATCCAGGAGAGAACCATGACCGGCATTCCCACCGTCTTCGGCGACGGCATCATCGACGTCCATGTCGCCAGCGGCGTCGCCCGCATCACCCTCGGCGCACAGACCGGCGCCACGAAGGAAGGCAAGCCGGACCCCTCCGCGCTGGTCGTGGTGCCGGTCTTGCAACTGCCGAACCTGGCCCGCGTGCTGGTCGAGGTGACGCGCCAGCTCGAGGCGCGTGCCAAGGATGCCGCGGCTGCGGCCGCCCCGGCGGAGCAGCCCAGCCAACCCGATCAGGTCGCCGGCGCCTTCCGCTTCAACGGCTGACGGCATGCGGCGGCTTGTCCTGGGGTCGCTGCTTGCCCTCCTTGTCGCGCCGCTGTCTGCCTTCGCGCTGGAGGCCCCGCTGGCCCGGGCCGCGGACTGGGCCGCACCGCCGCGCCCTGCCCCAGGCCCGGCACGCAGCATCGGCACAACCAATCTCGGCTGCCTCGCCGGTGCCGTCACCCTGCCGCCCGAGGGACCCGGCTGGCAGGCGATCCGGACCTCGCGCAACCGCCACTGGGGTCACCCGGAGACCATCGCCCTGGTCGCCGGCATCGCCGGCCGTGCTCGCGCCGCCGGACTGCCCGATTTGTGGATCGGCGACCTGTCGCAGCCCCGTGGCGGGCCGATGCCCTGGGGCCATTCGAGCCATCAGTCGGGCCTTGATGCCGATATCTGGCTCGACCTGCGGCCGAAGGCGCGCGTGCCGGCGGCGCAGCGGGAGGAGCTTACCATCCCGTCTCTGGTGCGAGCCGATGGGCTGGACGTGGACCCGGCCCGCTGGACCCCGCGCCACGCGACCCTCATCCGGATTGCGGCGGAGGCGCCGGGCCTTGACCGGCTGCTGGTGAACCCTGCCATCAAGCGCCGACTCTGCGCCGACCATCGCGGCGCGGCCTGGCTACGCCAGGTGCGCCCCTGGCGCGGCCATGACAGCCATATGCATCTGCGCCTGCGGTGCCCCGCCGGACACGCCGCCCACGGGCAGGAGTGCCGGGACATCGCGCCGGCACCCCCCGGCGATGGCTGCGATGCATCGCTGGACTGGTGGTTCACGGAGGAAGCCCGCAACCCGCCGCGCCGCCCGTCCACGCGCCCGGCCCCACCGCCCCGCCTGCCATTGGCCTGCGCCGCGGTGCTGGCTGCGCCCTGAGCAGAAGTCCGGCAGGTTGCCCGTTTCAGCGCCAGCTTTTGCCGTGGCTCCGCCTCCAATCCAGCAGCCACCCCGCCTCGCTGCTTGCGCCGAAGCCTTGCTCTGTCGCACACAGGACCGTGCGCAACAGGCCCGCCGGTGGCGGGGCCGGGGAACCCGAATGGAACGACCTTTCGTCGAAATCAGCGGCGTCGCCATGCGCTATGGCGGCATGGAGGGTACGCTCGCACTGCAGGGGGCCACGCTTTCTGTGGGCAAGGGCGAGTTCATCGCCGTGGTCGGCCCCTCCGGCTGCGGCAAGTCCACCCTGATGCGGTTGGTCACCGGCCTGTGGCCCGCAAGCGCGGGCACGTTGCTGGTGGCGGGGCAGGAAGTGGATGGGCCGCTGTCCATTGCCGGCATGGCCTTCCAGAACCCCACCCTGCTGCCGTGGCGCAACATCATCGACAACGTCATGCTGCCGCTTGAGGTGGTGGAGCCGCATCGCCGCCTGCTGCGCGGCCAACGCAGCATGTACGAGCAGAAGGCGCAGGACCTGCTGAAGCTCGTCGGCCTCGGCGGGTTCGACAAGAAGTTCCCATATGAACTGTCCGGCGGCATGCAGCAGCGCGCCAGCCTGTGCCGCGCGCTGATCCACGAGCCCGCCCTGCTGATGCTGGACGAGCCCTTCGCCGCGCTCGACATCTTCACCCGCGAGGATCTCTGGGCGGTGCTGCAGGGCGTCTGGATGGCGCGGAAGCCCACCGTGATCCTGGTGACGCACGATTTGCGGGAGGCTGCCTACCTGGCCGACCGCGTGCTGGTCATGTCCTCTCGCCCCGGCCGCATCATCGCGGAGCGCGTGGTAGACCTGCCGCGGCCGCGCACGCTGGAGACCACCTACACGCCGGATTTCGTCGGCCTGGTGCATGATCTGCGGGAACACATCAGCGCCGCCCGTAAGGGCGAGGAGGTTGTCCATGGCCAGTGACGTCGCGATCCCGGCGCCCGCCACGGCAAAACCCGCCCCGGCGCGTGCCGATGCCACCATGTCTCCGGAGGCGATGCGTCGGCTTCAGGCCATGGCACTGGCGCAACGACGGCGCCGCCGGCTTCAGGCCTGGCTGCCCTGGCTTGTCATCATCGGCATGTTCGTCATCTGGGAGGCCGGGGTGAAGGCGTTCAACGTGCAGCAGTTTGTTCTGCCAGCGCCGACCGATATCGCCGCCAGCATGGTGAAGTGGTGGGTGCCGCTGCTGGACAATTCCTGGCAGACGCTGATGACGACGCTGATCGGCTTCGGGCTGGCGGTGGTGTTCGGCCTGCTGCTCGGCGTCGCCATAGGTAGTTCGTCGCTGCTCTACCATGGCCTCTACCCGCTGCTGATCGGCTTCAACTCCGTCCCCAAGGTCGCCGTGGTGCCGATCCTGGTGATCTGGTTCGGCATCGGCACCGTGCCCGCCGTGATCACCGCCTTCATGATCAGCTTCTTCCCGATCGTGGTGAACGTCGCCACCGGCATCGCGACGGTGGAGCCGGAACTGCGCGACGTGCTGCGCGCGCTCGGCGCCAAGCCCTCCGACATCATCCGCAAGGTCGGTCTGCCGCGCGCGATGCCGTATTTCTTCGCCTCGCTGAAGATCGCCATCACGGTCGCCTTTGTCGGCTCCATCATCGCGGAGACGGTGGCCGCCAACAAAGGCATCGGCCATCTGATGATCCTGGCGTCGTCGCGCTTCGACGTGCCGCTGGTCTTCGCCGGGCTGATCGTCACGGCGGTGATGGGTGTCGCCATGTACGTCGCCGCGGTGGCGATCGAGAACCGCACGACGGGCTGGGCCATGCGCGGCCAGAACGATCAGCAGATCACCGTGCCGGGGGTCTGACCCCCCGGCACGCGCCGCACTACCGGTCCGCCGTCCGCAGCGCCGCGCCGCCACCGGGCAACGCAACGGCGGGGCCGCTTTCGCTCAGGGCTCCATCGGCGGCGACGCTGAACATCTGGATGTTCCGCTCGACCATGTTCTGAGCCAGCAGCGTCCGCCCATCCGCGCTGAACACCACGCCCTGCGCCCAGGTGCCGATGCGCGCCTCCCCGGCCGGCACCAGCCGCATCTCCTCAACGCGGTAGGTCCGCACCAGGCCGGGCCCGCGGAAGGGAGAGCCTTCCGGCTTGTTCGACCCATTCATCACCGTCACCGCCACCAGCCGCCCATCCGGGCTGACCTGGATGCCCTCCGGCGTCTGCCCCACCGAAACGGTATGCACCGTGCGCCAGGTAGCCGGCGGGCCGGTGAGGCTGATCAGCGAGACGGTGTCCTCGTCCCCGCCGCCACGCCCGATATTCGCCACCGCCGCAAAGCTGCCATCCCGCGCGATGCCGAGCCCATAGGGCCGCAACCCGGCGGAGATCGTCCGCGCCGTCCGCGTCACCGTGTCCCCCTCCACCGCCAGGACATGGATGAAGAAGTCGCCGTCGCGCGTCACCAGCGCGTGCCGCCCATCCGGCGTGAAGGCGGCGTGGGAGACGCCGGAGGCGGCGGCCGCGACTTCCACCTTGCCCACCGCTTCCAGCCGCCCGTCGCGGATGCGGAACACGCTGACGGTCCCTTCCTCGCGGTTCGCCACCAGCGCCAGCGTCCCGGCGCGGTTCACCGAGAGCCCGGCCGGCCCGCGCCCGGTTTCCAGTGTCTGCACCACCGCCGGCGGGCTCGCCCGCAGGTCGATGACGGAAAGCTTGTTGTCGGGAATGCTTTTCGTCGGATCGGACGGGTCGATCCGTTGGTTCGCCGTGACCAGGACCAGCCTTTCATCCGGCGTCAGCGCCACCGAGAAGGGCGGCCCCACCACCGAGGCCGGTGCCGGCACCTCCGCCACCCGCCTTGGCGGGGACACCGAGAGGTCGAGCACGGTCACGCTGTCCGGTGCCGGATTTTGCGCGATCACCGTCGCGCCGTTCACCAGCGTCGCCTTGTTGTCATTGGCCGAAGCCGCCAGTTCGGCCCGTGCCGTTCCCCCGGCCAGCAGCACTACCGCCGCACCTGCCCTGAGCATCCGCTTCATCGCCATGTCCTCCATCCGGATTATCGCTCCGGCGCCGGCAGCATCCGCCCGCGGTGAAACCTGCTTCAAGCCCGCATAGGTTGCAGCTCCGTCATCCGACCGGCCCTTGCGCCGCCGCGCGGCCCGGCGCATCCCAAGGCGGGACGGAAACGGGACCAGCAATGATCGGAGTCGACTGGGGCACCACGAGCCTGCGCGCCTATCGCATCGGCACGCTCGAGCGGATCGACCGCCCCGCGGGCATCCTGACAGTTCCCCAGGGCGGTTTCCCCGCCGCGCTGCGCGACGCCATCGGCCCCTGGCTCGATGCGGGCGAAACCAGGATCCTGCTCTGCGGTATGGTCGGTAGCCGTCAGGGCTGGGTGGAGGCGCCCTACCTCCGCTGCCCCGCCGGCCCGGCGGAAATCGCCGCAGCCACCATCGCCGTGCCCTTCGAAGGCGCCGACATCCGCCTGATACCTGGCCTGACGACAGAGGATTCCGCCGGCATCCCCGACGTGATGCGCGGCGAGGAGACCAAGCTGGTCGCCCTGGCGGATACCGTCGGGTCCGGCCTCGCGTGCCTGCCCGGCACCCACAGCAAATGGGCGCGGCTGGAAGCGGGCCGCGTCACCGGCTTCACCACCCACATGACCGGCGAGACCTTCGCCGCTCTGTCGCAGCACACCATCCTGGCCCGCACCAGCGAGGACGGCCCGGACCAGCCAGCGGCCTTTGCCCGTGGCGTCGACCGCGCGCGCCAACCGGGCGGCCTGCTGCATCATCTGTTCGGCGCCCGCACCCTGCACCTGATGGACCGGTTGGCGGCGGCAGAGACCCGCAGCTTCCTCTCCGGCCTGCTGATTGGCCATGAGATCGCCGCCGCGGCAGATGGCGTCGCGGCGGTCCACCTCGCTGGCGCCGCGCACCTTTCGGATCTGTACGAGGCCGCGCTGACCCGGAACGGCATCACGGTGACGCGGCACGACCCGGACCTGGTCGCGGCCGGCCTCACCCATATCGGCAGGAGCCTTGGATGGGTCTGAAGGACTGGCTCGCCGCCTGCCCGCTGGTCGCAATCCTGCGCGGGTTGAAGCCGGAGGAAGCCATTGGGGTGGGCGAGGCCCTGGTCGCCGCCGGCATCACCGTGCTGGAGGTGCCGCTGAACTCACCTAACCCGCTGGAGAGCATCCGCCTGCTGGCGACACGCTTCGGCGAGGACGCGCTGGTCGGCGCCGGCACCGTGACCGACCCCGCCGATTGCGCCCGCATCGCCGCCGTCGGCGGCCGGCTGGTGGTGACGCCGCACGCCGACCCAGCCGTGGTCCGCGCTGCAAAAGCCGAGGGCATGATCGCCATCCCCGGCTTCTTCACCCCGGGCGAGGCTTTTGCCCTGCTGAAGGCCGGCGCCGATGGCCTGAAGCTGTTTCCGGCGGAGGCAGGCTCGCCCGCCATGCTGAAGGCGATGCTCGCTGTGCTGCCTCCCGGCACCCGCATCCTGCCCGTCGGCGGCATCGATGCCGGCAACATCCCAGCCTGGCGCGCCGCCGGCGCCGCCGGCTTCGGCATCGGCAGCGCCATCTACCGGCCGGGCGACAGCGCCGCCGCCGTCGCCGCCAAGGCCGCCACGCTGCGCCTTGCCTGAGCCGCCCGTGCAGGGCATCCTTCTGGCACATAACAATTTGCCGCGACCAGGGCGCGGACCAAACGGGGGGCTGATACCATGACCATCCAACGCCGGCATCTGGCCCGGCTCGGCGCCGGCCTGCTCGTAGCACCGGCCTTGATCCGCAGCGCCAGCGCGCAGGAACTGACGCTCCGCCTGCACCACTTCCTGCCGCCGGTCGCCAACGTCCACCGCCACTTCCTGATGCCCTGGGCGCAGAAGGTCGCGGCCGAGTCCAACAACCGCCTGCGCATTCAGATCTTCCCCTCGATGCAGCTTGGCGGCGCCCCGCCGCAGCTGTTCGATCAGGCGCGCGATGGCGTGGTGGACATCGTCTGGACCCTGCCCGGCAACACCCCCGGCCGCTTCCCGCGCATCGAGGTGTTCGAACTGCCCTTCATCGCGCATCCCCAGGCCGCGCCGAACGCCAAGGCTTGCTGGGAATTCTTCGAAAGCCACCTCCGCCAGGAATTCAGCGACGTCCACACCATCGTCGCCTGGGCGCATGATGGCGGCGTCATCCACGCCAACCGCCCGGTCACGAAGTTGGAGGACATGCGCGGCCTGAAGCTGCGCTTCCCGACCCGCCAAGCCGGGGAGGCATTGCGCGCACTCGGCGCCGCCCCCATCGGCCTGCCGATCCCGCAGGTGCCGGAAGCGCTGTCGCAGCGCGTCATCGACGGCGCCGTGGTGCCGTGGGAGGTCGTGCCGTCCATCCGGCTGCAGGAACTGGTGACGAACCACACCGAGATCCTCGGCAACCCCACCTTCTATTCGGCCACCTTCGTGCTGGCGATGAACAAGGCGAAGTACGAGGCGATGCCGGCCGATCTGCGCACGGTGCTCGACGCCAATTCCGGCATGGTCGCCGCGGAGATGGCCGCCAAGCCCTGGGACGAACAGGGCCCCGTCGTGCGCGCCATGGTCGAGCGCCGCCGCCAGAACACCATCGTACAGCTTTCCTCCGAGGAGAAGCAGCGCTGGGTCGAGGCGACGAAGCCGGTGATCGACAGCTGGGTCGCCGCCTCCCGCGAACGCGGCTTCGACGGCGCCGCCCTGCTCGCCGACGCCCGCCGCCTGATCGCCAAGCACGCCGCCTGACCGAAAGCCCTCTCCCCCTATTCGGGGGAGAGGGTTGGGTGAGGGGGGCCGCGCAAACCCCACCTATCCCGGCAGCCCCTCCCCCACCCAGGACCGCCGGCCCATGTCCAATGACGAAGCGCCCCCCGGCGGCCCCATCCCCTTCGCCGCCCGCGCCCTCGCCTTCCTCGGCGGCCTCGCGCTGCTGACGGCCGCCAGCATCACCAGCATCAGCGTGGTGCTGCGCTTCTTCACCAGCCAGCCGATCCGCGGCGACTTCGAGATGGTCTCCATCGCCGCCGGCGTCGCCGTCTTCGGCTTCCTGGCCTATGGCACGCTGATGCGCGCCAACATCCTGGTGGACAGTTTCACCGGCTGGCTGCCCGCTTCGGTGACGTCGCGCATCGACGGCTTCTGGATGCTGGTCTGGGCCGCCGTCACCCTGTTCCTGGCGGAACGCATGAGCCTCGGCGCCATCGAGACCCTGCGCAACGGCATGCGCACCATCGGCCTGCTTGCCCTGCCCTATTGGTGGGCCGTCGCCATCGGCGCCTTCGCCTTCACGGTCACCGGCCTTGTCGCGTTGCTGTGGTCCTGGCGTTTGGTCTCCGGGCGAGCGTCGGGCGGCCGCGCCTGATGGCACCGGAATTCGCACTCGCGCTGACCGGCTTCGCCGCGCTGCTGGCCCTCATCGCGCTGCGCGCCCCGGTCGGCCTCGCGATGCTGCTGGTGGGTGTCGGCGGCTACGTCCACATCCTGGATTGGGCGGCGCTCGGCAACTACATGAAGACGACGCCCTACCACCTGTTCGCGAACTACACGCTGTCCGTCATCCCGCTGTTCATCCTGATGGGCGCGCTGGCGGAACGTGGCGGGCTGGCGCGGGATTTGTTCGCGGCGGCGAATGCACTGATCGGCCGCAAGCCGGGTGGCCTGGCGATGGGCGTCATCGGCGCCTGCGCCTGCTTCGGCGCGGTCTGCGGCAGTTCCGTCGCCACCACCGCCACCTTCGCCCGCGCAGCCCTGCCGGAATTGCGGCGCTTCGGCTACGACCCGGGCTTTTCCACCGGCACCATCGCCGTCGGCGGCACGCTCGGCATCCTGATCCCGCCCAGCGTCATCCTGGTGATCTATGCGATCAGCACGGAACAGAACATCGCCAAGCTGTTCATGGCGGCGCTGATCCCGGGGCTGATCGCGATGACGCTGTACATCATCGCCATCATGATCATGGTGAAGCTGAACCCGATGCTCGGCCCGCCGGCCGACGCGCCGAGCCCGGAGGAGCGCCGGCGCGCCTTCCTCAACGTCATCCCGGTGCTGTCCATCGCCGTCATCGTCGTCGGCGGCATCTATGGCGGCGTCTTCACGCCGACCGAATCAGCCGCCATCGGCTGCATCGCGACCCTCGGGACCGGCCTGCTGCGCCGCACCCTCGGCCCGCGCCAGATCCGCGAAAGCCTTTTCGCCACGGCCGAGACCACGGCGATGATTTTCGCGATCCTGCTCGGCGCCGAGATCTTCAACGCCTTCCTGGCGCTGTCGCAGGCGCCGGACCTGCTCGGCCTCTGGATCTCGGAGCAGAATTATCCCCCCTATGTCGTCCTCGGCATCCTGTTGCTGACCTACATCATCCTCGGCGCCGTCATGGACGAGTTGGCGATGATGCTGCTGACCCTGCCGGTGTTCTTCCCCGTCGTCACCGCACTGGATTTCGGCCTGACGACGGAGGAGACGGCCATCTGGTTCGGCATCCTGGTGCTGGTTGTCGTCGGCATCGGGCTAACGGCGCCGCCCATCGGCCTCAACGTCTTCGTCGTCTCCGGCCTGGCGCGCGACGTACCGATGACGCGCATCTACCGCGGCGTGATGCCCTTCCTCGCGATGGATGTCCTGCGCCTGGGCCTGCTGGTCGCCTTCCCGGTGCTGAGCCTCTGGCTGGTGAACCTGCTGAGTTGACGCCGAGGGCCAGGGGCGGCACGACACGCGGCAAAGCTTGAGGGAAACCTGGATCATGGCCGACGCCTTCATCTGCGACGCTGCCCGCACCCCCATCGGCCGCTACGCCGGCGCCCTGAAGGATGTCCGCCCGGACGACCTCGGCGCCGTGCCCATCAAGGCGCTGATGGCCCGCCACCCCGACCTCGACTGGTCTGCGGTGGAGGACGTGATATTCGGCTGCGCCAACCAGGCCGGGGAAGACAACCGCAACGTCGCCCGCATGTCGGCCCTGCTTGCCGGCCTGCCCGAATCGATCCCCGGCAGCACCGTCAATCGCCTGTGTGGTTCCGGCATGGACGCCGTCGGCATCGCCGCCCGCGCCATCAAGGCGGGCGATGCCGAATTCATGCTGGCCGGCGGCGTGGAAAGCATGACCCGCGCGCCCTTCGTCATGGGCAAGTCCGCCGAGGCCTTCGGCCGCAGCGCCGAAATCTACGACACCACCATCGGCTGGCGTTTCGTCAACCCGAAGATGAAGTCCGCCCACGGCATCGATTCGATGCCCGAGACCGCCGAGAACGTCGCGCAGGATTTCCAGGTGTCCCGCTCGGATCAGGACGCCTTCGCCTACCGCTCGCAGCAGCGCGCCGGCAAGGCGATCGCCTCCGGCCGCTTCGCGCAGGAGATCGTCCCTGTCTCCATCGCCCGCCGCAAGGGCGATCCGATCGTGGTGGACACCGACGAGCATCCGCGTCCCGATACGACGATGGAGGCGTTGGCCAAGCTCGGCACGCCGTTCCGCAAGGAAGGCGGAAGCGTCACCGCCGGCAACGCATCCGGCGTCAACGACGGCGCCTGCGCCATCCTGGTCGCCAGTGAATCCGCCGCCGGCCGGCACGGGCTGACGCCGCGCGCCCGCGTCGTTTCCGTCGCCACCGCCGGCGTCGCGCCGCGCATCATGGGCTTCGGCCCGGCCCCGGCCGTGAAGCGTGTGCTCGCCAAGGCGGGCCTTACCCTCGCCGACATCGACGTCATCGAGTTGAACGAGGCCTTCGCCGCGCAGGCGCTCGCCGTTACGCGCGACCTCGGGCTGCCGGACGATGCGGAGCATGTGAACCCCAACGGCGGCGCCATCGCCCTCGGCCATCCGCTCGGCATGTCCGGCGCCCGGCTGGTGCAGACCGCGGTGCAGGAATTGCACAACCGAAAGGCGCGCTACGCCCTGGTCACCATGTGCATCGGCGTCGGCCAGGGCATCGCGATGGTTCTCGAACGCGCCTGACCAGGCGACCTCCTTCCCGCCTCGGATTTGCGGGTGGTAGAAACGACAGAGCCGCGTGGGGAGCCGGGATGTTTCTGAAGCTGGGTGACATCGTCGTGCACGCCACCGTGGAGGGGCCGGAGGAGGCGCCTGCCCTGCTGATGCTGCACTCCATCGGCACCTCGATGCATGTGTTTGAGCCGCAGGTCGAAACCCTGTGCCGCACCCATCGCGTCATTCGCATGGACATGCGCGGCCACGGACTGTCGGGCGTGACCGATGGCGACTATTCGATGGAATTGCACGCGGCGGATGCTCTCGCGCTGCTCGACGCGCTCGGCATCCGCAAGGCCCATGTCCTCGGCATGTCGATCGGTGGCCGCATCGCCATGCAGATCGCCGCCCAGGCACCGGACCGCGTGCTGTCGCTGATCCTGATGGATACGGCGCTGGAGTTCCTGCCGCCCAAGGCCTGGCAGGACCGCATCGAGGCGGTGCTGGAGATCGGCACCCAGGCGCTGGTGGAGGTGGTGATGCCGCGCTGGGTGGTGGACCCGGCCCTGCCTTCCTCCGAGGGCCTGCGCCAGATGCTGCTGCGCACGGATCGCCGCGGCTATGCCGGCTCCGCCGCCGCGCTGCGTGACGCCCGTGCGGCGCAGGTCGCCGGACATATCACCTGCCCCACCACCGTCCTCGTCGGCACCGTCGACATCGCGACGCCGCCGGAGGTCGCCCGCGATGTCCAGGCGGCCATTCCCGGCAGCCGCTACGCGGAGATCGAGGGCGCCGGGCACCTGCCCACCCTGGAATTCCCCGAGGCCAGCACCGCCGCCATCCTGGCCCACTTCGCCGCCCTGGCGCCACCGGCGGGCCGCGAGGCCGGCCTGGCGGTCCGCAAGGCCGTTCTGGGGGAGGCGCATGTCGCCCGCGCCTCCGGCAACGTCACGCCGCTGGATGCGCCCTTCCAGGACTGGATCACCGCCAATGTCTGGGGCGGCATCTGGACCCGGCCAGGCCTGACGCGCCACACCCGCAGCCTGCTGACCATCGCAATGATGGCGGCGCTGGCGCGGCACGAGGAGTTGGAACTGCACATCCGCGCGACCCGCAACACCGGCGTGACGCCGGAGCAGATTGGCGAGGTATTGCTCCAGGTCGGCGCCTATGCCGGCGTGCCCACCGCGAATGCCGCGCTGAAGATTGCCAAGGCCGTGTTGAAGGAAACGCCATGAGCGACCCGGCACCCTACCGCCACCCCATCCCCGGCACGCAGCCGCCCTACGACGCGCCGGCCTATGGCAGCACCCACAAGCGCCACCCGAAGCAGCCCCTGGTGCACATCCCGACCACGCTGACGGAAGCGAGCGCCCCGCATTTCGACCCGGCGGTCTTCACGCCGCAGGCCGACATGTCCCAGGTCGGCGGTCGCAGCGCGATGGGGGAACGCATCATCGTCGCCGGCCGCGTCATGGACGAGAATGGCCGCCCACTGCGCGGCGCGATGGTGGAGGTCTGGCAGGCCAATTCCAGCGGCCGCTACCACCACGCCCGCGACCAGCACGATGCGCCGCTCGACCCCAACTTCGAAGGTCGCGCCCGGATCTTCACGGACGAAAACGGCAACTACAGCTTCGTCAGCATCAAGCCCGGCGCTTATCCCTGGCGCAACCACGCCAATGCCTGGCGCCCGATCCACATCCATTTCGGCCTGCACGGGGCCGGCTTCGCCCAGCGCATGATCACCCAGATGTACTTCCCCGGCGACCCGCTGCTGCCGCTCGACCCGGTGTTCAACAGCACGGCGGACGAGGCAGCCCGCCACCGGCTGGTTTCCGTCTTCGACCTTGATGTGACGAAGCCCGAATGGGCGCTGGGCTACCGCTTCGACATCACCCTCCGCGGCCAGGCCGCCACTCCCTTCGAGAACGCCTGAGATGACCGCCGCCACCGCCAGCCAGACCGCCGGCCCCTACTGGCACATGATTGACTTTCCCGAATGGGCGGACCTGCTGCGCCCGGACGGTCCAAATGCCGGCGTGCAGGGCGAGCGGATCACCCTCACCGGCCGCATCACCGATGGCGACGGCGCCGCCTGCGCCGATGCGCTGGTGGAAATCTGGCAGGCCGGGCCGGATGGGCGCTACAGCCCCGGCTTCCACGGCTTCGGCCGCTGCGCCAGCGACGCGGACGGGCAGTTCCGCTTCACCACCCTGAAGCCCGGCCCCGTCCCCGGCCCCGGCAACGCCACCCAGGCGCCGCACATCGCCCTGACCATCTTCGCCCGCGGCCTGATGAAGCACGTCACCACGCGCGTGTACTTCGCCGATGAGCCCCGCAACGCCGAGGACCCGATCCTGGCCCTGGTTCCCGCCCCGCGACGCGGCACCCTGCTCGCCCGCCCCGAAGCCCCCGGCACCTGGCGCCTCGACATCCGCCTGCAAGGCGCGGACGAGACCGTCTTCCTCGACATCTGACTTCCCTTCAAACCTCTCCCCCTTGGGGGAGAGCGCCGGCGCAGTGCGCCGTCGTGGTGAAGGTGCTCCACCCAGCCTTCCCAACCTCCGAGGCTCCCGCGATGACCGTCTCCCCGGCCGACGGCCCCGTCTTCGGCGCCGTCTTCGGCACCGATGCCATGCGCGCCATCATCGGCGAACGCGCCTTCCTCCAATCCATGCTCGACGTGGAGGCCGCCCTCGCCCGCGCCCAATCCCGCCTCGGACTGATCCCCGCCGAGGCCGCCGCCGCCATCACCGCCGCCGCGCGGTACGAAATCCTGGACATCCCGGCCCTCGCCCTCGCCACCCGCAACACCGGCTTTCCGGTGGTCGGCCTGGTCAAGCAATTGTCCGCCGCCGCCGGCGCCGAGGCCGGCCGCTGGACCCATTGGGGCACCACCACCCAGGACGTCACGGACAGCGCCTTCGTCCTGCAGATGCGCCAGGCCTTCACCCTGATCGCCGCCGACCTCGACCGGCTGATCGAGGCCCTCGCCCGCCTCGCCCACACCCACCGCCACACCGTGATGCCGGGGCGCACCCATGCGCAGCAGGCGCTGCCTATCACCTTCGGCCACAAGGCCGCCACCTGGCTCGACCCCCTGATCACCATGCGGGACCGCCTGGCGCAGGCGCTGCCGCGAATCCTGCGGCTGCAATTCGGTGGCGCGGTCGGCACGCTGGCCTCCCTCGGCGAGCACGGCCCCGCCGTGCAGCGCGAGTTTGCGCGCGAACTCGATCTGGCCCTGCCCGCCATCCCCTGGCACGTCGCCCGCGACGGCATGGCGGAAGCGGCCTGCTGGCTCGCGATGCTGTGCGGCACACTTGCCAAACCCGCCACCGACATCCTTCTGCTGATGCAATCCGAGGTCGCGGAAGCCGCCGAACCGAGCGCACCCGGCCGCGGCGGCAGTTCCACCATGCCGCAGAAGCGCAACCCGATCGCCTGCGAATACGTCATCGCCCAGGCCCGCGCCGCGCAGACCCTGCTGCCCCAGGTGCTCGGCGCCATGGCCCATGAGCATGAACGCGGAGCCGGCGGCCAGCAGGTCGAACAACTCGCCCTGCCGCAGATCTTCCTCTACGCGCACGGCGCCCTGTCCCAGGCGGTGTTCCTGGCGGAGGGCGTCACCGTCGACGTCGCCCGCATGCGCCGCAACCTGGAGGAATCGGGCGGGCTGATGATGGCGGAGGCGGTGATGATGGGCCTCGCCCCGCTGCTCGGCCGCAACCGGGCGCATGACGCCGTGCACCATGCCTGCGACGTAGCGATGGCCGAGCGCATCCCGCTCGCCGAGGCGCTGGCCCGCGACCCCGGCGTCACCGCGCATCTGGATCCCGCCGGCCTTGCGAAACTGACAGACCCCGCCGGCTACCTCGGCGCCACCCAGGTCTTCATCGATGCGGTGCTGGCCCGGCGCTAACCGCGGACCAGCTTCACCCACAGGATGGAGGCCGTCAGCGGCACCGTCACCAGATTCGCCGCGACCAGGCCCGCGGACCCCACCAGGGCGCCATAGGCCAGCCACAGCGAATTGCCGACGACCAGCAGCACCAGCAGCGCCAGGCTGAAATCCCGCGCGGACCGCGTCCGCCAGGTCTTCCACGCCTGCGGCACGAAGGCTGCCGTCGTCATCGCCCCAGCCAGCAGCCCCATCGCCTCGACGTCCACGACTCGGCTCTTTCCCGCCAGCATCCAGCCCCCTATGCATCGCGGCATGGCGGAAATCCACCTGAGCTTCGAAACCCTGTCCGGCCCCGCGCTGCACCCGCTGCTGCCCGCGCTTGCCGGCCTGCGCATCGCCGTTTTCCGCGAGTGGCCCTATCTGTACGAAGGCGACGCGGACTACGAGCAGGGCTACCTTCGCGCCTACGCCGAAAGCCCCGGTGCCGCCATCGTGGTGTGCCGGGATGGCGATAGGGTGGTGGGCGCCGCGACCTGCCAGCCGATGCCGCAAAGCCACCCCCCAGTTCCCGCCACCTTCCGCGCCGCCGGCCTGGAACCGGCCCGCTTCTGCTATTTCGGCGAGTCCGTCCTGCTGCCGGAGTATCGCGGCCGCGGCGCCGGCGTGCGCTTCTTTGCAGACCGCGAGGCGCATGCGCGTTCGCTCGGCCTGCCCGAGGCCGCGTTCTGCGCCGTGATCCGTGACCCCGCCGACCCGCGCCGCCCACCCGGCTACACCCCTCTCGACGCCTTCTGGCGGAAGCGCGGCTACGCGCCCGACCCCGACCTGACCGTGAGCTTTGCCTGGAAGGAACCCGGCGAGGCCGCTGAAATCGCCCATGAACTGGCGTTCTGGACCAAGACGCTTTGAGCCCGCTCCGCCTCGGCCTGCTCGCCTGGCCGATCGAGCGCCCAGCCTCCGTCGCCGCCTTCGGAGCCAAGCTGGACCATTGGCTTTCCCAGGCGCGTGGGCAGGCCGATCTCTGCGTGCTGCCCGAATACGCCTGCGTCGAACTCGGCGCTGCCCTCGCCGGCGGGGCACCGGAGGAGGCGACCGAACTCGCCGCCATGGTCGCCCATGCCGACGAGATCCTGGCCGAGATGCGCGCCGCCGCCCGCCGCGCCGGGGTCTGGCTGCTGCCCGGCAGCCTGCCCATGCGCGCATCGGACGGCCGCGTCATCAACCGCGCGCCGCTGATCGACCCGGAAGGCCGCCTTGCCTTCCAGGACAAGCAGGCGATGACCCGCTTCGAGGCGGAGCGCTGGGGGGTCTCATCCGGCGCCCCGCCCGCCGTGTTCGACACCCCCTGGGGCCGCATCGGCATCTCGATCTGCTACGACGTGGAATTCCCGAAGCACGTCCGCGCCCAGGTCGAGGCCGGCGCCTGGCTGATCCTCGCGCCGTCCTGCACCGACAGCCTGCACGGCTTCGCCCGGGTGCGCATCGGCGCCGCGGCGCGGGCGCTGGAGAACCAGTGCTTCGTCGCCATCACGCCGACGGTGGGCCTCGCGCCCTGGTCCGTGGCGCTTGATGAGAATCATGGCCACGCTGCCATCTTCGCCCCGCCCGACCGCGGCTTCCCCTCATCAGGCGTGGTGGCCGCCGGCGAGATGGACGCACCCGGCTGGCTGTTCCACACGCTGGACCCGGCGCTGATTACCCGTGTCCGGGACCATGGCGCCGTCCGCAACCACCGCGACTGGCCGCGCCGCCCGGTGCCGCCGCCGCAGCCGGCACGCTTCGCATGACACTGATCTACATCGTGGCCGGCGAGGCCTCCGGCGACGTGCTCGGCGGCCGCCTGATCGCCGCGCTGCGCGCCCGCGACCCATCCCTCACCTTCGCCGGGATCGGCGGGGATCGCATGGCCGAGCAGGGCTTCACTTCCCTGTTCCCAATGCGTGAACTCGCCCTGATGGGCCTGATCGAGGTGCTGCCCAACATCACCCGCCTCGCCCGCCGGCTGCGCGAGACGGAAGCCGAGATCACCACCCGGCGCCCCGCCGTCATCATCACCATCGACAGCCCCGGATTCACGCTGCGCCTGGCGGAGCGCACGAAGCCGCTCGGCATTCCACTGATCCACTACGTCGCCCCACAGATCTGGGCCTGGCGCCCGGGCCGCGTCGCGAAGATCCGCGCGCGGGTCGACCGCATCCTGTGCCTGCTGCCGTTCGAGCCTGTGATCTTCGAGGCCGCCGGCATCCCCGCCAGCTTCGTTGGCCACCCGGTGCTGGAATCCGGCGTCGATGCCGGCGACGCTGCCCGCTTCCGCGCCGCCCACGACCTGCCGTCCGCATCCCGCATCCTGGTCGTCATGCCCGGCAGCCGCCGCATGGAGGTGCGCCGCCTGCTGCCGGTGTTCGGCGCGACCCTTCGCCTGCTGGCGCAGCGCGTTCCCAACCTGGTCGCCGCCCTGCCGGTCTCGCCGGTGGTGGCGGAGGCGGTGCGGGCCGGCACGGCGGATTGGCCGGTGCGCCCCATCCTGATCACCGACAATGCCGGGAAGCACGATGCCTTCGCGGCGGCGGAAGCCGGCCTGATCAAGTCCGGCACCTCGAGCCTGGAGATGGCGACGGCCGGTGTCCCGCACCTGGTCGCCTACAAGGTCAACCCCATCACCGCCGCCATCGTCCGCCGCCTGGTCCGCGTGCCGTTTGCCAGCCTGGTGAACCTCCTGGCGGAGCGCGCCGTCGTTCCCGAGTACCTGCAACAGGATGCGACGCCGGAGGCGCTGGCCGCGGCGCTCGCGACGCTTTTGACCAACGCCGACGCCACCGCAACCCAGCGCGCGGCGTTCCAGGAGGTCCTGGCCCGGCTGCGCCCCCCCGAGGGCCTGCCCAGCGCCGCCGCCGCCACCATCATCCTGCAAGCCATCGAGGATCATCCATGAGCGTCGGCCTGATTGCCCTGCTGGACGACATCGCCGCCCTGGCCAAGGTCGCCGCCGCCTCGCTGGATGATATCGGCGCGCAGGCGATGAAGGCCGGCGCCAAGGCGGCCGGCGTGGTCATCGACGATGCCGCCGTCACACCGCGCTACGTCGTCGGCTTCGCCGCGGCGCGCGAGTTGCCCATCGTCAAGCGCATCGCCATCGGCTCGCTGAAGAACAAGCTGCTTTTCCTGCTGCCCGCGGCGCTGGCGCTGAGCCTGTTTGCCCCATGGGCCATCACGCCGCTGTTGATGCTGGGCGGCGCCTATCTGTGCTTCGAAGGCGCCGAGAAGGTCATCGAGGCGATCTTCCCGCACCACGCCCTGACAATCTCACAATCCCCTGGCCTCGCCGAAGGTGACCGGACGCTGGAGGACCAGAAGGTCGCGAGCGCCATCCAGACGGATTTCATCCTCTCCGCCGAAATCATGGCCATCACCCTGGCGACGGTGCCGGAGGCGACGTTCTTCGGACAGGCCGCGGTGCTCGCCGTGGTCGGCATCGGCATCACCATTGTGGTCTATGGCGCGGTCGCGCTGATCGTGAAGGCGGATGACGCCGGCATTGCCCTGGCGCAGACCAGCAGCCCCCCGGTGCGCGCGCTAGGCCGCGGCATCGTGCTCGGCATGCCCTACCTGCTGAAGGGGCTGGCCGTTATCGGCACCGCCGCCATGGTCTGGGTCGGCGGCGGCATCATCCTGCACGGGCTGGAGGAATACGGCATCACCGGCCCGGCGCACGCGCTGCATGTCGCAAGCGACGCCGCCGCCGCCGCCATGCCCACCATCGGCGGACTCGCCGGCTGGTTCGTCACCGCACTCGGCTCCGGCATCCTCGGCCTGATCCTGGGCGCGGCGCTGGTACCGGTGGTGGAGAAGGCGCTGATCCCCGCTTGGCGGCGGCTGCGCCCGGCGCGCTGACCCTTTCCAAGGCACGAGGATTGCACTTTTGTGCCCGCCGAACGCCGGGCGGGCCGCATCCGCGTCCCACGGCTTCGCGGCATAAGCTGCGGCGGCCATCCGGCTGCTCGGCGCTTCGCGCCGCTGATCGACGTTCCTTGCGCCTGCCTCAGCCGATCGCCGCCTCCACCGCCAGCGCCACCGACAGCGCCGCCCGTCCCTCCGTACCGCCCACTTCCGGCGCCATGCCATCCAGGCACGCGGCCGCGAAGCCGGCCTGTTCCGCCTCCAGGCTGTCATGGTCGGTCCAGCCGGCGCGCTCGATGCCGTAGCCCGGCATCGTCGCCACCGCCTCCGCCCCGCCGCGCCGCAGCACCGCGAGGCTGCGACCGAGGAAGTCAACGTTCATCTCCCCCTCGCTGCCCAGCACCCGCAACCGCCGCTCCATCGCCAGGGACACGCGTGATGCGGTGATCGTCGCCGCCCGCCCGCCCGAAAATCCCAGCCGCGCCACCGCGAAATCCGCATGTTCCGAGGCAACGCGCCCGCCCACGGCCTGGATCGTCTCCGGCACGTCGCCGGCCAGTTTCAGCACCAGGTCGATGTCATGGATCATCAGGTCCAGCACCACCGACACATCCAGCGAGCGCGGCCGGAAGGGTGCCACTCGCAGCGCCTCCCAATGCGTGGCCCGAGCGCCTTCCTGTGCCGCCACCACCGCGCGAAACGCGGCCGAGAACCGCTCGATATGCCCGACCTGCAAGACCAGCCCCCGCTCCGCGCCCAGCCGGGCCAGTTCATCGGCCTCCGCCAGCGTCGCCGCGATCGGCTTTTCCATGAACAAGTGCCGCCCGGCGCGCAGCACCTGCCGGCCGAGCGCCGCGTGGAAGCGCGTCGGCGCGGCGACGATCACGGCCTCCGCCGCCTCGATCGCCTCGATCGCGCCGAGCGCCGGCACCCCGCACTCCGCCGCGACGACTTCGGCCCGCGCCGGATCGGCATCGTGCAGCGCCACCAAGCGCAGCCGGCCGCCGCCGCGGGCTGCCTTCAGCGCGTGGAATCGCCCGAAATGCCCCGCGCCGAGCACCGCCACCCGCAATTCCATCGCGCAAAACCCTTTCCACAAGCCGCTGATTGATACGCCGCCTCGCGCGGGCTTGCATCAGGGGGGGCCGCGCCGCATCTTCCGGCCAGGCGGCGCCGCACCCGGATGGGTTCCGGCGGCCGCACCATCACGATTCCCATCACTTTCGGGGCCGGTCCGCGTCCATGATGTACTTCGCTCGCTGGAAGGTGCTCGCCATCATCGGCGTCTGCCTCCTCGGCATCCTGGTATCCCTTCCGAACTTCTTCCCGCGCAGCGCGCTGCCGGACTGGGCGCGCCAGATCAGCCTCGGCCTCGATCTGCGCGGCGGCAGCTACCTGCTGCTCGAGGTCGATACCTCCGCCATGGTCCGCGAACGCCTGGAAGCGCTGGTCGATACCACCCGCCGCGGCGCCGCCGCTGCCACCCCGCGCATCCTCTACACCGGCCTGAACGCCAACCCGGCGGAGCGTCGCGTCTCCGTCCGCGTCTCCGACCCCGCCCGCGCCGAGGACCTGGCCCGCATCCTGCGCGAGGCCGCCATCGTGGTCCCCGCCGGCGCCGGCGCGCAGCAGCCGGATATCGAGGTCACCACCTCCCCCGATGGCGTCGTCTCCGCCACGCTGACGGAGGTCGCGCTGCGCGCCAAGGCGGGTAACGCGGTGGAGCAGTCGCTGGAGATCGTCCGCCGCCGCGTCGACGAAACCGGCGTGGCGGAGGCACTCATCGCCCGCCAGGGGTCCAACCGCATCCTGGTCCAGCTTCCCGGCGTCGAAGACCCGGCCCGCATCAAGGACCTGCTCGGCCAGACCGCCCGGATGACGTTTCATCTGCTGGACGAATCGGCGAACCTCCAAGCCCCGACGCCGCCGCCGGGTACCATGTTCCTGCCGGGCGACCGCTTCCAGGACCGCTACGCGGTGCGTCGGCGGGTGGAGGTCGATGGCGCCAACCTGACCGACGCCCGCGCCGGCCAGGACAGCACCGGGCAATGGGTGGTGAACTTCACCTTCGACAGCATCGGCACCCGCCGCTTCGCCGATGTCACCCGCCAGAATGTCGGCCGCCCCTTCGCCATCGTGCTGGATGAACGCGTCATCACGGCGCCGAACATCCGCGAGCCGATCACCGGCGGCCGCGGCCAGATCTCCGGCAGCTTCACCGTGCAGGGCGCCAACGACCTGGCCGTGCTGCTGCGCGCCGGCGCCCTGCCCGCACCGCTGACGGTGGTGGAGGAACGAACCGTCGGACCGGAGCTCGGCGCGGACGCGATCCGCGCCGGCATCATCTCCCTCGCGGTCGGTGCTAGCTTCGTCTTCCTCTACATGGGTCTTGCCTACGGCTTCTTCGGCTGGCTGGCGAACATCGCGCTGCTGGCCAACCTGGTGATCATGATCGGCATCCTGTCGGTGATGGGCGCGACGCTGACACTGCCCGGCATCGCAGGCATCGTGCTGACGCTCGGCACGGCGCTAGACGCCAACATCCTGATCAACGAACGAATACGGGAGGAAGTGCGCAACGGGCGCACGCCGATCTCGGCGCTGGAGCTCGGCTTCACCAAGGCCTCCGGCACCATCATGGACAGCAACCTGACCAACCTGATCGCCATGGCCTGCCTGTATGGATTCGGCAGCGGGCCCATCAAGGGCTTCGCCGTCACTGTCGCCGTCGGAACCGTGGTGCAGATGTGGACCGCGACGGTGGTGGTGCGGTTGATGGTGGCGACCTGGTACCGCCGCCGCCGCCCCCAGACGCTACCGGTCTGAGGATCGAAGAAACATGTTCCGCCTGCTCTCCCGCCCACTGTTCCGCATCGTCCCGGACGACACGCGCATCCCCTTCATGAAGGGCGCCGTGCTCGGCCTGATCCTCTCGGCCATCCTGTCCGTCGCTTCCGTGGCGCTCGCCATCTACCCTGGCCTCGCACGCGGCATCGATTTCCAGGGCGGCATCGTCATGGAAGTCCGCACCCCCGGCGAGGCCGATCTCGCCACGCTGCGCAGCGCCGCCTCCGCCCTCAATGTCGGCGATGTCGGCGTGCAGCAGTTCGGCGCGCCCGACGCCGTGCTGATCCGCCTGCCCGTCCAAGGAGACGAGGCCGGCACGCAGCGTGCCGTCGCAGCCGTCCGCACGGCGCTGGAAACCGCCAGCCCCGGCACGCGCGTGGTGCGCGTCGAGGCGGTCGGCGAGCGGGTCTCGAGCGAATTGTTCCGCGGCGGCATGATCGCGCTCGGCATCAGCCTGATCGCGATGCTGCTGTATATCTGGTTCCGCTTCGAATGGCAGTTCGGCATCGCCGCCATCATCACGCTGATCCTGGACACCACGAAGACCATCGGCTTCCTCGCCGTCACGCAGATCGAGTTCAACCTGCAGACCATCGCCGCGATCCTGACCATCGTCGGCTTCTCGGTGAACGACAAGGTCGTCGTGTTCGACCGGATGCGGGAGAACCTGCGCAAATACAAGCAGATGCCGCTGCGCGACGTGGTCGACCTCTCGATCAACGAGACGCTGAACCGCTCCATCGGCACCTCCGCCACGCTGTTCCTCTCGGCGCTGCCGCTGGCGCTGTTCGGCGGCGATGCGCTGGCCGGCTTCGCCTGGACCATGCTGTTCGGCATCGTCCTGTCCACCTCCTCCTCCATCTTCATCACCGCGCCGCTGGTGCTGTACACCGGCGCCAAGTCGCTCCGCCCCAAGGAAGCCGTGCCCACTGGCCAGGCCCAGGCGACGTGACCGCCGCCTGGCTGCCGCGCCGCGCCGCCCTTGCCGCGCTGGCCGGGCTTGCCGCGCCATCCCTGGCGCGGGCGGACCGCCGCAATCCGGCGGAGCTTCTGGTCGGCGCGCGGCCTGGGTCCCCGGTCGACCAATGGGCGCGTGGCGTCGCACCCTTCCTGGAACGCGCCCTGCCGCGCTTGACCCTGGTGGTGCGAAACCTGCCTGGCCAGCACGGGCTGGACATGGTCAGCAGCCTCGAGCAGGCCGAACCATCGCAGCGCATGATCGGCGTCATCACCGCGCCGCTGCTGCTGGCCCGAGCCGTCGAGCTCGGCCAGCCCTTCCCCGCAACCCGCATCGCGCCACTCGCCGCCGTGACCACCGAGAGCATGATCCTCGTCGGCGCCCCGGGTGGGCCGGAGAACGTCGCGGCGCTGCGGGCGCTGGCGGACCGCGGCACGCTCGGTACCCCCGCACCGGGCAGCGCCGGCCACTATGCCGCCTCCCGCCTCGACGGCCGGCTCGACCTGCCGCGCTTCGCTTTTCCCTCCGCCGCCGCCGCGCGGCAGGCCGCGCATTCCGGCCATGTCGCCGCTGCCATGCTACCGTTGCCCGATGCGATCGCCTGGCTGCGGGAAGGAAAGCTGCATGGCATCGGCCTCGCCGCCACGTTGCGCAGCCCGCTGCTGCCGGAGGTGCCGACCCTGCGTGAACAGGAGGTGGACCTGGTGGCGTCTGCCCAGCGCGGTTTCGCCCTGAACCGGTCATCACCGGAGGGGTTCCGCGCCGCCCTTCTGCGGGGCCTGGAAGCCGTTGCGACCGACCCGGATTTCGCCGAACGGTCTGCCGCACTTGGCCAGCAAGCACGCTTCCTCGGCCCGGAAGCCTGGGGCGGGGTGTTGGCGCGCGCCGACGCCGAAATGCGGCGCCGGTGGGATGAGGAACCCTGGTTGCCTCGCCGGGCATAAAAACGCATCCGGCAGTTGCGAGTCCCGCGGCCCGGGCTCATCATAACGTCGCAATGTTGGTTCACTCATCTCGTTTATGTGATACGCATCGCTGGATCGTCCCGCGGGGTGACGATCCGGCCGGGAGGATGTTCGACTGATGCTCCGGCGCACCGGACGCGCGCGTGCGGAAGCGGGGACGGTGCTGCTGGTTGCCAGCGATCCGCTGGTGATCGCTGCCACGCGAGATGCTGCGCGCCGTCTGGCCGGCCCTCCACCCGTGCTCGTTACCACCTCCGCCGAGGCGCTGAGCCGCATGGTCGGACCCGGAACCGCGCCGAGTCACCTTGTGGTCGAAAGCGGCGCCGGCAGCCTTGCCTTGCTGACGGCGGCAAGGGACCCCTTTAATGGCACGGACGTCGTGATCGTCACCCGGCCGGGCCAGGAACCGCCTTACGGCCTCCGCCAGGCACCTGCGGAGGGCGCGCGTCTCGCCGCGGCCCTAGCCGGTCGGCTCCCCGACAACGACTGCCCTGCCAGCGATGCCGCCGCCCTCGACGCGGGACTGGCCCGCGGCGAGATCACCGTCCGCTTCCAGCCTATGGTGCGCCTGTCGGACCGCCGCCCGGTGATGGTCGAGGCGCTAGCCCGTTGGGAACGCCCGACCGCCGCACTCGGCGCTGCCGATTTCATCCCGATGGCCGAACGAGCCGGCCTGGCGCGCGCCCTGACACAGGCTGTCGCCAAACGTGCCGTGACGGAACTGCTGGCCCAGCGCCAAGGGCGGCACATTCGCCTGTCCTTCAACATCCCGCTGTCCGAATTGCTGAAACCCGACCTGCCTGTCTGGCTGAGCCGGCTTGCCGCACAATCCGGCTTGCCAGCCGCCGACCTGCTGCTGGAACTGACCGAAAGCACCCATGTCCGCGACCGCGCCCTGCTGCGCCGCGCCCTGCTGCGGTTGCGCGATGCCGGGTTCGGGGTGCTGGTGGACGACCTCGCCCTGCATGACGGCCGCCGCTTCCTGCTCGACCTGCCTTTCGTCGGCGTGAAGCTCGACCGCAAGCTGGTCGTCGCCATGCCGACCAGTCGCCGCGCCAGGGGGGAGGTCGAACAGGTGGTCCGCCACGCCCGCCGCCGCGGCATGATCGTGATCGCGGAAGGGGTCACGGATACGCAGATATGGCGCGCTATCGCCGCAGCCGGATGCGACCTGGCGCAAGGCTTCGGCGTGGGCCGCCCATTGCCGCCCGCCGCGCTGCCCGCCTGGATCGCGGCGTGGAGCGCGGCGGCGGTGCCGGACGCTCAGCCGGAATAGGCTTGGCGGTACAACGCGGCGATTTCGGCCACATCCGGCACAAGCGGGTTGTTGCCCGGGCTGCCGGAGGCCAGCGCCTGCCGTGCCATGGTCGGCAGCAGACCCTCCCACTTCGCGGCGTCGATGCCCCACTTCGCCGGGCTCGGCACCTCCAGGTCGCGGTTCAGGGCGCGCAATTCTTCCACCAGCCGCCGCGCCGCCGCCTGGTCGCCCTCCTCCACCGAGGCCACTCCCATCACGCGCGCTGCCTCCGCATAGCGCCCGCGCGCCGCTTCCAGGCCGAATTCCGTCACCACCGGCAGCAGCATGGCGTTGGACAGCCCGTGGGGGACGTGGAAATGCGCGCCGATCGGCCGGCTCATGCCGTGCACCAGCGCCACGCTGGCATTGCTGAAGGCGAGGCCGGCGAGCGTCGCGCCCCGCATCATCGCTTCCCGCGCCGCGTCATCCTGCGGGTTCGCCCAGACCTTGCGCAGATTGGGCGCGATCAACCGCATCGCCGCCCGCGCGTATTCGTCCGACACGGGATTCGCCTTCGCCGAGACAAAGGCCTCCAGCGCATGGGTCAGGCTGTCGATGCCGGTATCCGCGGTGATGCGCGCGGGCAGGCCGAAGGTCAGCTCATGGTCCACCACGGCGGCGAGCGGCAGGGCGCCGAGGCCGGCAATGAGCATCTTCTCATCCGTCTCGGTATCCGTGATCACGGTGAAGCGCGTCGCCTCGCTGCCCGTCCCTGCGGTGGTCGGCACGCAGATGATCGGCACCGCGCCGACATTCGCCGCCGCCGGCACCTTGAAGTCCCGCATCTTCCCAAGCGGCGGCGCGGCCGCGAGGATTGCGATGGCCTTTGCGGTATCCATCGGGCTGCCGCCGCCGAAGCCCACCAGGCAGTCATAGCGCCCGGCCCGGAACACCTCGACCCCCGCGGCGATCACCGTATCCGTCGGGTCCGGCACGGTATCGGAGAACACCACCGGCGCCATCCCCGCGGCCCGCAGCGGCGCCAGCGCCCGCTCCAGCAGGCCGGAGGACACCATGAAGGGATCCGTCACGACCAGCGGGTGCGCCAGGCCGAGCTGGCCCAGCACCTCCCCCAGCTTCGCCACCGCGCCGCCACCCATCACCATCAGCCGCGGTGCCACCAGCGACACGATCATACGCGTTTCCCCCCTGCCTGCCAGGCCGGAGGCTACGGTGCCGCGGCCCTGCTGTCAGCCCGCCGCGCCTTCGCCGCCGCATATAGCGCCAGCCGGTTCGCGGCCACGGCGGACATGCCGCCCTGGTCCACGCCGACATGCGGCGGCAACACCTCGGCAAAGTGGCAGGCGACGGTGTGGCCTGGCACGAGTTCGCGCAGCGCCGGCATCTCCGCCGAGCAGCGCGGCTGGGCGTGGGGGCAGCGGGTGTGAAAGCGGCAGCCGGAGGGCGGGTTCATCGGGCTCGGCACGTCGCCGCCGATCGGCTTCACCATGCCACGCCGCCGCGGGTCCGGATGCGGAATCGCCGCCAGCAGCGCCCGCGTATAGGGGTGCAGCGGCGCATCGAAGATCGCCCGCTTCGGCGCGCTTTCCACGATCTGCCCGAGATACATCACCGCCACGCGATCGGCCATGTGGTGCACCACCGCAAGGTCATGCGCGATGAACAGGTAGGACAGGCCGAAGCGCCGTTGCAGGTCCTTCAGCAGGTTCACCACCTGTGCCTGGATCGAGACATCTAAGGCGGAGACAGGCTCGTCGCAGATGATGAGCTCCGGCTGCACCGCCAGGGCGCGGGCGATGCCGATGCGCTGGCGCTGGCCGCCGCTGAATTCATGCGGGTAGCGCTGCGCGTGGAACGGCGCGAGCCCGACCAGGCCGAGCAATTCGCGCACCCGCGCCGCACGGGATTCGGCGGTGCCGATGCCATGCACCTCCATCGGCTCCGCGATGGTGTCCGCCACGCGCAGTCGCGGGTTGAGGCTGGCATAGGGGTCCTGGAACACCACCTGCACCCGCCGCCGCAGCGTGCGCAGCGCGGCGCCCGAAACCTCCTTGCCATCGAAGCGCACGGTCCCACCGGTCGGCTCGATCAACCGCAGCACCAGCCGCGCCGTGGTCGATTTGCCGCAGCCGGATTCGCCGACGATCGCCAGCGTCTCGCCACGCTCGATGCGGAAGGAAACACCATCCACCGCGCGCACCGTGCCCACCTGCCGCGCCAGCACCAGGCCCTTGCGGACCGGGTAGTGCTTGGTCAGGCCCTCGACCTCGAGCAGCGTCGTCATGCGGCGAGGTCCATGCTGTTCTCGACCGGTGCGCGGATGCAGGCGGCGAAATGACCCGGCGCCACTTCCTCCAGGGGCGGTGGCGCGCGGGTGCAGGCCTCGATGGCGAAGGGACACCGTGGCGCGAAGCGGCAGCCCTTCGGCAGCGCGAAGGGCGGCGGCACGGCCCCCTCGATCGCCAGCAACTCCTCGCGCGTCTCATCCAGCCGTGGCACGGAGCCGAGAAGGCCGAGCGTGTAGGGATGCTGCGGGCTGGCGAACAACTCCGCCGCCGTCGCGCGTTCCGCAATGCGCCCGGCATACATCACGGCGACCTCATCGGCCATTTCCGCGATGACGCCAAGGTCGTGCGTGATCAGCACGATGGACATGCCGGTCTCGGCCTGGAGGTCCTTCAGCAGGTCCAGGATCTGCGCCTGCACGGTCACGTCCAGCGCCGTCGTCGGCTCATCCGCGATCAGCAGCTTCGGCTGGCAAGCCAGCGCCATCGCGATCATGACGCGCTGGCGCATGCCGCCCGAGAGCTGGTGCGGAAACTCCTCGAACCGCCGCGCGGGCGCCGGGATTCGCACGCGGTCGAGCGCCGCAAGCGCACGTTCCTGCAATTCCCGCGCGCCGGCCTTTGTGTCATGCGCACGCATCGCCTCCACGATCTGCAGGCCGATCGGATGCACTGGATTGAGGCTGGTCATCGGCTCCTGGAAGATCATCGCCACCTGACCGCCGCGCACCTTGCGCATTTCGGACATCGGCAGGTCCAGCAGGTTCGTCCCATCCAGCAGCACCCGCCCGGCCGCCACGCGCCCCGGTCGCGGCACCAGCCGCATCACGGACAGAGACAGCATCGATTTGCCGCAGCCGGATTCGCCGACGATGCCGAGCGTCTTCCCACGCGGCACTTCCAGATCCACGCCATCCACCGCGGCGATGTCGCCATTGGAGCTGCGGAACACCGTCCGCAGCCCCTCGATCCTGAGAAGAGGAGTCATGACCACCGGAACGTGGGCGGGGAGGACTGGTCCACCGGGCGATGCGCCCAATCCTGCGACGGCGCCTTGTCGATGATCCGCTTCTGCGCCTCATGCAGATGCGCGGCGGCGCCGTGGTAGTCCATGGTGGTAACCTTGCCGTCAGCCACGACCTTGTTGCCATCCACATACACGTCGCGCACCGCGCGATCACCGGCCGCGTAGACCAGGCTGCGCACCGGGTCACGGCCTGGCCGCATCATCGGGTGCGTCACGTCCACCAGCACGAAATCGGCCTTTGCGCCCGCCGCCAGCCGCCCGATATCATCCCGCCCCAACGCCGTCGCGCCGCCGATCGTCGCCGCGTCGAACAGCTCCGTCGTCGTCATGCTGCGCGGGTCGTTCGCCTGGGTGCGCGCGAGATAGGCCACCAGCCGCATCTCATCGAGCATGTTGTGCGGATAGGTATCGGTGCCCAAACCCATGTTCACCCCGGCACGCTTGTAGCGCCCGAAATGCTTCAGCGTGATGCCGCGCCGTGCGAACACCGTCGGGCAATGCGCCACAGTCGTGCCGGTTTCCGCCAGCCGCTTCATGTCGGTGTCCGTCCACCAGCGCGTGGAGGGGTGGTCATCCAGGAAGATGCCGTGGCCGATGATGCTGCGCTCGCTCAGCAGCCCCATGCTGTCGAGCCAGCCGATCGGCGTCTTGCCCGTACGGCGCGTGATCTCGTGGAATTCGACGACGGACTGCGCTGCATGGATCTGCCAGGTGACGCCGCGCTTCTTGGCTTCCTCGAAGCTTTCTTTCAGCAGCGTGTCGGTGCAGGTATCGATCTGCGCCGGCACCACCATGCCGAAAAGCCGACCGCTCTCATGCTGCTCGGCGCGCTCGATGAGACCGAGCGCCTCCCCCATCGCCTTTTCGCCGGCCGCCTCGTCCCATTCATACTCGACGACATGGCCGTTCTTCGTGAACCACTTCGCCGACTTGAACATGGGCGCGATGCAGACCCGCATGCCAGATTCGCCCAACAGGTCGAGCCAGCCCGGATGCGCCATCGAAAGGTCGGCGACGGTCGTCACGCCGGACAGCAGCAGTTCCGACAGCGCGACGCGGACGCAGCTCGGAACCGCTTCCGAATCCGCCCGGAAGATCGGCATGAATTCGTACAGCGACGAATTGTACAGGCCGGGCGAGCCGATCTCGTCGATCAGCCCCTTGTTCATCGGCTCGCTCGACGGGTGCGAGTGGATGTTCACCAGCCCCGGCATGACCATCAAGCCGCTGCCGCTGATCTCCTCCTCCGCCGGGCCGTCGTAGTTGCGGCCGACGAAGCTCAGGGTACCGCCGTCGAACGCGACGTCTGCGTCGGGAAGATACACATGCTGCCGTGCCGAGGCATCCCAGGCGACGACGAGATCCGCGTTGCGGATGACAGTGATGGCCATGCCGAGTTTCTCCCTTACCGTGTCACGCGCATGTCGAGCGCCTTGTAGACACCGATGCCGTACAACCCATGCGCCCGAACACCGGTCACGCGGTTGGACACGCCGACATACAGGTTCTCGCGCGCCGTCGTCAGCCAGGGCGCTTCTTCGGCCAACTGCCGCTGGATGTTGGCCAGCGCCGTACGCCGCACCGCCGGGTCCGTCGCGCTGCGGGCCTCGTCCAGCCAGGCATCGGTCTGCGGGTTGTTCCAGTTCATCCGGTTCGGCGTCGGCCTCGCCCGGCTGTGCCAGTACAGGCTCAACGCATCACCCGCCGAGAAGTACGGGTAGGACAGGAACAGCGCGTCGAATTCCTGTGTTGCCATGCGGCCCCAGGCGACTGTCGCATCGAACAGCTGGATGCGCATCTCGATGCCGACGCGGCGCAGCGCCTGCTGGATGATCTCGCTCTGGCGCTGGTTCTCCAGCGTGTTGATGCCGTAGGTCAGGAAGGTCGCGCGCTGGCCGTCCTTCACCCGCACGCCGTCGGAGCCCATGGTCCAGCCGGCTTCCTCCAGCGTGCGTTGGGCGGCCGCCGGATCGAAGCGCGGCACCAACGTGTCCGACTGCGCGTCGTAGTCCAGCGTATTAGGGTTGACTATGTTCAGCGCCGGCTGCGCATGGCCGAACCACACCGCGCGAACCAGCGCCGTGCGGTCCACCGCCTGATGGATGGCGCGACGCACCGCGCGATCATTCATCACCGGCTTGTCCACCTTGAAGCCCAGGTAGTAGTCCCAGAAGTAGTTCGGCTGCGTCAGCACCTGCACCGTCGGTACCCGCTGCAGGCTGCTGAGCGCCACCGCCGGGATGTACTGCGTGATATCGGCGGCCCCGGTCTGCAACGCCGCCAGCCGCGCGGAGGGCTCCGGCACCACGCGCCAGACCACGCGCTCGACATGCGCCGGCCCCTGGTTCTGGTACATCGGCGGGCCCCAGCGGTAGTTCGGGTGGCGCGTCAGCACCAGTTCGTTCCGCGGCGTCCAGGACTGCCAGCAATATGGCCCGGTGCCGTTGAAGCCCTGGCTGCCGAAGTTCTGGCCGAGACGATCCACGGTCTCCTTGTCGATGATGCCGGCGAAGAACAGCGTCAGCTGCGACAGCAGCTCGGAGAACGGCTCGTTCAGCTCATACTCGACGGTATGGGCATCGACGGCGCGGATTTCCTTCACCGGGCCGGCGCGCCAGGCCACCGGGCTGCGCGTCTCGCGCGCGATCCAGCGATTGATGGAATACACCACGTCCTGCGCGGTGAACGCCTTGCCGTCGCAGAAAGTCACGCCCTGGCGCAGGTGGAAGGTGTACAGCTTTCCATCGGGCGAGACGGTCCAGCGCTCCGCCAGCCCTGGACGCACGGTCTGGCCGTCGAAATCCATGGTGACCAGCGTGTCGGTCATCATGCCCACCACCTCGCCGGCGCTGCGCGCCGTGCTGCGGTGCAGGTCGTAGCGATCCGCGTCGATCTCGCGCAGGAACACCACCGTATTGCGCGGCGTCTGTGCCACGGCGGGCAGCGCCGTCACCACCGCCAGCGCGGCGACCAAGGCACCCTTCAGCAAGCTCATCTTTTTCTCCCTGTTCTGCATCACATGCGAAGCCGCGGGTCGAGCGCATCGCGCAGCGCATCCCCCAGCACGTTGAAGGCGAGCACCACCACGAAGATGCCGACCGCCGGAATGACCGAGATATGCGGCGCGAAGAACAGGAAGGTGCGCCCCTGCGCCGCCATCGCACCCAGTTCCGCCACCGGTGGCTGCGCGCCGAGCCCGAGGAAGGACAGCGCGGATCCCAGCAGGATCACCTGTCCGAAGCGCAGCGTGGCGAAGACCAGGATCGGCGAGGCGCAGTTCGGCATCAGGTGCCGCCAGATCAGCCGCGCATCGCCCATGCCCTGCGCCCGCGCCGCCTCGATGTAGTCGAGCCCCAGCACCACCAGCGCGGTCGATCGTGCGATGCGCGCCATCAGCGGGATCGTCGCGACCGCCAGCGCGATCACCACCGCCGTCACGCCCGGCCCGAAGATCGCCGCGATCGCAAGGCCAAACAGAATCGCCGGGAAGGACAGCATGATGTCGGCGAGTCGCATCAGCAGCCCGTCGATCCGCCGGTAATATGCCGCGGCAAAGCCCATCGCGACGCCGATGACACCGCCGATGCCGAGGCTGAGCGCCCCCATCGCCAGCGTCACCCGCAGCCCGTGCAGCATGCGCGACAGCATGTCCCGCCCCTGCCCGTCCGTGCCGAGCAGATAGGCGCCACCGGGCGGCGACATCACCGACATCAGGTCGGTCTCGTAGGGGTCGTAGGGCGCCAGCCACGGCGCGAACACCGCCGCCAGGATCACCAGCACCACCACCACAAGCGAAACCGCCGCCGCCGGTTCGCGCAGCAGGATCTTCAGCGTGCCCGGCCGGGCCGGCGGCACCACCTCAGCCACGGTCGTGCTCATCCCGCGCGCACCCGCGGGTCCAGCACCCCGTACAGCAGGTCCACTGTCAGGTTTACCAGGATGAAGCCCATCGACAGCACGATGATGGTGCCCTGCGCCATGGGGAAGTCGGACGACAGGATGGCCCCCACCGCCAGCCGCCCGACACCGGGCCAGGAGAACACCGTTTCCGTCACCACTGCGCCGCCCAGCAGGAAGCCGATCTGCAGGCCGATCAGCGTCACCACCGGCACCATCGCGTTGCGCAGCGCGTGCCGTGTCACGACAAGCCGTTCCGTCAGCCCCTTCGCGCGGGCCGTCCGCACATGGTCCGCGCCCAGCACATCCAGCACCGCCGTCCGCGTCATGCGCGCCACCGGGCCGACAAACACGCCGCCCAGCGTGATCGCCGGCAGGATCACCGCGCGCAGCCCCTGCCAGGTCCACAACGGCCCCTCCCGCCCTGTGAAGGGCAGCCACTGCCATTGGAACCCGACGAACCAGATCAGCACCAGGCCGAGAAAGAACACCGGCACCGAAACGCCGGCCACGCTGAACGCCATCACCACACGGTCCAGCAGCGACCCGCGCCAATAGGCACCGACCGTGCCCATGGCGATGCCGAGCGGGATGGACCAGATCAGGCTGGCGAACATCAGCTCCAGCGTCGGCCCGATCGTCGATGCCAGCTCGCCCGAGACCGGCACGTTGTTGATGATGGAAACCCCAAGGTCTCCCTGCACCAGCCGCCCTAGATACAGGAAGAACTGCACATACAGCGGCGCATCCAGCCCGAGGTCGTTCCGGATCTGTGCGATGACTTCCGCACTGGCATTCGGCCCCGCACGCACGATGGCGGGATCCGTCGGCACCACCTGCATCAGCAGGAAGCCGACCAGCAGCACGCCGAACATGACCGGCACCGCCAGCATCAGGCGTTGGACGGCGTGCCTCAACATGCGGCGAGTGCCCCATGCCGGTCGAAGATCACCTCGCCGCCGCGCAGCGTCAGGTCGGCACGCGTGTCGCGCAGGATGTCCTCCGGCGCCGCCACGAAGATATCGCGGGACAGCACGGCCACATCCGCCTGCATCCCAGGCTCCAGCGTGCCCCGGCGGTCCTCCGCGAATTGCGTGTAGGCGCCGCACCAGGTCTGGCAGTGGACCGCCTGTTCCGCCGTCAGCGTCTGGTCGGCACCAAGCACCGTGCCGCGGTTTGTCTTCCGCGTCAGCATGGTGAACAGGTTGCCGAACGGATCCACCGACGACACCGGGCAATCCGAGGACGCCGCCGGATGATGCCCTTCCTCCAGCCAGGTCCGCATCGGGTAGGACACCTCGCTGCGCGCCAGCCCGAGGTTGCGCACGTACAGGTCGCCGAACTCGTACAGGAACACCGGCTGCGGCACCGGCAGGATCTGCCGCGACAGCATGCGCTTGCGCTGATGTGGCGTCAGGAAGCCGCAATGTTCGATGCGGTGGCGTCGGCCGATGAAGGGATGCTCCGGCGTATCCGCCATCTCCATCCCCACCAGCACCTGCTCGATCGCGGCATCGCCAATGGCGTGGATGTCCAGCTGCCAGCCCTGCTCGTGGTACAGCTTCAGCAGCGCGTGGATCTTGGCGTCCGGGAAGGTGAAGACGCCCGTTCCGCCACCTGCGCTCTCAAGGTACGGGTCGAAGAACGCCGCCGTCAGTCCACCCGCCGAACCGTCAGCGAAGACCTTCACCGCGCCCCAGCGCAGCATGTCGTCACCTTCGTTCGGCCGCAGCCCCGCCTCCCACGCCTTGGCCGCGATGCCTTCCGGGTTGCCCGCCAGCACGTTCCACATCCGCATGGGGGATCGCCCGGCGGCAACGGCGGCGCGATACGCCGCAACCTCGGCCATGCCCGCAACCATGCCAACATTCATGTCGGTCGCGGAGGTGAATCCGAGGGAGGCCAGGTGGTTGCCCGCCCGCTCGATCGCCGCCACCAGCGCCGCTTCGTCCGGCTCCGGGATCACGTCGCGGATCAGCCGCATGGCGCGTTCCTGGAACAGCCCGGTCAACGCGCCACCACGGCGTTCCACCACGCCACCCTCGGGGTCCGGCGTGTTGTGGCCGACGCCCGCGGCACGTAGTGCCGCGCTGTTGGCGACGCCCATGTGCCCGCAGGTCCGAACGATGAATACGGGATTGTCCGGCGAGACCCGATCCAGCTCCGCCGCCGTCGGGTGTCGGCCGATATCCAGCTCCGCGTGGTCGTAGCCACGCCCGAGCACCCATTGCCCCTTCGGTGCGGCCTTCGCCGCGGCGCCGACACGGGCGAGCACCTCGTCCAGGCTGCGGACCTCCTCCGCGCGCAGATTGACGCCCGCGAGCGCCAGCCCGTAGGGCAGCAGGTGCATGTGCGATTCGTTGAACGCCGGGATCACCACGCGTCCGTCAAGTTCGACACGGCGCGCAGTCGCTGCAACCGCATCGTTCACATCCGCTGTACGTCCCACCGCCAGCACGCGCCCGTCGCGCAGCGCTAGCGCTTCGGCAAAGCCTCCCGAGAGGCCGCGAAACACGCGCCCTCCGGTGAAAACCACATCACCCACCAATCCTGTCACCCCAGCCCGACGTGACCAGACTGTCACGCGATGCCCCCTCGCCCGTCAACCCGCACCCCAAGCAAGAGATTGCACGCCAACCCTCATGGGGAGATGATCCGCCCCTTCTCCAGGCAGGATGCTTCGACATGCGCAGGCGCTGGTTCGGTTTCGCGGCAGCCGCCGCCCTCACCCTCGCGTGTCCGCCGGTGCAGGCGCAGCCCGCACCCACCGCCACGCTCCGCGTCGTGCTGATCAACGACCTGGCCAGCCTGGACCCGGTGAACTCCACGGCCGCCTTCGTCCGCAACCACGGCTTCATGGTCTACGACCAGCTCTTTGCGCTCGACAGCCAGGGCGTCGCGCGCCCCCAGATGGTGCAGACGTATGAGCCGAGCGCCGATGGGCTGACCCATCGCTTCACCCTGCGCGATGGCCTGACCTTCCACGACAACACGCCAGTCCGCGCCGCCGATGCCGTCGCCTCCATCCGCCGTTGGTCGCAGCGCGACATCGTCGGCCGCGCACTGGCCGCCGCCACGGCCTCGATGGACGTCGTGGACGACAAGACCTTCACGATCCGCCTGTCCCGCCCCTTCGCCCTGGTAACGGAAGCCCTGGCGCGGCCCACTGCCAGCGCCCTGTTCGTGATGCCGGAACGCCTGGCGCAGACCCCCGCCGCCACCGCCATCACGGACGCGACCGGCAGCGGCCCCTTCATCTTCCAGCCGCGTGAATGGCAGGCCGGCAACCGCGCCGTCTATCTGCGCAACCCGGCCTACCGCCCGCGCCCGGAGCCTGCGGACGGCCTGGCCGGCGGCAAGGTCGTCAACATCGCGCGGCTGGAATGGGTGGCGATGCCGGACCCCGCCACCGCCGCCGCGGCGCTGCAGGCCGGCGAGATCGACTTCATCGAGCAGCCCTCGCCGGACCTGATCCCGGTGCTGGAGCGCAACCGCAACATCCGCACCTTCGCGTTGAACCCGGTCGGCTTCATGGTCTGGCTGCGCCTGAACCACACGCAGCCGCCGTTCGACAAGCCGGAGGCGCGCCGGGCCCTGCTGCACCTGATCAATCAGCAGGACGTGCTGAACGCCGTCGGCGTGCGCCCGACGGAGCAGGTGCCCTACTGCCCTGCCTACTTCTTCTGCAATACGCCGCTGCAATCCGATGCCGGCGCCGAAGGCCTGCGCGCCGAGAACCTGGACCGCGCCCGCGCCCTGCTGCGGGAGGCCGGCTATGACAACCGGCGCGTGGTGTTCATGAACGCCGCCGACAGCCCGATCAATAACGCCGCAACGCTGACCATGGCCGCCGCCTTCAGCCGCGCCGGGTTGAACATGGACGTGCCGAGCATGGACTGGGCCACCGTCACCCAGCGCCGCAACCGGCGGGAGCCGGTGGACCAGGGCGGCTGGAACATGTTCGTCACCGTCGCCAACGTGCTCGACGGGCAGAACCCGCTGACCAACCTGTACCTGGCCAGCCCCTGCGAGGGCGGCCTGACCGGTTGGCCCTGCGACCAGCAACTTGAGGCGCTGCGCCGTTCGTGGTGGGAGGAGAACGATGCGGCCAAGCGGCAGGAAATCCTGCATCAGGTGCATGCGCGCGCCTACGCCGTGCTGCCCTACATCAACGCGGGCCAATTTCGCACGCTGGCCGCGCATCGTAGCACCGTCGAGGGCTTGCGCCCGACGACGGTCCCGGTCTTCTGGGGTGTCACCAAAAGGGAGTAGCCCGGGCTACCCACCAGGGGTCACAACCGCGACAGCGTGGAAACTGACATCCGCACACGCATAGGATGTGCACCCAACCCGTCACGGAAGGGCGCACATTATGCAGGCAGGACACGGCAAGCCACTCCGCGGCCTCGCGGCCGGTGCGGAACGCCAGCGCGGCTTCGGCCGCTTCGGGCGCATGTTCCCAAAGCTCGAGGGGCTGAACGTGGCGGAGGACAAGCTGCGCCAGCTCGCCGAGACCATGCGCGATGAAGGGCAGTCCGGCGACAACGCCAACGTGCCCGCCGGCTACACCTATCTTGGCCAGTTCATCGACCACGACATCACCTTCGACACTTCCGGCCTCGGCGAGAAGGTGAACGACCCGGACGCGCTGCTGAATTTCCGTACGCCGCGCCTCGACCTCGACAGCGTCTATGGCCGAGGGCCAACCGAACAGCCCTTCCTGTACGACCGGGGCGACCCGCGGAAGCTCGCCATCGGCGCCACAGGCCCCGGCGGCGAACCGCGCGGCCCCGGCGGCCGCCGCATCCGCGCGGGCCTGCCCAACGACCTGCCCCGATCGCGAGAGGGCGTCGCGCTGATCGGCGACCCGCGCAACGACGAGAACCTGTTGGTCGCGCAGACCCACCTCGCCTTTCTCAAGCTGCACAACAAGGTGGTCGACCAGCTCGGCGCCGGCGGTACCTTTGAGGAAGCGCGCCGCATCACGCGCTGGCACTACCAGTGGATCGTGCTGCACGATTTCCTCGACCGCCTGGTCGATCTCAACGAGGTGCAGTGGGTGCTGACGCATGGGCGCCAACATTTCCGCTTCGAGAGGCTGAGCCAGTACGAAGATCCCTACATGCCGGTGGAATTCGCCGTCGCCGCCTACCGGCTCGGCCATTCGATGGTGCGGGAGGACTACAGCCACAACCGCGTCTTCCGCCCTGGCGCCGGCCCCGCCACCTTCAGCTTCCTGTTCCACTTCAGTGGCCTGTCGGGGGGCATCGTCGGCAGCCGCGTCACCGATCCCGGGATCCTTGCGGCGCTGAAGCTGCCCAAGCTGAAGCTGCCCAACGGCACGCTGATCGACCCCTTCCCCCTGCCCGACCTGCCCGGCGACTGGGCCATCGACTGGCACCGTTTCTACGAGATCGACCGCCCGATCGACCCGCCGCAGGGCGCCGAGCCGCCCGACAACGCCTTTCACCTGAACCTGTCGCGCCTGATCGACCCCTACCTGGTCCCTGCGCTGCACGACCTGCCCGGCGGCGGCGGCAGCCTGCCGCTGCGCAACCTGCAACGCGGCGTGAAGATGCAGTTGCCGAGCGGCCAGGCCATCGCGGATGCCATGGAGATCACGGCGCTGAGGGGCGACGAAATCGCCGCGAGCGGCCCGGACGGCGCCAAGGCGAAGCAGCTAGGCCTGCATGAGGCGACGCCGCTGTGGTACTACATCCTGAAGGAGGCCCAGTTGAAAGGCGATGGCGGCAACCGCCTCGGTCCGGTCGGCAGCCGCATCCTGGCGGAGGTCTTCATCGGCTTGCTCGAAGGCGACTGCGAATCCTATTTCCGCCACGACCGCAACTGGAAGCCCACCCTGCCGTCTCAGCACGCCGGCACCTTCACCATGCCTGACTTGCTGCGCTTCGTCGGCGACCTAAACCCGGCCAACGAAGCATCCAGCTTCGAATAGCCGCTACAGCGCATCCCGCACCAGCGGGCTGGTCGAGCAGTGGATACCACCGCCGCCCAGCCCGACCCTGTCGTACTGCACCAGCCGGATGGAGATGTTGGCGCGGTCCAGCGCTTCCTGCGTCCGCGGGCCGACCTTGTCGCTCATCAGGATGCGCCCGGGCCGCACCGCCAGGCAGTTGATGGTCCAGGATGGGTCCTCGTGGTTCACCGGAATCAGCTTCACGCCCTCCCGCTTCAGCGCCTCCATGAACACGAAGGGCAGCGTGGAGGGATTCACGATGGCGGTGTCGTGGTCGATCATCACGAAGGCGCCGTCGATGTGCAGCCGGTAGCCCGGGATCTGCACCCGCAGCAGCTTCGTGCCCTGCACCGCCAGCACCTCCTCCAGCTGCCGCGCACCTTCCTCATTCACCCGTGACGAAACGCCGACCACGGCGAGGTCCGGCCGCACATAGGCGAAGCTGCCGCCTTCCATCAGCCCGGTGCCGTGGATGGTGCGCAGCACCGGCATGCCGAGTGCGCCCAGCGTCTCCGTCACCGGCGCTTCCTCGCCGCGCCGGATGCGCGGGCCCATGCGCGTGACGATGGCGCCGCCCTTGATGCCGATGCAGGAATCGCGCGTGTAGATGGATTTATGCCGGCCCTCAGCCGCGCGCTTGAGGAACACGACCTCGACGCCTTCCTCGCGCAGCGCGGCCACCAGCGCATCATGCTGCGCCTGCTGTTCCGCCAGCGTCGGCCGCTCGTCCCCACGCCAGTAGGCGCCGGATTGCGGGTCTCCGAAGGCCCGCAGTTCCGGGATGTAGGGCAGCGTGTCCACCACACGCATCTCCTCGCCCGGCCGGTGCATCAGCACCACGCGCAGCCGGCCGATGTCGGAATTGCAGCCCCATTCGCGGCCCCAGACGAAGCGCTGTTCCTCGGCGCTTTCGAAGCCTGGCTCCGGCTCGCTGGCGAAACGCTCGATGAGCATGTTGTAGCGGTGGTCGAACTCGCTCATCGCGTTGGTCATGGTGCGGATCCCTCTGGATGACACTTACGAAACCTCATCCTGCCGCCACGCGACACACGCGTGCAATACGGTGCTCCTATCTCTCGCGCGGAAGGAGACCTGTCATGCACCTGATCCGCCAGGCCCGCGCGGAAGACCTGCCTGCACTGCTCCAAATGCAGGCCGACAGCCTGCTGGCGCTGGGGGCCGAGCATTACCCCCGCCCGGTGCTGGACGCGGCGCTGTCCCGCCTGGGCACTATGGATGCGCGGCTCGTCACCGATGGCACCTACCTGGTGCTGGAGGTCGGCAGCCGCTTCGCTGGCAGCGCCGGCTGGTCGCTCCACGCGCCGAACTACGCGGCGCTGATGGCGGAGCCGCTGCAACCCCTGCCCGGACGCACTGGCCTGGTGCGCAGCGTCTATGTCAGCCCGGACTTCGCCCGCCGCGGCCTCGGCCGGCGCCTGATGCAGACGGTGGAACAGCGCCTGGTCGCGCTTGGGGTCCAGACTTCGGAACTGATGGCGACGATGTCGGGCGCGCCACTCTACGCCACGCTCGGCTACCGCGAATTGTCGGCGCATGCACTGCGCGTGGCGCCGGGTCTGGATTTCGAGGTGCGCCGCATGGCCCGCTGCCTGGATCAGCGTGCGGCGCGGGCCGCCTAGGCATCTCGTCGCCGGCGCAACGCCAGGTCCAGCAGCAGCAGCCCGGTGGTGAATACCACCAGCAGCACGGCCACCGCCGCCATCGCCGGGTCGAGGTTCTCGTTGATCCCGTCCCAGATCCGCCGCGGCAGTGTGAAGACGTCGCGGGAGGCGATGAACAGCACGATCACCAACTCGTCCCAGCTATGGATGAAGGCGAAGATCGCGCCGGAGACAATGCCCGGCGCGATGCGTGGCAGGATCACCCAGCGCAGCGTCTGCCCCAGGCTCGCCCCCATCCCCCGGGCCGCCTGTTCCAACCGTGGATCGAATGCCGCCAGTGCCGTTGAGACGGTGATGACGACGTAGGGGATGCCCGTTACGCCATGCGCGATGGCGACGCCCAGGAAGCGATCCAGCAGGTCGAGCCCAGCGAAGTAGCGATACAGCCCGATCGCGTAAACGATGGACGGGATGATGATGGGCAGCAGCATCAGCGCCCGCACCAGGTCGGTGGACCGCCTCGCCAGCCGCCAGCACCCAATGGCGCACAGCGTGCCCGCCAGCACCGCGATCACCGTCGCCACCACCGCGATCAGGAAGGACTGCCAGATGGAACCGAGCCATTCAGGCGAAGACAGCACCGTCGCATAGTGCCGCAGCGACAGCGCCTCCTTCGGCAGCGACAGGAAGCGCTGATCGGTCATCGACACCGGGATGATGATGCTGATCGGCAGCAGCAGGTACATCGCCACCACCCAGGCAGACCCCCGCGCGAACCACCCCGGCCGCATCAGCCGCCCCCCCCGAAGACCCGGCGCATGTCGACGATGCGGGAGAACACCGCGAGCGTCGTCAGGATCGCCACCACCAGCATCGTCGCCATCATGGTGCCGAGCCCCCAGCGTAGCAGGTCCAGGATCTGCAACCCGATCCACTCCGCCACCATCAGGGTCTTGCCGCCACCAAGGATCGCTGGCGTGATGTAGAAGCCGAGCGAGAAGATGAACACCAGCACACCCGATGCCAGCAGACCTGGCATGGACAGCGGCAGGAACACACGCCGGAAGATGGTGACGCGGCTGGCGCCCAGGCCACGCGCCGCACTCAGCAGCCGCGGATCGATCTCCCGCATGCTCGCCAGCATCGGCAGCACGGCGTAAGGCACCATGTAGTGCACCATGCCGACGATGATGCCGAATTCGTTCCAGACCAGCGCCAGCGGCTCCGCGATGAGGCCCGCGCCCAGCAACGATTCGTTCACCAGCCCCTGCCGGCGCAGCAGCGTCACCCAGGCGAAGGCGCGCACCAGCACGGAAATCCACAGCGGCACCAGCACCGCCAGGATCCACCAACGCTGCGCCGCGACACCCGCCAGCGAGATCCGGTAGGCCAGCACGTATCCGAGCGCCAGCGCGATCGCCGTGGTCAGCACGCAGATGCGCAGAGTGGTGACGATGACGCGCTGCACGCTCTCGCTGGTGAACAGGCGTTCGTAGTTGCCGAGGCCAGGTGACGGCTCGGTGAAGGAAATCGCCAGCACCTGGGCGATGGGCGCGACGTAGAAAGCCGTCATCAGCAGGAAGGCCGGCAGGATCAGCAGCCACCATCCGGCATCCTGCCGCCTCATGCGGGGTCGTCCAGGACCGGCACGCTCGCCGAGGCAGACCAGCCGAGCCGCACCGCCAGGCCCTCCCGCGGCGCGATCGGCGCATTCCAGGTCGGCAGCGTCACCCGCAGCATGCCGAAATCCGGCGTCTCGACATTCAGCGCATATCCGGCGCCGAGATAGGACCAACTTGCGATGGTGCCGCCGACGACATTCTCCGCAGCCTCGCCTTCGGCCAGAAGCGACATTTTCTCCGGTCGCAGGCTCAGCAGCACGGGCGCGCCAAGTGCCGGCACCACGCCACCACGCTGCACCACCCGTGTCGCCCCCGCACCGATGGCGAAGCCCTCAGGCAGATGCTCGCGTACCACGCCTTGCAGGAAGTTGGATTTGCCAAGGAAGTCGGCGACAAATCGCGTCGCCGGACGCTCGTACAACTCGGCAGGCGCGCCCTGCTGGATCAGCTTGCCGTGGTTCAGGATGGCGACGCGGTCGGACAGCGACAACGCTTCCTCCTGGTCATGCGTCACGTTGACGAAGGTACGGCCGACGCGGCGGTGCAGCGCCTTCAACTCATCCTGCAACTCGGCGCGCAGCTTCTTGTCGAGCGCGCTCAGCGGCTCGTCCAGCAGCAGCAGCGCAGGGTCGAACACCAGCGCGCGGGCCAGTGCAACACGCTGCTGCTGGCCGCCGGACAACTGCCGTGGCAGTCGGTCGCCGAAGGCGGAAAGCTGCACGAGGTCCAGCGCGCCCCGCACCTTCGCCTCCCGCGCCGCGGCGCCCATCTTCCGGACGCGGAGCGGGAAGGCGACGTTCTCGGCCACAGTCATGTGCGGAAACAGGGCGTAGCCCTGGAACACCATGCCGAAGTCGCGGCGTTCCGGCGGCAGCGGCGTGATGTCCCGGCCATCCAGCCGGATCGCGCCCTCGCTCGGCTCCACGAAGCCCGCGATACACATCAGGATGGTGGTCTTGCCGCTGCCGGAGGGGCCCAGCAGCGTCAGGAAGGCGCCCTGTTCCACGTCCAGCGAAACTCGCTCCACCGCCGTGAAGCTGCCATATCGCTTGCTCAGCCCCTCCAGCGCCAGCGCATGGCTCATGCCCGGTAGTCCGACTGTTCGCGGTCCAGCTTGCGGCGCAGCGCCTGCCACGGCAGCCAGCCCTTGGTCGGCCCCGTGCTGAACTGGGCGCGGGTGCGTTCAACCGTCTCGGCAGAGGCCACCGCCAGCGGCGCGCCGGAGGATTGCGCGGCGAGCTGGATGCGGCAGGACTGCTCCAGGTACCACATCCAGTAGAACGCCTCCGCCACGGTGTGCCCCACCGTCAGAAGCCCGTGGTTTCGCAGGATCATCGCCGGCTTGTCGCCGAGGTCCTGCACCAGCCGCTCGCGTTCCGAAAGGTTGTCGTCCGCCGCGACACCTTCGTAGTCATGCAGCGCCACCTGGCCGATGAACTCCATCATCATCTGGTTCAGCGGCAGCAACCCGCCTTGCTGCGCCGCGACCGCCATCCCCGCCAGCGTGTGCGTGTGCATCACGCAGTTCGCATTGTCCCGCCCGCGATGCACCGCGGAGTGGATGACGAACCCTGCCGGGTTGACCGGCCACGACGTCGGCTGCCGCGGCTCCCCCTCCGCATCCACCAGCACGAGCGAGGACGCCGTGATTTCCTCGAACAGCAGCCCGTACGGATTGACTAGGAACCGATGCCCCTCTCCCGGCACCCGCACCGACAGATGCGTGAACACCAGGTCGGTCATGCCGAAATACGCGATCAGACGGTAGGCGGCCGCGAGGTCCTCCCGCAGTTCCTGCTCGGTTGGCACATGATCCGGATCAGGCCGCACCGGCGGCGGAGGAAGCGTCATTCAATAGCCCCGTGCATGGTCATACAGATTGGCCAGCGCCTCGCCCCGCTCATGCGCCGCGATCGCCTTCGCGACATACTGCGCACGTTCCCGCCGGCTCGGCAGGCTCGCCAGGTGCGGTGTCACGATGACCTTCGGATGCGCCCAGGCCGGATGGTCCGCCGGCAGCGGCTCCGTCTCGAACACGTCGAGCACCGCACCACCAAGATGCCCGTCATCCAGCGCCGCCAGGATGTCCTCGATCTTCTGGTGGCTGCCACGCCCGACATTCACCAGCCCCGCCCCCTTCGGCAGCTTCCGCAGCAGCGACGCATCGAGGATGCCCCGCGTCTCCGCCGTCGCCGGCAGCAGGCACACCAGGATTTTCGTCTGTTCCAGGAAGACGTCCCGCTCCGCATCACCAGCGAAGCAGGTCACGCCCGGCAGGTCCTTGCGCGTCCGCGACCAGCCAAGCACGGGAAAGCCGATTCCGGAAAGCATCTCCGCCGCGCGGCTGCCCATGTTGCCGAGACCCATGATGCCCACGGAGGTCTCGGTCGCGGTGAATTCCGGCTCGAAATAGTCCCACTTGGCCGCCGCCTGGTTGAGCGCGATGCGCCTCGCGCCCTTGAGCAGCGACAGCGCCGCCCAGCAGACGAACTCGCCCATCCGCTGCGTGGCGCCGGCCGGCGCCATGCGCATCAACGGCACGTGCCGCGGCAAATCAGGATCGCCGGCGATGAAATCCACACCGGCCCCGCTACCGAAGATCACACGCAGATTGGGCATCCCGCCGAGCCTGCCGGCCTCCGGATCCCACACCAGCACGTAGTCGACCGCGGCCGGCGGGACGCTGGAATCGTCCCACCACCGCACATCGAGCCCGGGCGCGAACTCGGAAAAATGCGCGCGCCACTCCGGCATGGCATCTTCGCCACCGGACTTCACCAACAGGACAGCCATGCGAAGTCGGAATCCTCAGCCCGTGACCATGTCGATGTAGTCTGCATTGGCCTGGGCGTAGTTCTGCCCCCACCAGCGTCCATCCTGCGCCACCTGCACCCGCGCATTCGCAGGGTCGGTCGGGTTGAAGCGCTTGAACTCCTCCGGCACCAACGCCGCCGCATTGGGGTTGGTCGGGCCGTTGCCGAGGAACTTCAGCAGCTCCACCTGCGGCGCCGCGTTGGCCAGCATGGAGGCCAGCAGCTTCTGCACCAGGTCGCCACCGGGATTGCCACGCGGGCTGACGAAGATGCCCGGCTGCAGGATCCCCTGGTTCCAGATGAACTTGAACCGGCCGTTGCTCTCCTGCTCCAGCACCTTGGCGCGGGTGTGCCAGATCATGCCCATCACCGCCTCGCCGGTGCGGATGAACTGCTCCGACTCGGACCCGCTGTTCCAGAACACCAGGCTGCGGCGGATTTCCCGCACCTTCGCCAGGCAGGCACGGATGTCGAGCGGGTAGAGATTTTCCGGGCTCTTGCCGAGCGCCATCTGCGCGCCATCCAAAGCGCCGGCGGCGTCGCGCCGCAGCAGCCGCGTGCCCGGGAATTTCTGCAGGTCCCAGAAATCCGCCCAGCCGGTCGGCGCACCATTCGGGAACTTGGTGCTGTCGTAGACCAGCACGTTGCTGAAGGAATACGGCGCCGCGCCATGTTCCAGCGCGAATGTCGGGCCGATGACGTTGCTGCGATCGACCACCGAATAGTCGACCTTGTTCAGCAGGTTCATCCCGCCCAGCAGGTAGGACGACGTGGCGGAGCTGTCACAGAGGTCCCACGTCACCCGCCCGCTCTCGACCATCGACCGGATGCGGCCGGCGGACGGCCCGGTGCTGTCCTGCACCACCGTCACGCCTGGATTGGCCGCACTGAACGGAGCGCCGTAGAAATTGCCAAAACCCTGGTTCGCCACGCCGCCCCAGTTCACCATGACGAGCTGCCGCGCCGCCTGCGCCTGCGCGCCCTCGCCCACCGCGACGCCGAGCGCCGCCAATCCGGCCATCAAACCACGCCGGCTGATCTCGCCGCGCTGGAACTTCCGGAAAGCCAGCTCAACGCAGTCCTGCTGGAAGCTTTGCATACGAAATCTCCTTTTTCTGTGAAGCTCCCGGTGGTGCCCTTGATCCGGAGCCCGTCCGGCAGGAACCTTGCCCATACGAGTGAACAGCGGGACGCGCGCCACGGCAATGTCTGATCTTCATCCGCTTTTCGCACCCGGCTTCAAGGCCCGTCCCTGGTGGTGGGAAGCCGCCGAGCCGGCGTCTCGCGACAACACCCTGCCGGACCACACCGCCGTCGCCATCGTCGGCGGCGGCTATGCCGGGCTCTCGGCCGCGCTGACGCTGCGCCGCCTGGGCCATGAAGTGACGGTGCTGGATGCCGAGCGAATCGGCTGGGGCGCCTCCTCCCGCAATGGCGGCATGGTTTCGGGCGGTCTCAAGGTCGCCTCGACCGGGCTTGCCGAGACCTATGGCGAGGACGGCGCGCGCCGCATCACCGAGGCCGCCGCCGCGTCCTTCCCCTTCATCGAGGACACCATCGCGCGGGAAGGGATCGATTGCGACTACGTCCGCTGCGGCCGCTACCTCGGCGCCTGGTCGCCCGGCCACTACAAGGCCATGGCGGGACGGGCGGAGTGGATCGCCAACGTGACCGGCCTGCCGACCGAGATGATCCCGAAATCCCGCCAGCGCGAGTTTTTGGGCAGCGACCACTATCATGGCGGCATGGCCGCGGCGGCGACCGGCAGCCTGCACCCCGGCAAATACGCCCGCGGCCTGTCCGCCGCCGCCGAAAAGGCCGGCGCGCGCCTGGTCGATGGCGTGAGAGTCGCCGGCGTGAAGCAGGAAGGCTCCGGTTTCCGCCTTGCGACGGACAAGGGCGAGCTTCGCGCCGATGCCGTGCTGGTCGCCACCAACGGCTACTCCAAGGATGCGCGCGGCACCGCCCTGCCCTGGCTGGCGAAGCGCCTGATCCCGCTCAACTCCTACATCATCGCGACGGAGGAGCTGCCGCCCGAGACGATGGACCGCCTGTTCCCCGGCCGCCGCATGATCAGCGACAGCAAGCGCGTGCTGAACTATTTCCGGCCCTCGCCGGACGGCAAGCGCGTCTTGTGGGGCGGCCGCGCCAGTTTTCGGGCCGCGACCGCGGAGCAATCCGCACCGACGCTGCACAGCTACATGACCGCGACCTTCCCGGAACTGGCGAAGACGAAGATCACGCATGCCTGGACCGGCTATGTCGCCTTCACCTTCGACTACCTGCCGCATATCGGCGTACAGGACGGCGTGCACTTCGCCGCCGGCTGCCAGGGCAGTGGCGTCGCCATGGCCACCTGGCTCGGCCACAACGTCGCCCTGAAGCTGGCCGGCGCCGCCAATGAGCGATTCGCGCTGGACGGCCTGAATTTCCCCACCCGCCCGACCTACACCGGCACGCCCTGGTTCCTGCCCTTCGTCGGCGGCTGGTACCGGCTGCGCGACCACATCGACCGGATC
>NZ_JBNXUN010000090.1:0-274 GCF_050563525.1 Falsiroseomonas sp. HC035
CGGGGTGAGATTGCGCAGGCTCTCGTGGTAGCGCTGATGGTTGTAATGAGCGACGAAGGCCTCGACCTGCGCCTCGAGGTCGCCGGGCAGGTAGTAGTTCTCGAGCAGGATGCGGTTCTTCAGGGTCTGGTGCCAGCGCTCGATCTTGCCCTGGGTTTGCGGATGGCAGGGCGCGCCACGGACATGGCCCATGGCATTGTTGGCCAGCCATTCGGCAAGATCACCCGCGATATAGCAGGGCCCGTTGTCGGACAGCAGGCGCGGTCGGTGCCGT
>NZ_JBNXUN010000091.1:0-271 GCF_050563525.1 Falsiroseomonas sp. HC035
GCTGTTCCCGGCCCCGCCCTCGCCCGCCAGGTGATGGTCCATCTCGGCGTTCAGCGCCCGCTCCGCCAAAGCCTTCTTCAGCTGGTCCAGCAGGCCGCCCTGATCAAAGGCGGTGCTGGCGTCCGAGCCGGACAGCAGCTGGTCCAGCATCTCGTCCGGTATCTGTGGTGCTTTCCGCTTGGCCATGAAGGGGTCCCTTTCTTCCCATCATGACCGGCAACACACGAAATTCGCGACAGTCCCTGGTCAGGATGTGGGTCTTGGTGGACAC
>NZ_JBNXUN010000092.1:0-228 GCF_050563525.1 Falsiroseomonas sp. HC035
CCCCCTTCTTGCCGCCGTTGCCGGTGGCGACAGGACCGCGTTGCGGGCGGTGTATGAACGCCAATCGGTGCGCCTGTTCGGCGTCGCCAACGCCATCCTGCGTGACCGGGAGGCCGCCGCCGACGCCCTGCACGACGCCTTCCTGCGCATCGCCAACAGGGCCGGCCAATTCGACCCCGCTCGCGGCACAGCCGAGGCTTGGCTCGGCGGCATCGTCCGCCATGCGGC